>JBAYQE010000001.1:0-82395 GCA_041677345.1 Thiohalomonadaceae bacterium
GCACCGCGCGGGTGGCAACACGCCGCGGCACGGTAAACCCCACCCGGAGCAAGACCAAATAGGGGAACACAGGTGCGGCCCGCACCGTTCCCGGGTAGGTCGCTCGAGGCGCACGGCGACGTGCGTCCCAGATGAATGGCTGTCCACGACAGAACCCGGCTTACAGGCCGACTCCCTCACTTCTTTCCTGTTCATGTCCTGCATGAGCTTCCCGCGCCAAGCAATTGATTCATTGAGTACATCTCTGGCGCGGGCTTTTCCCGTGCCCGTCCCACTCTGTCCCACTTTCGCTAAGTTACTGTTGCCAAAGCATCATTTTCCCAGGCGCGCCTTGACACCCCCGCTCCACGCTCCCTATAGTGTGCCGAAGTGGGGCAAAGTGGATCGAAGTGGGATGGAACCCACCATCCAGGGGGAAGTGGGCAGTGTTCCGGGGAGTCAATGCGCTCAGTCTCGATGCGAAGGGCCGCATGGCGATGCCCGCGCGTTATCGCGAGCGTCTGCTGGAGCGCTGCAATGGCCAGTTGGTCATCACCATCGACACCACCGATCGGGACCTGTGGATCTACCCGCTGCCCGAGTGGGAGGCCATTCAGGCCAAGCTCAACGCCCTTCCTGCCTTCGACGCCACCGCCACCCGCCTGCGCCGCCTGCTCATGGGGTACGCCACCGACACCGAAATGGACGGCGCCGGCCGCCTGCTGCTTGCGCCCATGCTGCGTGATTACGCCGGGCTGGATCACAAGGTGGTGCTGGTTGGGCAGGGCAAGAAATTCGAGTTATGGGACGAGGCGCTGTGGAACTCGCGCCGCGACGCCTGGCTGGCGGAGGGTATCGAGGATGCCTCGCTCTCGGCCGAATTGCAGAACCTGGTCCTCTGATGAACGCCCTGGAACACAAGCCGGTGCTGTTGGCGGAGGTGCTGACAGCCCTGCAAATCCGTGCCGACGGGATTTACCTGGACGGCACCTTCGGCCGTGGTGGCCACGCGGGTGCGATCCTGGCGCAGCTCGGCCCGCAAGGCCGTCTGCTTGCCACCGACAAGGACCCCGCGGCGGTGGCCGCGGCACGGCAGCGTTTCGGATCGGATCCGCGTTTTCAGATCGCGCGGGGGAGTTTTTCCATGTTGGGTAGCTTGGTGGCTGAACGCGGCTGGACCGGCAGGGTGGACGGCATCCTGCTGGACCTGGGCGTTTCCTCGCCCCAGCTCGACCAGGCGGAGCGCGGATTCAGCTTTCGCACCGCAGGCCCGCTCGACATGCGCATGGATCCCGACAGCGGCGAGAGCGTGGCCGACTGGCTTGCTCACGCGGATGAGGCGGACATCGCCCGCGTGCTGTTCGAATACGGTGAGGAGCGCCATGCGCGGCGCATCGCGCGCGCCATCGTGCAGCGTCGCGAGAGCGACCAGGGCCCGGTGCGCACCACGGGCGAACTCGTCGAACTCATCACCCGCGCCAGTCCTACCCGCGAACGTCACAAGGACCCGGCCACGCGCAGTTTCCAGGCGCTGCGCATCTTCATCAACCGCGAACTGGAGGACCTCGATGCCTTTCTGCCGCAGAGCGTGGACATGCTCGCCGCCGGCGGCCGGCTTGCGGTGATCAGTTTCCACTCCCTCGAAGACCGGCGCGTGAAGCGCTTCATCCGCGCCGAGCAGCGCGGCCCCGAGGTGCCGCGTCATCTCCCCGTGGCACCCGTGCACCATGCACGCCTGCTTTCCGTGGGCAAGGCTATCCGCGCCGATGAAGCGGAAATCAGCGCCAACCCACGTGCCCGCAGCGCCGTGTTGCGCGTGGCCGAGAGGACCTCGGCATGATGCGGCTGCTCGTACTGGCACTCGGACTCGCCTGCTTCGGCTCCGCCCTGGGTGTGGTGTATGCCAGCCATGAGTCCCGCAAACTGTTCATCGAGTTGCAGGCCCTGCAGGAGATCCGCGACGAACTGGACGTGGAATGGGGCCGCATGCAGCTGGAGCAGAGCACCTGGGCCACTCACGGGCGTATCGAGGCGACTGCACGCGACAAGCTGTCCATGCGCCTGCCCGCGCCCGACAGCGTGCGGGTGGTGCGGCCATGAGCCGGCGCGAATCCAGCGCCGTGCAGCCGGCGCGCCTCGCCTTCGTGGTGGGTGCCTTCGGCCTCGCCAGCGTGGCCCTGCTGTGGCGGGCCGTAGACCTGCACGTGTTCAATCGCGACTTCCTGCAGCAGCAGGGTGATGCGCGCGCCCTGCGCGTGGTGCCGGTGCCCGCCCACCGCGGCATGATCACCGATCGCCAGGGCGAACCGCTGGCCATCAGCACGCCGGTGGAATCGGTGTGGGCCAATCCCCAGGTGCTGGCGGAACACCGCGGGCGCATCAAGCCGCTGGCGAAGGTGCTGGGGATGGAACACACGCAGCTGGAGCGGCTCGTCGCCCAACGCAAGCAGCGCGAGTTCGTGTACCTGCAGCGCCACGTGACACCTGAAGTGGCGCAGAAGGTGCTGGCACTCGATGTCCCCGGTGTGTCGCTGCAGCGCGAATATCGCCGCTATTACCCCACCGGCGAGGTCACCGGCCATGTGCTCGGTTTCACCGACGTGGACGACCACGGCATCGAGGGCATCGAGCTGATGTACGACGAACAGCTGCGGGGCATCCCCGGCAGCAAGCGCGTCATCAGGGACCGCCTCGGCCGTATCGTGGAAAACGTGGCCAGCATCAGCGAGCCGCGCCCGGGTCGCGACCTGCGCATCAGCGTGGACCGCCGCATCCAGTATCTCGCCTATCGCGAACTCAAGGCCGCGGTGCTCCACCACCGTGCCCGCGGCGGTTCCGCCGTGGTGTTGGACGCGCGTACCGGCGAAGTGCTCGCCATGGTGAACCAGCCGGCCTACAACCCCAACAACCTACGCGATCGCGCCAGTGCCCGCGCACGCAATCGTGCCATCACGGACGTGTTCGAGCCTGGGTCCACGGTGAAGCCGTTCACGGTGGCCGCGGCCCTGGAGAGCGGCAAGTTTCACCCCGACACGGTGGTGGATACCGGTCCGGGCTTCTTGCGGGTGGGCAACAGCACGGTGCGCGATCACCATGCCCTCGGCGCCATCTCCGTGACCACGCTGTTGCAGAAATCCAGCAACGTGGGTTCCACCCTGCTGGCGCTGGCACTGCCGCCTACGGCAGTGCGCGACGTCATGCAGCGGGTGGGGTTCGGGGCCACCACCGGCAGCGGCTTTCCCGGCGAGGCCAGCGGCGTGCTGGCCTCTGGCCGTTTCGGCGAGGTGCAGCGCGCCACACTTTCCTACGGCTATGGGCTGTCGGTCACGCCCCTGCAGCTGGCCCAGGCGTATACCGTGCTCGCCTCCAACGGCCATCTGCGCCCGGTGAGTTTTCTCGCGCGCACCGAACCGGTAGAGGGTATCCCCGCCATCGCCGGGAGCACGGCTGCGCAAGTGCGAAACATGCTGGAAACGGTCACCACCCAAGGCGGTACGGGTATGCGTGCCCATGTGCCGGGCTACCGCGTCGCGGGCAAGACCGGTACGTCACGCAAGGCCGAAGCGGGCGGCTACAGCAAGGACCGCTATGTGGCGGTATTCGCGGGTATCGCCCCGGCCACCCGCCCACGCCTTGCCATGGTGGTGATGCTCGACGAGCCCTCTGCCTCCGAGTACTACGGCGGCGAAGTGGCCGCACCGGTGTTCGGTGCCGTGATGGCGGGCGCCATGCGTCTGCTCGATATCCCGCCCGACGATCTCCCACCGTCACAGCCGGCGCACGTGGCCGATGCAGGAGGCTTCCTGTGAGCGCAAGCCTGCGTAAGCTGCTGGACGGTTTTCTGGATGTGCCCGACAGTGTCGAGTGCAGCGTCGATGGCATCACCATGGACAGCCGCAAGGTGACGCCCGGTACCCTGTTCCTTGCCTGTGCCGGCATGCGCAGCCATGGTGCCCACTTCATCGAAGACGCCGTGCGTCGCGGTGCACGCGTCGTGTTGGTGGAGGCCGGAGGCGGCGTGCATACCGAAGCCGTCGACCTCCACGACCGTGCCATTCCCGTGCTGGGGGTGCCCGATCTGCGCCAGCGCGCCGGGATCCTCGCCGCGCGTTTCTACGGTGAGCCCTCGATGCATGTGCCCGTGGTGGGCGTGACCGGCACCAATGGCAAGACCTCGGTGAGCCAGTTCATCGCCCACGCGCTGGCGGTGGATGCGCCTGCGGGCGTCATCGGTACGCTGGGCAGCGGCCTGGTGGCGCAACTGGAGAGCACCGGCCACACCACCCCCGACGCCGTGCGCGTGCAGGCCACGCTGGCGGATCTGCTGGCCGCTGGCGCCCGCGCCGTGGCCATGGAGGTGTCCTCCCACGGCCTCCACCAGGGGCGTGTGAACGGTGTGCACTTCGAGGTGGCGGTATTCACCAACCTCACCCATGAACACCTCGACTACCACGGTGACATGGCTTCCTATGCCGCGGCCAAGCGCCTGCTGTTCGGCATGTCCGGCCTCAGGGCCGCGGCGCTCAACCTGGACGACCCCACGGGACGCCAGTGGCATGGCGAGCTGCGTCAGAACCTGCATGTGCTGGGCTACGGGCTGGATGCGGCGGCCGCTCCCGAGGTGCTCGGCCGCGACCTGGTGCTCGGTCCGCAGGGCATTGCCTTCGAGGCCGTGACGCCCGCCGGCACGGCGCACATCGAGAGCGCACTCATGGGCCGTTTCAACGCCGGCAACCTGCTGGGGGCGCTGTCCGCGCTGATCCTGCTCGGCATGCCCGTGGCCACCGCCGCCGAGCGCCTTTCGCGCCTGCGCGCGGTGCCCGGGCGTATGGAGCGCTTCGGCGGCGGCGCAGGACGCCCCACCGCCATCGTGGATTACGCCCACACCCCGGATGCGCTGGAGAAGGTGCTCGAGGCGGCCCGTGCCCACACCCGCGGCCGGCTGGTGTGCGTGTTCGGCTGCGGCGGCGACCGCGACCGGGGCAAGCGGCCCGTCATGGGCGAAGTTGCCGAACGCCTCGCAGACCAGGTCGTGCTCACCGACGACAATCCACGCTCCGAAAATCCGGAATTCATCGTGGAAGAGATCAAGCACGGCATGAGCCGGCCCGAACAGGCCCTCGTGATCCGTGACCGTGCCCGTGCCATCGGCACCGCGCTGGCGGAAGCCGGCGCGGACGACGTCGTGCTCGTGGCCGGCAAGGGGCACGAAACCGAACAACAGATCGGCGATCGCAAGCTTTCCTTCAGCGATCGCGTGGAAGTGAGCCGTTTCTTCGGCGAGGAGGTGCTGCATGGCTGAGGGGATCCGCAGCACCCTGGCGCAGGCGTCGGCCTGGTTGCGCGCCGACTGGGTGGGACGCGACCGCGGTTTCGAAGGCGTGTCCAGCGACTCGCGGCAGATCGCCCCGGGCAATCTGTTCGTCGCCATCCAGGGTGAGCGTCACGACGGCCACGACCACGTGCTGGAGGCCGCCCGGTGCGGCGCAGCCGCGGCTATGGTGATGCGCCGCGTGCACGTGGCCATTCCCCAGCTCATCGTGCCCGACACGCGCATCGCGTTCGCGCAACTGGCGAGTGCATGGCGCACCGTGCTGGGCACGCCGCTGGTGGCGCTCACCGGCAGCAACGGCAAGACCACCACCAAGGAGATGATCGCCGCCATCCTCGGCCTCGCCGGCCCGGTGCTGGCGACGCGCGGCAACCTGAACAACGACCTGGGGGTGCCGCTCACGCTGTTGCGCCTGGCGCCGAAGCACCGTTTCGCCGTCATCGAGATGGGCGCCAACCATCCGGGCGAAATCGCCTATCTCACCGCCATTGCGCGGCCCGACGTGGCGCTGCTCAACAACGCAGGGCCTGCACACCTGGAGGGTTTCGGCAGCGTGGAAGGCGTGGCGCGCGCCAAGGCGGAGATCTTCGACGGTCTGCGCGAGGGCGGCATCGCCGTGGTGAATGGCGACTCGGAATTCGCGCTCATGTGGCGCCTGCGTGCGGCGCCCCATCGCGTCGTCGCCTTCGGGCTCGAAGCGGAGGATGCGGACGTGTCCGCCGCGTGGGAGGCGCAGGGCGAGGGCAGCGTGCTGCACGTGCGCCATGCCCGTGGCGAATTCGATGCGAAACTGGCGCTGCCCGGCAGGCACAACATCTTGAATGCACTCGCGGCCACCGCGGCGAGCCTGGCCCTGGGCGCAACGCCGTCCATGGTGCAGGCGGGCCTCGCCGCCATGCGCCCGGTGCACGGACGCCTGGAGCAGCGCCGCGGCCGGGGCCGCGCGCTCGTCATCGACGACACCTATAACGCCAATCCCGCTTCGCTGCGCGCCGGCATGGAAGTGCTTGCCGCGAGCCATGGGCGCCGCCTGCTGGTGCTGGGCGACATGGGCGAACTGGGGGAGACGGGCGCTGCACTGCACGCGGAGGCGGGCAGGACGGCGCGGGAATTGGGGCTGGACGGTCTTTTCGCGACCGGCGAGCTTTCGCGCCACGCCGTAACGGCCTTTGGTGCGGGCGCGCAGCACTTTCCCGACCAGGCCAGCCTCATCGCCGCGCTGCAGTCGGTATTGGGGCCGGACGTGACCCTTCTCGTAAAGGGATCGCGCAGCCGCCACATGGAAAACGTGGTCGCCGCGCTGGCCGCTAACGAGGTCTAGAAAACCGATGCTGTATCACCTCAGCGAATATCTGGCGCAGTACTACTCGGGCTTCAACGTCTTCCAGTACCTGACCCTGCGCGCCATCCTGGGCGTGCTCACCGCCCTCTTGCTGTCGCTCTGGTTCGGGCCTTTGCTGATCCGCAAACTCACCTTTCACCAGATCGGCCAGTTCGTGCGCGACGACGGCCCGCAGAGCCATCTTTCCAAGGCCGGCACGCCCACCATGGGCGGGGCATTGATCCTGTTCGCCGTGGCCGCGGGTACGCTGCTGTGGGCGGATCTCGGCAACCGCTACGTATGGGTGGTGCTGGTGGTCACGCTACTGTTTGGTGCCATCGGCTGGGTGGACGACTACCGCAAGATCATCAAGAAGCAGTCCACCGGCCTGCGCGCCAAGGAAAAATACTTTCTGCAATCGCTGTTCGGCCTGGGTGCGGCACTGGTGCTGTTCGTGACCGCCACCACAGCGGCGGAGACCCAACTCATCGTGCCGTTCTTCAAGAACGTCTCCATTCCCCTCGGCGTGGGCTTCGTGCTGCTCGCCTATCTCGTCATCGTGGGCACCAGCAACGCCGTGAACCTCACCGACGGCCTGGACGGGCTCGCCATCATGCCCACGGTCATGGTGGCCGGTGCGCTCGGCGTGTTCGCCTACGTGACCGGCAATGTGAATTTCGCGGGTTACCTGGGCATCCCGTACGTGGCCGGCGCCGGTGAGATGCTGATCATCTGCAGCGCCCTGGTGGGCGCGGGGCTTGGTTTCCTGTGGTTCAACGCCTATCCGGCGCAGGTGTTCATGGGCGACGTGGGGGCACTGGCGCTCGGCGCCGCACTCGGCACCATCGCCGTGGTGGTGCGCCAGGAACTGGTGCTGTTCATCATGGGCGGCGTGTTCGTGATGGAGACCGTCTCGGTGATCCTGCAGGTGGGGTCTTACAAGCTCACCGGGCGGCGCATCTTCCGCATGGCGCCGCTGCACCATCACTTCGAACTGAAGGGGTGGCCGGAACCGCGCGTGATCGTGCGTTTCTGGATCATCACCGTCGTGCTCGTACTCATTGGTCTGGCCACCTTGAAGGTCCGCTGATGACGACCGCCGCCGCCCTCAAGCTTCCTTCCACCGGCCGGGCCCCCCTGCTGGTGGCCGGTCTCGGCAACACCGGGCTGTCGGTCGTGCGCTTCCTCGCGCGCCGCGGCATCGCCTTCACGGTGGCCGACTCGCGCGAGGCGCCGCCGGGTCTGGACGTGCTGCGCCGCGAGTTGCCGGATGTGGAGGTGAAGCTGGGTGCCTTCGGAGCCGACGCGTTTGCACGTGCGGGCACCATCGTGCTGAGTCCCGGCATCGCCACCGATATCCCTGCGGTGCAAGCGGCGCGCGCCGCCGGCGTGCCCGTCATCGGCGACATCGAACTGTTCGCGCAGGCGGCCGACGCGCCGGTGGTGGCCATCACCGGCTCCAACGGCAAGAGCACCACCACCACGTTGGTGGCTGAGATGGCGAAGCGCGCGGGTAAGGACGTGCGCGTGGGCGGCAATCTCGGCACGCCCGCGCTCGATCTGCTGGAAGACGGGCGACCCGATCTCTACGTCCTGGAACTGTCCAGCTTCCAGTTGGAGACCACCTTCACGCTGGACTGTGCCGCGGCCGTGGTGCTCAACCTCAGCGACGATCACCTGGATCGCCATCACAGCCTGCTGGAGTACGCCGCCGTGAAGCAGCGCATCTTCCATGGCAACGGCGTAATGGTGGTGAACGCCGAGGATGCCTTCAGCGCGGCGATGGCGGATGGGCGCCGTTGGGTGGTGCGGTTTTCGCTGCTGGCACCGCGCCAGGCGCAGGATTTCGGCCTTCGCACTCTGCATGGCCGCGAGTACATCGTGCACGGGGAGCAGGCACTGATGCCTTGCGACGACGTGCGCATCCCCGGGCGGCACAACCTCGCCAATGCGCTGGCTGCACTCGCCCTGGGCGAGGCGGTGGGTCTGCCCATGGCTGCCATGTTGGCCACCTTGCGCGATTTCCCCGGCCTCAGCCATCGCTGTGAATTCATCGCCGAGGTTGACGGCGTGCGCTACTACAACGATTCCAAGGGCACCAATGTGGGCTCCACGCTTGCAGCCCTGGCGGGCATGCCGGGCGCGAAGGTAGTCCTCATCGCCGGCGGCGAGGGCAAGGGCCAGGACTTCAAGCCACTGGCTCACGCGGTGGCGGTGCGTGGCCGCGCCGTGGTGCTCATCGGTCGTGATGCCGGCATCATCGCACAGGCCCTCGCCGACGCCGCACCCCTGCACCATGCCGCCAGCATGGAAGACGCGGTGAGACTGGCCCGGCAGCATGCACGTGCCGGCGATGCGGTGCTGCTGTCGCCTGCCTGCGCGAGTTTCGACATGTTCCGCAACTACGAGCATCGTGGTGACGTATTCACCGCCGCGGTGCGAGGGCTTGCCCCTTGAACGCGGTATTCGCCAGCCACGCGGCCAACACCCGCCAACCGCCCATGGCGTGGGACGGCGTGCTGTTACTCGTGGTGTTCACGCTGGCCGGGCTCGGGCTGGTGATGGTGGGGTCGGCTTCGGTCTCCCTCGCCGATCGCCAGACCGACGAGCCGTTCTATTACCTGGCACGTCAACTCATGAGCCTCGGCGCGGGTCTTGCGCTGGCCCTCGTCGTCGCGCGCATGCCGCTGGCGCTGTGGCAACACCTGGGCGTGCCCATGCTCATTGTTGCCACCGCGCTGCTGGTGCTGGTCCTGGTACCCGGCCTCGGTCGCAGCGTGAACGGCAGCACCCGCTGGCTGGCACTGGGGCCGCTGGGCTTTCAGGTATCCGAGTTCGCGAAGCTGGCGGCGGTGGTGTATGTCGCCGGCTACCTGGTGCGGCACGACGAAGCGGTGCGTACCACGTTGGGCGGTTTCCTCAAACCATTGGCACTGCTTGGCGTGATGGCGCTGCTGCTGCTGCTGGAGCCCGATTTCGGCGCCACCGTGGTGATCCTCGCCACCGTCATGGGCATGCTGTTCCTGGGCGGTGTGCGTCTGTCGCTGTTCGGGCTGCTGGTGACACTCGCCGCAAGCGGCCTGGCGGTGTTGGCGATCACCTCGCCCTATCGCATGGAGCGCCTCACGGCGTTCACCAACCCCTGGGCCGATCCCTTCAACAGCGGCTATCAGCTCACCCAGGCGCTCATCGCCTTCGGGCGCGGCGAATGGTTCGGCGTGGGCCTGGGCGGCAGCATCCAGAAGCTGTTCTACATGCCCGAGGCGCACACCGATTTCCTGTTCGCCGTCATGGCCGAGGAACTGGGGCTCGCGGGCGTGGCAGCGGTGATCCTGCTGTTCGGTTTTCTCACCTGGCGCGGCTTCGCCATCGGCCGACGCGCATCGCGCGCGGGCCTCGCCTTCGGCGGTCACCTGGCCTTCGGCATCACCTTGTGGCTGGCCATCCAGGCCTTCGTGAACATGGGTGTGAACATGGGCGCGCTACCCACCAAGGGATTGACCCTGCCACTCATGAGCTACGGGCGCTCCAGCCTGCTGGTGGTGTGCATCGCGCTCGCCATGCTGCTGCGGGTGGATCACGAGGTGCGGCGTCACGAACTGGGTCGCGGGGTGGTGCGATGACTACGCGCATTCTGATCATGGCGGGCGGCACCGGCGGGCACGTGTTTCCGGCGCTGGCGGTGGCCCAGGACCTGGTGGTGCGCGGGGTGGAGGTGCACTGGCTCGGCACCCGCGCCGGCATGGAGGCGGCGCTGGTAGCCAAGGCCGGTTTGCCCCTGGAATTCGTGGACGTGGCGGGGCTGCGCGGCAACGGCCTGCTGGGCTGGCTGGCGGCGCCGGTGCGCCTCAGCCGGGCCCTGTGGCAAGCGCTGCGCATCCTGCGGCGTGTACGCCCCGCTGCCGTGCTCGGTATGGGCGGTTTCGTCACCGGCCCCGGTGGCGTGGCCGCGCGCCTGCTCGGCATCCCCTTGCTGGTGCACGAGCAGAACGCCATCGCCGGACTCACCAACCGCCTGTTGGCACGCATCGCCGGCACGGTGATGGAGGCGTTCCCGGGCACTTTCGCGCAGGCGGTACACACGGGCAACCCCGTGCGCCGCGAGATCGCCGCGCTGCCTGAGCCTGCCGCACGTTATCAGGAGCGCACGGATCGGCTGCGGCTGCTGATCATCGGCGGCAGCCTGGGTGCCATGGCCCTCAACCAGACGTTACCGAAGGCGCTGGCCTTGCTCGATCCCGCCATGCGTCCGCAGGTGAAGCACCAGACCGGGCAGCGTAACTTCGAGACGACACAGCGCGGTTACGCCAGCGCACGGGTTGAAGCCGAACTGCTGCCCTTCGTGGATGACATGGCCGCAGCCTACGCCTGGGCCGATTTGGTGGTCTGCCGTGCGGGTGCGCTCACCGTGAGTGAACTGGCCGCCGCGGGTGTGCCGGCCCTACTTGTTCCGTTTCCCTATGCGGTGGACGACCACCAGACCCATAACGCGCAATTCCTGGTGCAGGCACGCGCCGGCGTGTTGTTGCCCCAGGAATCCCTCACCCCGGAGAATCTGGCCGAGGCCCTGCGTGACTTCTGCGCCGAACCCGCAGACGGCCGTGCCCGGCTGCGTGCCATGGCACAAGCCGCGCGCGGCCTCGCCCGTCCGGACGCCACACGAAAGGTGGCCGATCTCTGCCTGCTACGAGCGACGGAGGCTCACTGAATGAACAGCAAGCGTTCGTCAGACAAGAATCCCATGCGCCGCATCCGGTGCATCCACATGGTCGGCGTCGGCGGCGCGGGCATGGGCGGTATCGCCGAGGTGCTCATCAATCTCGGTTATAACCTCACGGGCTCCGACCTGCGCGAGAACGTGGTGACGCGCAGGTTGCGCGACATGGGTGCGCGTATCGCCATCGGCCATGCGGCGGAGAATATCGCGGGCTGTGACGTGGTGGTGATCTCCTCGGCGGTGAACGATGAGAACCCTGAGGTGCGGGCTGCGCACGCGCAGCACATTCCGGTGGTGCCGCGCGCCGAAATGCTGGCCGAGCTGATGCGCTTCCGCTACGGCATCGCCGTGGCGGGTACCCACGGCAAGACCACCACCACCAGTCTGGTCGCCAGTCTCATGGCCGAAGGCGGTCTGGATCCTACCTTCGTCATCGGCGGCAAGCTCAACAGTGCCGGCACCCACGCGCGCCTGGGTGAAAGCCGCTATCTGGTGGCCGAGGCCGATGAAAGCGACGCCTCGTTCCTGTATCTGCTGCCCATGATTGCCATCGTCACCAACATCGATGCCGATCACATGGCCACCTACGAAGGCGATTTCACGCGCCTGCGCCACACCTTCGTCGAGTTCCTGCACCACCTGCCGTTCTATGGGCTCGCGGTGCTGTGCCACGAAGACCCGGTGATCCGCGCCATGGTGCCCGAGGTGGCGCGGCCCGTGCTCACCTACGGCTTCGACGAAGAGGCGGACGTGCGGGCGGTGGACATCCACCAGGAAGGTTTGCGCAATCACTTCACCGTGCTGCGCCCCGAGCAAGCGCCGCTGTCCGTCACCCTCAACCTGCCCGGCCGCCACAACGTGCTCAACGCCCTCGCGGCGATCACGGTGGCGACCGAGGTGGGCGTGGATGACGTCGCCATCCAGCATGGGCTGGAGACCTTCCAGGGCATCGGCCGCCGCTTCCAGATCTACGGTGACATCACCACGCGCCAGGGCGTCATCACCCTGGTGGACGACTACGGCCATCATCCACGGGAGATTGCCGCCACGCTGCAGGCGGCACGCGCCGCCTGGCCCGAGCGTCGTCTGGTGCTGGCGTTCCAGCCGCACCGCTACACACGTACACGCGACCTGTTCGAGGATTTCTCGGAAGTGTTGTCCTCGGTGGATGCACTGCTGCTGCTCGAGGTCTACCCCGCTGGCGAGAAGGCCATCACGGGTGCCGACAGCCGCACCTTGTGCCGTGCCATCCGCGCGCGCGGTCAGGTGGACCCGGTGTTCGTGGCCACCGCCGCGGATCTCGACAGTACCCTGCTGGGCGTCATCCGCGCCGGCGACGTGGTAGTGACCATGGGCGCCGGTGACATCGGCCATGCCGCGCCGCGTCTGGTGGAGACACTCGCGCTTCCGGAGGGTGCGGCATGAATGCCGTGGCCACGGCCGGCACCCCGCTGCGCGGCACCCTGCTGCGCGACGAGCCCATGGCACGCCATACCACGTGGCGTGTCGGCGGGCCGGCCGACGCTGTTTACCTACCGGCGGATGCGGACGACCTGGCCGCCTTCCTGCGCGGCCTGCCCACGGACGAGCCGCTGTTCTGGCTCGGGCTCGGCAGCAACCTGCTGGTGCGCGACGGTGGCATCCGCGGCACGGTCATCGCCACCGCCAAGTCGCTGGGCGCGCTGGTGCGTGTGGATGCCACGCACGTGCGCGCGGAAGCAGGCGCGCCCTGCGCCATCCTGGCGCGCTTCTGCGCGCGCGAGGGGCTTGCCGGTGCCGAGTTCCTGGTGGGCATCCCCGGGACCTTCGGCGGTGCGCTCGCCATGAACGCAGGCTGCTTCGGCGGCGAGACCTGGGCGCTGGTGGAAGAGGTCGAAACCATGGATCGCGCCGGGCGCAGACACGTGCGTCGGCGCGAGGAGTTCGCAGCGGGTTACCGCCACGTGCGCGGCCCGGCCGGTGAGTGGTTCATCGCAGCCACCCTGCGGCTTGCGCCCGGCGACGCCGATGAGCTGGCCGCACGCATGCGCGGCTGGCTCGACAGGCGCAGCGCCTCGCAGCCCACGCAGCAGGCCAATGCGGGATCGGTGTTTCGGAACCCACCCGGCGATTTTGCCGGCAGGCTGATCGAGGCGAGCGGATTGAAGGGCTTCTGCATCGGAGGCGCGTGCGTCTCGGAGAAGCACGCAAATTTCATCGTCAACACGGGTGCGGCGACCGCCGCGGACATCGAGGCGCTCATCCGTCACGTGGCTGAGCGCGTCGAGGCGCAGCACGGCATCCGGCTCGAGACCGAGGTGCGGGTGGTCGGTGAACCACTGCAATGAGAGACATGACCCAGGCAATCACGGCAGCAGATTTCGGAAAGGTGGCGGTGCTCATGGGCGGCACCTCGGCCGAGCGCGACGTTTCGCTCAAGAGCGGCAATGCCGTGCTGGCAGCCCTCAAGCGTCGTGGCGTGGATGCACACGGCATCGATGCCGTTGCCGGCGTGCTCGGCAAGCTCGAACGCGGCGGTTTCCAGCGCGTGTTCATCGCCCTGCATGGCCGCGGCGGCGAGGATGGCGTCATGCAGGGTGCGCTGGAAGCGCTCGGCCTGCCCTACACGGGCAGCGGCGTGCTCGCATCCTCGCTCGGCATGGACAAGTGGCGCACCAAGCTGGTGTGGCAGGCCGCAGGTCTGCCGGTGCCCGACTATGTGCTGCTCGACGGCGCCAGTGATTTCGATGCGGTGGAGCATCGGCTGGGTCTGCCGCTGTTCGTGAAACCCGTGCACGAGGGCTCCAGTGTTGGCGTCATCAAGGTGAAGGGCGTCGGTGAACTGCACGCCGCCTGGCGCGAATCGGCGCAGTTCGACCGCCTGGTGCTCGCTGAACGTTGCGTGAGCGGCGGCGAGTACACCGTGGCGATACTGGACGGCCAGGCGCTGCCCGTGATCAAGATCGAACCGGCCAACGAGTTCTACGACTACGACGCCAAGTACTTCCGTGACGATACGCGTTACCTGTGTCCTTGCGGTCTGACACCGGAGCAAGAGCGTGCGATGCAGCAGCTGGCGCTGCGCGGCTTCGATGTGCTCGGTTGCAGCGGTTGGGCGCGTATCGACTTCCTGGTGGATGCCGACGGCACCCAATACCTGCTCGAAGCCAACACCGTGCCGGGCATGACCGATCACAGCCTGGTGCCCATGGCTGCGCGCGCGGCCGGCATCGACTTCGACGAACTGGCGTGGCGCATCCTTGCGGCCACGCTGGAGGTCAGGACATGAAACGCCAGGCACGCTCACGCCAGGCGCGTCAGGCCGTGCGGATGGCACGGCGACGGGCCGCGGGCATGGCGGTGGCGGTGCTGGTCCTGCTCGGCACGGGTGCCATGGCACTGGAGCGCCTGCTGGACCCGGCGAGCTTCCCGGTTCGCACGCTGCGCCTTGGCGGCGAACTGGCGCACATCGACCGGGCTCAGGTGCGCGACCTCGCGCTTGCCCATGCTGCAGGTGGTTTCCTGCGCGTGGATGTGGATGGCATGCGCGCTGCGGTCGGCGCGTTGCCCTGGGTGCGTGAGGCGGCGGTGCGGCGCGTGTGGCCCGACATCATCGAGGTGGAGGTGCGTGAGCACCGTGCCCTGGCGCAATGGCGTGGAAGCGCGCTGCTGAGCGAACAGGGGGTGCTGTTTTCACCGCCGCGTGCGCAATGGCCCGAGGGCCTTCCGGCGTTTACGGGGCCGGATGGCAGCGCAGCCGGAGTGGTGCAGCGCTACCGCGAATTGCACGGAATCCTCGGTCCTGTCGGCTTGACGGTGGTGAGCCTGGAGATGAGCGAGCGGCGTGCACTGCGTCTCGGCCTGGACAACGGCCTCATGGTGTTGCTGGGCCGCGATGATCCGCAGGCGCGCCTGGAACGTTTCGTGCGCGTGTATCCCAAGGCGCTGGAGCAGCAGGCTGCCGGGATCATGCAGGTGGATCTGCGCTACACCAACGGCTTCGCCGTGGCGTGGAAGAAGGCGGCTCCCGCAGTCTGACGGGGAAGGAACGCATGTCGAAGAAAACAGAAAAGAACCTCATCGTCGCCCTCGATATCGGCACCTCCAAGGTGGTGAGTATCGTCGGCGAAATCACGCCGGAGAACGAAGTCGAGATCGTCGGTCTCGGCTCCCATCCGTCACGCGGCTTGAAAAAAGGCGTGGTGGTGAACATCGAATCAACGGTGCAGTCCATCCAGCGCGCGGTGGAGGAGGCCGAGCTCATGGCCGGCTGCCAAATCCACTCCGTGTACGCGGGCATCGCCGGTAGCCACATCCGCAGCCTCAACTCCCATGGCATCGTCGCCATTCGCGACAAGGAGGTTTCCATGGGCGATGTGGAGCGCGTGATCGATGCGGCGCGCGCGGTGGCGATTCCCGCGGATCAGCAGATCCTCCACACCCTGGCCCAGGAGTTCATCATCGACAGCCAGGAGGGCATCAAGGAACCGGTGGGCATGTCGGGCGTACGCCTGGAGGCCAAGGTACACCTGGTGACGGGGGCGGTGAGCGCGGTGCAGAACATCGTCAAGTGTGTGCGGCGCTGCGGGCTCGAGGTGGACGACATCGTGCTGGAGCAGTTGGCCTCCAGCTATGCCGCGTTGTCGGAGGATGAGAAGGAACTGGGCGTGTGCCTGGTGGATATCGGCGGTGGTACTACCGATATTGCCGTGTTCAGCGAAGGCGCCATCCGCCATTCGGCAGTGATCCCTATCGCCGGCGATCAGGTGACCAACGACATCGCCGTGGCCTTGCGCACGCCGACCCAGTTCGCTGAAGAGATCAAGATCAAGTACGCCTGTGCGCTCACCCAGCTCGCCAGCGTGGACGAGACCATCGAAGTGCCAAGTGTCGGCGATCGCCCGGCCCGGCGCCTGGCGCGTCAGACCCTCGCCGAAGTGGTGGAGCCACGCTACGAGGAATTGTTCACCCTGGTGCAGGCCGAGCTGCGGCGCAGCGGCTACGAGGACCTGTGTGCCGCCGGCGTGGTCATCACGGGCGGCACCGCCAAGATGGAAGGCGTGGTCGAGCTGGCCGAGGAGATCTTCCACATGCCTGTGCGCCTCGGTGTGCCCCAGGGCGTCGCCGGTCTGGTCGATGTGGTGCGTAACCCGATCTACTCCACGGGCGTGGGGTTGTTGCTTTATGGCAAGTACAACCGCGGGGGGGGGCGCGAATTGCAGCAGGGCGCCGGCATCAGCGGCGTTTGGAAACGCATGAAGCACTGGTTCCAAGGCAATTTCTGACAAACGGGTGCGGCGCGGCGCCTGGGGCAGGGGCGCGCGCCGGGTTGAACGGCAGGTAACGTCCGGCGTGCCGGGCGGGCAGAAAACAAGAGGAGATAACAATGTTTGAACTAATGGACGCGCAGGCGCAGAGCGCCATCATCAAGGTCATCGGTGTGGGCGGCGGTGGCGGCAATGCCCTCGAACACATGGTGGCTTCCAGCATCGAAGGCGTGGACTTCATCTGTGCCAACACCGATGCGCAGGCATTGAAAAAATCCTCGGCACGTACCGTGCTGCAGCTGGGTGGCAACATCACCAAGGGCCTGGGTGCAGGTGCCAATCCCGATATCGGCCGTCAGGCAGCCATCGAAGACCGTGAGCGCATTCAGGAGGTGCTCGAAGGCGCCGACATGGTGTTCATCACCGCCGGCATGGGTGGCGGGACGGGCACCGGCGGTGCACCCGTCGTGGCCCAGGTGGCCAAGGAACTTGGTATTCTCACCGTGGCGGTGGTCACCAAGCCGTTTCCGTTCGAGGGCAAGAAGCGCATGGAGATCGCCCAAAAGGGCATGGAAGAGCTCAAGCAGTATGTGGACTCACTGATCACCATCCCCAACGAGAAGCTGCTTTCCGTGCTCGGCAAGCAGATGACGCTGCTCGATGCCTTCAAGGCGGCCAACGACGTGTTGCTCGGTGCGGTACAGGGCATCGCCGAACTGATCACGCGCCCCGGCCTCATCAACGTGGACTTCGCCGATGTGCGCACCGTCATGTCGGAGATGGGCATGGCCATGATGGGCTCGGGGGTCGCCCGGGGCGAGGGGCGCGCGCGTGCTGCCGCCGAAATGGCGATTTCGAGCCCGCTGCTGGAGGACGTGGACCTGTCGGGTGCCCGCGGCATTCTGGTGAACGTGACGGCCGGTCTGGACATGTCCATCGGCGAGTTCGAGGAGGTGGGCAACGCGGTGAAGGAATTTGCAGCCGAAAACGCCACGGTGGTGGTCGGCACGGTGATCGATTCCGAAATGAGTGACGAGCTGCGCGTGACGGTGGTCGCTACGGGTCTGGGACGCAAGCCCCAGGAGCAGGCCGAGCAGAACCTGCGTGTGGTGTCCACGGCGCGTAACGCCACCACGGGTGAAATCGACTATACGCACCTGGAGCGCCCGACCATCCAGCGCCTGCGTGAACGTGAGAAGGACCCCAACCTCGACCTGCTGGACATCCCTGCGTTCCTCAGGCGACAGGCCGACTGACGGGTCAAGAGCAGGTCAGACAGTGCCGATCCGGCGCCTGGGGAACGACTGTGAACCCGTTCACTAGGCAGGGTTATGGCGCTGTGTTACCATTTGTCACGAATTTATTCAGATTGATATAAATCAAAGGCTTACAGGCCTATCCATGATCCGTCAGCGCACCTTGAAGAACATCATCCGGGCCACCGGGGTTGGGCTCCATACGGGTGAGAAGGTATACCTCACTCTCCACCCGGCCCCTGTCGATACCGGCATCGTGTTCCGACGCGCAGATCTGGAAGGCAGCGTCGAGATCCCTGCCAAGGCGGAAAACGTGGGGGATACCACCCTGTCCACCACGCTCGTGAAGGGGGATGTGCGTATCTCGACCGTTGAGCACCTTCTTTCCGCCATGGCCGGCATGGGCATCGACAATGCCTATGTGGATGTGAGCGCCCCCGAAGTCCCTATCATGGATGGCAGTGCGGGTCCATTCGTGTTCCTGCTGCAGTCGGCAGGCATCGTGGAACAGGATGCACCCAAGCGCTTCATCCGCATCAAGCGCAGCATCGTGGTCGAAGAGGGTGACAAATGGGCACGCTTCGATCCCTTCGACGGTTTCAAGGTTTCCTTCCGCATCGAATTCGATCACCCGGCATTTTCCGGCCGCAGCCAGCAGGCCGAGGTGGACTTCTCGACCACCTCGTTCGTGAAGGAGGTGAGCCGGGCCAGGACCTTCGGTTTCATGAGCCAGCTCGAGGCGCTGCGTGCGCGCAACCTCGCCTTGGGTGGCAGCCTGGACAACGCCATCGTGGTGGATGAATACCGCGTCCTGAACGAGGACGGGCTCCGCTACGAGGACGAATTCGTCAAGCACAAGATTCTGGATTCCATCGGCGATCTGTACCTGCTGGGCTGCAGCCTCATCGGCGCGTTCACCGGCTACAAGTCCGGGCATGCGCTGAACAACCGGCTGTTGCTCGCATTGATCGCCGACAAGGGCGCCTGGGAGCAGGTGACCTTCGACGACCCGCAGCAGGCACCCATCTCCTACATCCAGCCGGTGGCCGTCAACTAGGGTTGCGGCCGCGCGCGGCGAGACGGCGCAGGGAGTCGCGGAGGTCGGGAGCGGCGACGGTGTCAGCGGCATCAGCAAGGCACTGCGTGGCCTCGCTGGAGAGCCGGAGTGACGGGCCGGGATTCATGGCACGGGCGCTCTCGGCGACGGGGGCGACCCGCACCTGAATGGACTTCAGTGCCGCCAGATCGGGCAGCCCGCGCAGCGTCTCCAGCAGGCGGGGTGCGAGGTAATGTGCCCGCATGCGCCAGGCGGTGGAATCGGCATGGAGGACAAGGACCCCATCCCGGACATTCGCGACCCGTACGTGGGGCGCGAGGGCGGGCGGCAGGCAGTCGGCGACACGCCGGTCGATCACAGCCAGTTGGCGCGCCCGGTCGATGAGGCGCTGCAGGCCGGCGGTGACGGCCAGTCGGTCAGCACGAAGAGGTTTGCTCAAGAAGGGGCACCACAACAGTAACAAGTGATCCGAATCATCCGGGCGACCGGTTCGGAAGTAAAGAGTCCCTGCCATGAACATTCTATTTTTGACCAAGTGTCACACCCGCTCCCGCTGCCTGAACCTGGGCAGGAGCGGCGTCATCGTGACAGCGATTGCGGTCTTCGTGGTCCTCCCCCTGCTTGGTGGCTATGCGGGATACCGGCTTGGCCAGGCCACCAGCGAACCCCATATGCTGTCCGTCACCTGGGCGGAGGAGATGCAGGCGCAGCGTGAAGCCATCACCGAGGCACGGCGGGTGGCCCAGGAGAACCTCAACGCCCTCGCCCTGCGCATGGGCCAGATGCAGGCCCATGTGATCCGTCTGGATGCGCTCGGCCAGCGCCTGACCCGCATAGCCAATCTGGACGACGGGGAATTCGATTTCGATCAGCCACCCGCCCAGGGTGGTCCCGCCCCCATCGCGGCCGAACAGCCGCTGGAAATACCGGATTTCGTCGCCCTGCTGGACGACCTCTCGCAGAAACTCGATGACCGCTCCCGTCAGCTGGACGTGCTCGAGACCATGCTCATCAACCGCAACATGCAGGCCGAGGTGCGTCCGGCCGGACGGCCGATCAAAAGTGGCTGGATTTCTTCTTACTTCGGCGTCCGCA
The DNA here is from genome assembly GCA_041677345.1 of Thiohalomonadaceae bacterium. GTDB lineage: Bacteria > Pseudomonadota > Gammaproteobacteria > Thiohalomonadales > Thiohalomonadaceae > JALOAT01. Next base: position 20,004 of record JBAYQE010000001.1, read on the forward strand.
GCGACCCCTTCACCGGCCGGCCCGAGCATCATAACGGTATTGACTTGGCCGGCAAGGAAGGCTCGGAGGTGATTGCCGTCGCCGCGGGGGTGGTGACCTGGGCCGGCGAGCGCTGGGGCTACGGCAACCTGGTGGAGATCAACCACGGCAATGGTCATGTGACCCGTTATGGCCACAGCAAGGACATCCTCGTGAACGTGGGTGAGACGGTCCGCAAGGGCCAGGCGGTGGCCACCATGGGCTCCACCGGTCGCTCCACCGGTCCCCATGTGCACTTCGAGGTGATTCTCAACGGCCGGCACGTAGACCCGATGACCTATATGCGGGCCGCGCGCTGAACCAATTGCTTCGGCGCCGGTCCCTTCTCTCGAGGCGCCGGCATCAATCCGGTGACCCCCGCCGCTGCCGGTACATACAACCGCCAGCCCGCTTTTTTGCGTTATCATTCGCGGACTTTTACGCCCACCTGTAGGATTCCATGGTCAGTCTGTTGCTGAACAAGATTTTTGGCAGCCGTAACGAGCGTATCGTAAAGCGGTTTTCCAAGACGGTCGCGCAGATCAACGCGCTCGAACCCACGATGGAGGCGCTGTCCGATGAGGCACTGAGCGCCAAGACGTCCGAGTTCCGCGAACGCCTGGCAGGCGGTACCGCGCTGGACGATCTATTACCGGAAGCCTTTGCGGTTGTGCGTGAGGCGAGCCGGCGCGTACTCGGCATGCGCCACTACGACGTGCAGCTCATCGGCGGTATGGTGCTGAACAGCGCCAGGATCGCCGAGATGCGCACCGGCGAGGGCAAGACCTTGGTGGCTACCCTGGCGGCCTACCTGAACGCACTGCCGGCCAAGGGCGTGCACGTCATTACGGTGAACGATTACCTGGCGCGGCGTGACGCCGAGTGGATGGGGCGCCTGTACAACTTCCTCGGTCTCTCCGTGGACGTAGTGGTGGCCGGCATGGATGCCGAGGCCAAGCGCGCCGCCTATGCGGCCGACATCACCTATGGCACCAACAACGAGTTCGGTTTCGACTACCTGCGCGACAACATGGCGTTTTCGCTGACCGAGAAGGTTCAGCGGGAACTCAACTACGCCATTATCGACGAGGTGGACTCCATCCTTATCGACGAGGCACGTACGCCCCTGATCATCTCGGGTCCCGCCGAGGACAGTTCCGAACTGTATCAGCGCATGAATGCGCTGATCCCAAGCCTCAGCAAACAGGTTGCCGAGGGCGAGCCCGGCGACTACACCGTCGACGAGAAGGCCAAGCAGGTCTACCTGACAGAGGATGGCCACCAGCACGTCGAAGACCTGCTGCTGCAAAACGGCCTGCTGAAGGAAGGCGAGAGCCTGTATGACGCCGGGAACATCGGCCTCATGCATCACCTCAATGCCGCCTTGCGTGCCCACGTGCTGTATCACCGCGACGTGGAGTACATCGTCCGCGACGGGCAGATCGTCATCGTGGACGAATTCACCGGCCGCACCATGCCCGGCCGGCGCTGGTCCGATGGCCTGCACCAGGCCATCGAGGCGAAGGAGGGCGTGCGCATCCAGAACGAGAACCAGACGCTCGCCTCCATCACCTTCCAGAACTATTTCCGGCTGTACAACAAACTGGCCGGCATGACCGGTACGGCAGACACGGAAGCCTTCGAGTTCCAGCAGATCTACGGCCTCGAAGTGGTGGTGATCCCCACCAACAAGCCCATGATCCGCAACGATATGGGCGATCTGGTCTACCTGTCCGCACGTGAGAAGTACGACGCGGTCATCGAAGACATCAAGGATTGCACCCAGCGCGGGCAGCCGGTGCTGGTAGGCACCACGTCCATCGAGATTTCCGAGTACCTTTCCAAGCTGTTGAAGAAGGAGGGTATCGGGCACGAAGTGCTGAACGCCAAGCAGCATGAGCGTGAGGCGGAGATCGTGGCCCAGGCGGGCCGGCCGGGTGCGGTGACCATCGCCACCAACATGGCCGGCCGCGGCACCGACATCGTCCTTGGTGGCAATCCCAATACTGAGATTGCTGCGCTTGGGGATGACCCCGCCCCCGAGGCGGTGCAACGCACTCGAGACGAATGGCAACAGCGCCATGAACATGTGATCGCTGCCGGCGGCCTGCATATCATCGGCACCGAGCGACATGAGTCACGACGCGTGGACAACCAGTTGCGCGGACGTTCCGGGCGCCAGGGTGACCCCGGCTCCAGCCGTTTTTATCTTTCGCTCGAAGACAGCCTGATGCGCATCTTTGCTTCTGATCGCGTGTCCGGGCTCATGCAGCGCCTGGGCATGCAGGAAGGCGAGGCCATCGAGCACCACTGGGTCACCAAGGCCATCGAAAATGCACAGCGCAAAGTCGAAGGGCATAACTTCGACATCCGCAAGCAGTTGCTCGAATACGACGATGTCGCCAATGACCAGCGCAAGGTCATTTACGAGCAGCGTAACGAGTTGATGGCCTCGGAAGACATCTCCGACACCATCGCGGTTATCCGCGAAGACGTCCTCAACGGCGTCATCGATCAATACATCCCGCCGCAGAGCCTGGAAGAGCAGTGGGATATTCCCGGCCTCATGGAGGCACTGGAGCGCGAGTTCGGGCTGCAGGTGGATGTGAAAGGCTGGCTCGACAGCGATGCTGACCTGCACGAGGAAACCCTGCGCCAGCGCATCCTCGAGGAAATGGTGACGGTTGCCAAGGCCAAGGAGGATATGGCCGGTACCGCCGTGATGCGCCACTTTGAGAAGGCCGTCATGCTGCAGGTGCTCGACGGCCTCTGGAAAGAGCATCTGGCCGCGATGGATTACCTGCGCCAGGGCATACACCTGCGCGGCTATGCGCAGAAAAACCCCAAGCAGGAATACAAACGCGAGGCCTTCGCCCTGTTCCAGCAATTGCTCGAGCGCATCAAGCATGACGTGGTTGCGATCACCGCCCGCGTGCAGGTGCGCGCACCCGAGGACGTGGACGCGGTGGAGGAGCAGCGCCGTGCCGCGCCCGCCGCCGTGCAGTATGAGCATGCGAGCGCCGCTTCCTACGCCGCGACGGCAGGGGAGGAAACCGCGGAGGAGGCGCCGGCCATGGCGGAGGCCACACAGCCGTTCGTGCGCGAGACCCGCAAGGTGGGCCGTAACGAGCCCTGCCCGTGCGGCTCCGGCAAGAAGTACAAGCAGTGCCATGGCAGGCTGGCCTGAGCAGGTCTTCCGCGCCACAGATAGCACAGCGCACGCAACGATGCAGCCAGGCAGTGCATCGGCAGGACTTGCAGCACACATGACGCGTGTGCGCTGTACCTGAACCAATTCGGGGCCCGAAGCTTACGGGCCCTTTTTTCGTTCTTGTCCCTGGAGTTCTTTGAATATGGCAGTGGGATTCACAGGCATGCCCGAAATGTTGCCGGTGGCGGGATTCCGCATCGGTGTCGCTTCCGCCGGCATCAAGAAGCCGGGGCGCCGCGACCTGGTGGTGATGGAGCTGGCGCCGGGCGCCGAGTGCGCGGCAGTATTCACACGCAACGCCTTCTGCGCGGCACCGGTGGTGCTGGCGCGCGAGCACCTGGGCAAAGCGCAGCCTCGCTATTTGCTGATCAATACCGGGAATGCCAACGCCGGTACGGGTGAGCGTGGCATGCGAGATGCGCAGGCCTGTTGCGAGGCACTGGCAGGCGTCGTGGGCTGTGCACCGGCCGAGGTGCTGCCGTTCTCCACCGGGGTCATCGGTGAACCGCTGCCCGTGGACAAGATCGTTGCGAGCTTGCCCGCCGCCGTCACTGCCTTGATGGATAACGCCTGGGAAGCGGCTGCGCACGGCATCATGACCACCGACACCGTGCCCAAGGCCGCCTCGCGCCGCCTTACCATCGATGGCAAGGCCGTGACCATCACCGGTATCGCCAAGGGTGCCGGCATGATCCGTCCGGACATGGCGACCATGCTCTGCTTCGTGGCCACCGATGCCGAGGTCGGCCGGGAGTGGCTGCAGACATGCCTGGAAGCGGCGGTGAACCGCTCTTTCAACCGCATCACGGTGGACGGTGACACCTCCACCAACGACGCCTGCGTCCTCGTGGCCACCGGCGCCAGTGGCGTGCCTATCGAGGGCAGTGAGGCGCTCACCGCGTTCAGCGAGGCGGTGGCGCAGGTCTGCGAACACCTGGCGCAAGCCATCGTGCGGGACGGCGAAGGTGCCACCAAGTTCATCACTGTGGACGTGGATGGTGGATGCGACAGCGATGAATGCCTGAAGGTGGCGTATACGGTGGCCCATTCCCCCCTGGTGAAGACCGCCTTCTTCGCCAGTGATCCCAACTGGGGCCGCATCCTGGCCGCGGTGGGTCGCGCCGGGGTGGCCGATCTCGATCTGCAGGCCATCACCATCCATCTGGGCGACGTGTGCATCGTGCGGGGCGGTGGCCGTGCGGAGGATTATGAGGAGGCCATGGGCGCGGCGGTGATGAAGGAGGAAGAGATCACCATCCGCATCGACCTCAAGCGCGGCACCGCGCGCGAGCGGGTGTGGACCTGCGATTTCTCCTACGATTACGTGCGCATCAACGCCGAATACCGCACGTGAGCTCAAGTGACGACGCGGAGGACGCGGAGGGGATAAGTCCGCCAATGAACGCAAAGGGGAATGAAAGATTAAATCACCTGGGGAGATGGGCTGGCTTTTGCTCTAGCTGTGAAGGCATCCCCCGATTGCGTTCATTGCGGACTTCGACCGACGTTTTCTCCGCGTGCTCCGCGTTTTTTTGACTAATGACGGATATGAACGACTGGCTGCACGTGGCCGCCGCGGTGATTCGCGACGGCGCGGGACGGGTGCTGATCGCGGAGCGGCCTGCCCATCTGCATCAGGGTGGGCTGTGGGAGTTTCCGGGCGGCAAGGTGGAGCCCGGCGAGGATGCGCGCGCGGCGCTGGCGCGGGAGCTGGATGAGGAGCTGGGCATTACGGTGCGGGCGTGCTCGCCGCTCATCCGCGTGCGCCACCGTTATCCGGATCGCAACGTGCTGCTCGATGTATGGGAAGTGACCGCCTTTGCGGGCGAGCCGCACGGACGCGAAGGCCAGCCGGTGCGCTGGGTGGATACCGGGGCGTTGCAGGCGTTCTCCTTTCCGGCGGCCAATCTGCCCATCGTCACCGCAGCGCACCTGCCGCGGCACTATCTCATTACCCCTGAGCCCGAGAACGACGATGCCTTTCTTGCACGACTACAGCAACGCCTGCGCGCCGGCGTGCGCCTGGTCCAGTTGCGCTGCAAGTCACGTACCGGTGCGGCGTTTACCGCCCTCGCGCGCGAGGCCGTGCGCGTCACGCACAGACAGGGCGCAGGGCTGCTGCTCAATGGCGCGCCCGAACAGGCGCTGGCGCTGGGCGCCGACGGCGTGCACCTCACTGGTGCCGGTCTGCGTGCGCTGAACGCACGGCCGTTGCCTGCCGGGTACTGGGTGGCCGCCTCCTGCCACGACGCCGAGGATCTCGCCCATGCGGCAGCCATCGGTGTCGATTTCGCTGTGCTCTCACCCGTGCAACCCACCGCCAGTCACCCGGGTGCATCGACGCTCGGCTGGGAGGCCTTTCACGCACTCACGGAACTGAGCCACATCCCGGTATATGCCCTGGGTGGCGTGGGCCCGGCCGATCTGGCCCAGGCGTGCCGTTGCGGCGCCCAGGGTATCGCGGCCATTCGCGGGCTGTGGGGCGATGAAGGGATGCTGTCATGAAACGCTTGCTGCTATCGTTGCCGCTACTCGTTTCCTGCGGCGGTGAGCCCGACGACGGTGCCGTCACTGTGCTGAACCCACCACCGGGGTGCATCGTGACCGCCGCGCCGTGTGCGGTGACGGCCCTGGACGGTCTGCGGGTGGAACTGCAATTGCCGCCGGCGCCCGAACCTCTCAAGCCGTTCCAGGCGCGCGTGAACGTCACAGGACAACCGATTTCCTCGCCGGTGCTGGAGTTGTCCATGATCGGAATGGACATGGGCGACAACCGCTATCGCCTGGTGGCGGACAAGGACGGCAGTTGGACCGCCACCGTGGTCCTGCCGGTGTGCACCCTGGGCCGTGCCGACTGGGTGGCAGACGTCATCTTCAGCGCCGACGGCACACGCTACCGCGCGCGGTTTCCTTTCAGCACGGGCGGGGATTAACCACGGAGGGGATTAGTCCGCGAATAAACGCAAAGGGGAGCTGCGTTCATTGAGACCAACGTGCCCCGCTGCCTCTGTAGCAATCCCTCTGTGTTCTCTGTGTCGTTCGTGTTGACGCTTGCCGCGATGCGAGGGCGGGGACCACACGGGTGGTATGGACCACGGCGGTCCGGAGAAGCGCCGTAGGCCACATTGCGAAGCTACGTGATAGGTTTGGAGGGCCGAACGTCACGTAGCCGCTGCACGGCAACGTGACCTACGCCTTCCGCGGCTCGTCTTCCATTCCCCGTGTCCTCCGTGTTTCTCTTCAGCGCGGCTGGAACGTGTCACGTAGCTTCGCAACGTGACCTACTAAGACTTTGCGCCCTCTGCGTCTTTGCTGTGGGCGGTTTTCTTCGCCCAAACGCTAATGGGGCTTGCGCGGCGTAACAGTATCTACTGCGTTGACGCAAAGTTGCGTCATTTGCATTCATTCGCGGACTTCATCCTCTCCGTGGCTTTGGCGTCCGTGGTTGGCGAGGTCGTCGGGTTCAACCGGTGGGCCCGGGATGACGTGGCGTTCGGCGGCCCATTCACCCAGGTCGATGAGTTTGCAGCGCTCGCTGCAGAAAGGGCGCCAGCGCTGCTCGGGGGCCCAGACCACGGGCTTTCCGCAGGTGGGACACTTCACTTTCATAGTGCGCAACAGGAGAGGCGGAAGGGCACGTCCACGGTGGCCTGTTGCGGGCGTGTGCCTTCGGTCGGTTCGAGGAAACGGATGGTGAAGCGGTGTCTGCCGCCGCTGATCTCGGCGTAGTACGGCAACTCCGAGTCGATGGCCACCCGAATCAGTTGGAACGGCAGTTCGGGGTCGAGGTTCCGCTGGAATCCGCCCGCAGCACCCACTTCGTGCGTGGGGGCGGCGGTGTTTCTCACCAGCTTCAGCAGCAGTTCCACGGTCTGGCGGGTGAGCCGCAGGGAATCCTGCCACTGCTGCTGCAGCTGCTTGCGCTCTTCGGCTGGGCGGCTCAGCCAGTGATGGTAGGCCGGCAGGTCGAAATCGCAGGTGCCACCCGGAATGGTGCTGCGCTGGCGCACACCGCTCAGAAACCCGCTGTCACGCAGGTTCTGGCCGAGTGGACCGTTGGTGGCGTGCAGGGCGCTGCGCAACTGTTCCAGGTGCTTGAGGATGGTGGTGAGTTGCTGCTGGTCCACATCGGGGCTCTCGCCCAGCCGCGTCAAGGTGGACAGGTGCCGTTCCAGTTCCTTGATGAGTTCGGTCTTGAGATCGGAGCGACTCAGGACGGCGAGGATGTCGAGCAGCGTGGCGATGAACAGGCGGCTGTCCCAGGGGGTGTTGCCGACCTGGCAATGCTGCAGCTGCCGGAACAGAAACTCGAGACGCAAGAGATTGCGCACCCGCTCATTGAGGGGGTGCTCGTAGACGACGAATGGATGCACCGGAACGTTCTCCATGGCCGGAGCGCATGCTTCAGCCGGCCAAGCGTAAATAGCGTTGGTGCAATAGTGTAACCTGTTCCCGTAGCGCATTCAGGTCGCCTTCGTTGCGAAGCACATCATCAGCGACGGCCAGCCTTTGTTCGCGTGAGACCTGGACCGCGAGGATTCGTTTCACGTCCTCCGGGGCCATGCCGTCGCGCGCCGCGGTGCGCGCAACCTGCATCTCGGGGGAGGCGTCGATAACGAGCACGCGATCCACCTCGCCGCACCAGCCCTTTTCCACCAGCAGCGGAATGGCGATGACGCAGTAGGGTGCCTGCAGCGCATCCGTGGCGCGGCGGATGGCCTCAAGGATGGCGGGGTGCAGCAACTGCTCCAGCCGTTCGCGGGCCTGTGCATCGCGGAATACCTTCTCACGCAGCCAGGCGCGGTCCAGTTCACCGTCGGGCCCGATGGCGGACGGGCCGAATGCCTTGCGTACCGCTTCCCAGGCCGGTTGTCCGGGCCGCACCAGCTCGCGCGCCACCTGGTCGGCATCGATGACCGGCACCCCGAGTTCCTCGAACAGGCGGCCGGCAGTGGACTTGCCGCTACCGATGCCGCCGGTCAGTCCGATCCTGAGCACGTCAGGCGAGCCAGTTCAGGTAAAGCCCGGTGAGCTCGTCGCCCCACAGCAGGGCCAGCCAGCCTGCCGCGGCGAGATAAGGGCCGAACGGGATGGGGATGTTGCGATCGTGACCACGCACCAGGATCAGCGTAATGCCGACCGCGGCGCCGACCAGCGACGACAGCAGGATGATGAGCGGCAGCATCTGCCAGCCCAGCCAGGCGCCGAGCAGTGCCAGCAGCTTGAAGTCGCCATAGCCCATGCCCTCCTTGCCGGTGAGCAGACGGAAAACATGGTAGACGGACCACAGGCTCAGATAGCCGACCACGGCACCGATGAGTGCATCCGTGGTGTCCACGAACACACCCGCCAGGCTCAGCAGCAGGCCCAGCCAAAGAAAGGGCAGGGTGATGTCGTCGGGCAGCAACTGGTGATCGAGATCGATCACCGCGAGGGCGATGAGTGCCCATGTCAGCGCCATGCCGGCACAGGCCTGCCAGCCGAAGCCGAAACGCCAGGCAACGATGGCGGTCAGCAGGGCGGTGAAGCTCTCGACGACGGGATAGCGCAGGCCGATCCGGCCACCGCAGGCGGCGCAACGGCCGCGCTGGATCAGGTAGCTGATGACGGGAATATTTTCCCAGGCACGGATGTGGTGGCCGCAGTGCGGACAGGTGGATGCCGGCACCGCGAGGTTGAAAGGTTCGCCCTCGACGACCTCCTCTCCCGACAGTTCCGCACACTGGCTCTGCCAGGTGCGGTGGAGCATGACGGGCAGGCGGTAGATGACCACGTTCAGGAAGCTACCCACCACGAGTCCCAGAATGGCGGCGACGAGCACGAATACCGTGGGTTCCTGCAGGAGGAAGGCAATGCTGTCTTGCACGCTCACATCACCGCCTGGCCCATCTTGAAGATGGGCAGATACATGGCGATGACCAGACCGCCGACCACGACACCGAGGAAGGCCATGATCATGGGTTCGAGCAGACTGCTGAGGGCGTCCACCGCGTCATCGACCTCCTGCTCGTAGAAGTCCGCCACCTTGGACAACATGGTGTCTATCGAACCGGCTTCTTCACCAATGGCCACCATCTGCACCACCATGTTGGGAAAGATCGCGCTTTCCTGCATGGAGGAGGTGAGTGACTGGCCGGTGGCCACCTGGTCGCGCATGCGATAGACCGCTGTCCCGTACACCACGTTACCGACGGCGCCGGCGACCGATTCCATGGCCTCCACCAGCGGGACGCCCGCGGAAAACATCGTGGCCAGCGTCCGTGCGAAGCGCGCGATGGACGCCTTGACGAGGATTTCCCCAATGACCGGAATCTTCAGCGATATCCGTTCCAGTGCCTCGGAGAATGCCCTGGAACGCCTCTTCAACTGCATGAATCCGTAGCCGAGCACGCCGATGCCGCCGAAGATGGCCCACCACCACGCCTGGAAGATCTCCGACAGGCGCACAATCATTTTCGTCAGCGCGGGCAGGTCGGCGCCCATGCCCGTGAACAGGGTTTCGAACTGCGGGATGACGAAAATGAGCAGGATGGCCGTGATGATGAAAGCCACGACGATCACGGCGGTGGGATAGAACAGGGCCTTCTTGATCTTGCTCTTGAGCGCCTCGGTCTTTTCCTTGTACGTGGCGATCTTGTCGAGCAGCGTCTCGAGGATACCGGCCTGCTCGCCCGCATGGATCAGGTTGCAGGTGAGTGCGTCGAAATACAGCGGGTGCTTGCGCATGGCGTCGGCGAGCGTGCTGCCCGCTTCCACGTCCGACTTGACGGTGAGCACCAGGTCACGCATGGCAGGCTTTTCGTGACCGCGCCCGATGATCTCGAAGGCCTGCACGATGGGCACGCCCGAGGACATCATGGTGGCGAGCTGGCGCGAGAAGATGGCGATATCCTTGGGGACGATCTTTTTGCCGCCGCTCTTTGCCTTGCCTTTCGCGGTTACCTTCAGTGGATTGATGCCCTGCCGGCGCAGGTTCATCTTCACCAGGGCCTCGTTATTGGCGCGTGCCTCGCCCTTCACGCGGTGGCCCTTCTTGTCGGTTCCTTCCCAGACGAAGACCTTCTGCGCTACCGCTGCGGTTCTCTCAGCCATGGGTTCATTCCTTCGTGACGCGATTGACTTCTTCGAGGCTCGTGATGCCGTCCCTGACCTTCTTGAGCCCGGATTCACGCAAGTCCGGGACGCCTTCGCACTTCGCCTGCTCGGCGAGTTCGAGGGCGTTGCCGCCCCTCATGATGATGTGCTGCATCGCTTCGGACAGCTCCATCACCTGGTAGATGCCCACGCGTCCCTTGTAGCCGCCGTTGCAATGGTCGCAGCCGGGACCGGCCTTGAAGATCTTCAGGTTGGCCAGTTCGGCTTCCTTGAAGCCCTCGCGCAGCAGTGCTTCGCGGGGAACATCCTCGGGCACCTTGCAGTGCGGACACAGTCGCCGCGCCAGACGCTGGGCAATGATGAGCGCCACGGCCGAGGCAATGTTGTAGGGGGCCACGCCGATGTTCGCCAAACGGGCGAGGGTCTGGGGCGCGTCATTTGTGTGCAGGGTCGAGAGCACCAGGTGGCCGGTCTGGGCCGCCTTGATGGCGATCTCGGCCGTTTCGAGGTCGCGGATCTCACCCACCATGATGACGTCCGGGTCTTGGCGCAGGAATGCCTTCAGCGCCGAGGCGAAGGTGAGCCCCACCTTGGGATTCACGTTCACCTGGTTGACGCCGGGCAGGTTGATTTCGGCCGGGTCTTCCGCTGTGGAGATGTTCCGTTCCGGGGTGTTCAGGATGTTCAGGCCGGTGTACAGCGACACGGTTTTACCGCTGCCGGTCGGGCCGGTGACCAGGATCATGCCATGGGGCTTGGCCAGGGCATCCATGTACAGCTTTTTCTGCTCGGGCTCGTAGCCAAGCATGTCGATGCCGAGCTTGGCGCTGGTGGGGTCGAGGATACGCAGCACAATCTTCTCGCCATACAGCGTGGGACAGGTGCTGACGCGGAAATCGATGGCCTTGTTCTTGGACAGGGTCAGCTTGATGCGGCCATCCTGAGGTACGCGGCGCTCGGAAATGTCGAGCCGCGACATGACCTTCACGCGCGCGGCAATCTTCATGGCGAGGGCCACGGGCGGTGCGGCCACCTCGCGCAGGATGCCGTCCTGGCGGAAGCGCACGCGATAGGTTTTCTCGTAGGGCTCGAAATGGATATCGGATGCCCCCTTGTTGATGGCATCCAGCAGCACCTTGTTGACGAACCGGACCACCGGTGTGTCGTCGATATCGGATTCGGTGATGTCGGGGCCGGCATCCGCGGCCTCGCTCTCGGCGTTGACATCGAGGTCGTCAAGGTCCGAGTCGTTCAGCGCGCTCAGCCCGGTGTCCTGGCCTTCCAGTGCTTTTTCAATGACCCGGGTGAGCTTGTCCTCCTCCACCAGCACCGCCTCGGTGTTGGCTCCGACGTGGAACTTGATCTCGTCGAGGGCGGACAGGTTGGTGGGATCGGAGACGGCGACGAACAGCCGGTTGCCGCGCTTGAACAGGGGCAGGGCATGATGGCCACGCACCAGTTTTTCATCGACCAGCTTGACGACGTCGCGGTCGATCTCGAAGGCATTGATATCGAGCAGCGGAACGCCGAACTCCTGGGCGGCGGCGTTGGCGATGGCACGCGGCGAGGTCAGCTGGTGGTCCACCAACCAGGTGACGAAGGGCGTTTTTTTTCTGCTCGACTGTTCCTGCGCCTTTTCCGCATCCTGTTCGGAGAGCAGGTTGTCTCGGATGAGGCGTCGGGCGAGGCCGCTGAGCGCAACCTTTGTGGTTGATGTGGCCATGGTCCTTCTTATTCCGCGAGCCTATCGTCGATCAAACAGCCGGTTTCAGCTAACTTCTTGGCAAGGCTCGGGAAGTCTACGGACTTTGCGGTCCGCGGCGCAACGCCGACACGAACCAGTGTGAAGTACGACACGCTTGGCCCGAAGAATCGCTGGGCACGCCCGCGTACCACCGCAAGCAAAGGGAGGGCGCATCCGCCATACCGCATGTGAACGGCCCAGCAGGATTGCATGTGCCGGGGGTCCGGGAGTGAACCTCACGCGTCCCTTCAGGGTCGGAATGTCCAGCGGTTTTTATCCGGATCCGTGATTGAGTCCAACATTTTCTTTCGGTTAAGGTGACGGTTCGCAATGGGGCCTATGCTGTCAAAGGCCGACGATAAGGGGTCAGTTCGTGGGTACGGCATGGTGGCAACAGATATCGACTGAGCGCTGGGCGCGCGCGGCCACGGCATTCATGGCCTTGGCGGTTGCCTGGAGTCTCGCCCAGCTGACCTGGCTGGTCCTGCCGGGCGGTGTTTCCGAGCTGGGCCGCGCCGCGCCGGCGCCACAGGTGCGACAGGCGCGCAGTACACCGCGGCTTGCCCCGGTGGCCGATCTGTCCCTGTTCGGCCGGATCGAAACGGTGGCGGGAGTGGGTGGCGGCCCCGTGGATGCCCCCGAGACGCGGCTCAACCTGATCTTGCGCGGCGTGCTTGCCACCGGCTCGCCGCCGTATGCGCGTGCCATCGTCAGCGCGGCGGGCGGCGACGAGCGGAGCTATCGCGTGGGCGAGGACCTGCCGGGTGGTGCCACCCTCGACCAGGTACTGGCCGACCGCGTCATCCTGCAGCGTGCCGGGCGTTTCGAGGCCTTGTATCTGCCCAAGGACATGGAAACCCCCGGCGCCTCGTTTGCGCGCGCCGGCAGCCCGAGTGTGGCCGGGCGCGGGTCTGGTGTCGCCGCGCATGACACGGGCATGCGGCTCCAGCAGGTACGCGAGCAGATCATGCAAGACCCCACCCAGGCCTTCAGCCTCGCGCGGGTGCAGCCGGTCATGGAAGGCGGTAAGCTTAGAGGCTACAGGCTGTCACCGAATAGAGAACAACAGCTGTTTCGACAGCTCGGGCTGCAGCCCGGGGATGTCGTTACCAGCGTAAATGGTATCCCGCTGGACGACCCAGCCACGGTCGGCGAGGTGCTGGGACAGCTAACCACCTCGAGTGAACTGGTTCTGACCCTGGACCGACATGGGCGGCAGGAGACCGTTGTCGTTCCGTTTCAATAACATACAAAAAACAAGGAAAAAGGACGTTGCTGCACGCTGATCCCCTTGAGCGGTGGCGCCATGCGCCCCGGTACCTGACGCTTGGCTTTCTGCTGCTCGCCATGTCGGGGTTTTCGCCTGCGCACGCACAGGAGGATCCGGAGTCCGGCGACGATGCCGGCACCTACGAACCTGCGCCGCCCCCCGTGCAGCGCCCGCGCGCGCCCGCACCGCGCAATCAAACCCCGGCGACGCCCGCTCCCCTGCAGCGGGATGAACAAATCACCCTGAACCTGCAGGAGGCCGACCTGGGCGCCGTGATCAACACGGTATCGGAGTTGACCGGCAGGAACTTCATCGTCGACCCGCGCGTGAAGGGCCGGGTGACCGTGGTGTCCTCCAGGCCGCTGGACGCCGACGAGGTCTACCAGGTCTTCCTGTCGGTGCTGAATGTGCACGGGTTCGCCGTGGTGCCGGGCAAGGCGGCGTCGAAAATCGTCCCGGTGGTGAACGCCAAACAGGACGCCATTCCCACCGTGAACGCCAAGGCGCCAGGCAAGGGTGACGAGTATGTGACGCGCGTGATCCAGGTGGACAATGTGGCAGTGCCGCAACTGGTGCCCATTCTGCGCCCGCTGTTGTCCCAGCAAGCCCATCTCGCGGCCTATCCGCCCAGCAACGTGCTCATCGCCTCGGGCGAGGCGGCGGTGGTGGACCGCATCGTCAAACTCATCGAACGCATCGACATCACGGGTGATGCCGACATGGAGATCATCACCCTCTCCCATGCCGCGGCGCCCGAGGTCGTGAGAATCCTCCAGTCCCTGCAAAAAGCGGTGGAGAAGGACCAGCCGCCTGTGGGTCAGCCCACCATCGTGGCCGATGAGCGCACCAACAGCATCCTCATCAGCGGCGGCCCGTCCCAGCGCCTGCGGCTGCGGGGCATCATTGCCCAGCTGGATACACCTCTGGATACCGGCGGCAATACCGAGGTGATCTACCTGCGCTATGCCAACGCGGCGGACATGGCCACGGTGCTGTCGGGCATCAGTGGCTCGCTGGTGGGCAAGGACGGCAAGACCGCCCCGGCCGGGCAGGCCGCCGCCGCCGCCACCAATGGTGCCGTGATCCAGGCGGACGAGGCCACCAATGCCCTGGTGATCAGCGCCGCCCCCGATGTGATGCGCTCGCTCAAGGCGGTCATCCGGCGCCTCGACGTGCGCCGCGCACAGGTGCTGGTGGAGGGCGTCATTGCCGAGGTGTCGTCCACCAAGTCGAAGGAACTGGGTGTGCAATGGGCCTACTTCAATCCCAAGACCAATGCCCCCGTGGGCATCATCAATTTCAGCGGCTCCGGGGTGAGTATCGGCAACTTGGCGTTGAGTGCGGCGGCGGGCACCCTGCCATCCCTGCCGGATGGTGCCTTGCTCGGCGCCGGTGAGGTAACCGAGAACGGTCAGGTGACCGGCTTTGGCGCCTTCATCCGCGCCTTGGCCGGCGACGGTGACACCAACATCCTGTCCACACCGTCCATCGTTACCCTCGACAACGAGGAAGCGGAGATCGTGGTGGGCCAGAACGTACCTTTCATTACCGGTTCCTACGCCAGCACCGGCACCGGTACCACACCCACCAATCCCTTCCAGACCATCCAACGCCAGGATGTGGGCCTGACCCTGCGCGTGCGCCCCCAGATCAACGAAGGCAGTGCCGTGCGCCTGGAAGTGGAGCAGGAGGTGTCCAGCATCAGCTCGGGGGCCAGCGGCGCTGCGGACATCATCACAAACAAGCGCTCATTAAAGACCTCCGTGATGGTGGACAACGGCCAGGTCGTGGTATTGGGTGGCCTCATCGACGACGACCTGCAGGAAAGCGATCAGCGCGTCCCCATTCTGGGTGACCTCCCGGTGCTCGGCTGGTTGTTCAGCCACAAGCGCACCACCAAGATCAAACGCAACCTCATGGTTTTCTTGCGGCCCGTGATCCTGCGTGACGAAACGCAGAACGCGGCGGTGTCCGGCGAGAAGTACGATTACATTCGTGCACGCCAGCGGGAGGTGCGCGAAAACGGTGTCGCCCTCATGCGCGATGACATCTCGCCGCTGCTGCCTGAATTGAACGAAATGCTGGTGTTGCCGCCGCCCTTCCAGGAACCCTTCGACGAGGGCGCGACGGAGGAGACAGAACCCGCACCATGAGCAACCTGTCCGCAGTGCTCGAGGACACCCCGCAGCCGGAACCGACCGGCCCGATGCCGGCCGGCGGCGTGCCGCGGCTCGGTTTCCAGTTCGCCAAGCGCCACGGCGTGTTTATCGGCGAGACGGAGGACGGACCCCGTGCGTATTACCGCCCGGGTGTAAGCCTGGAGGCGCTCAGCGAGGTGCGCCGCCACGCCGGCCGTTCAGTCGCCTTCGAGCAGGTGCCCGCCGAGCGCTTCGACGCCCTGCTGCGCCAAGCCTATGAGAACACTTCCACCGATGCCATGCAGATGATGGGCGATCTGGGCGAAGACCTGGATCTCGCCCACATCGCCCAGGCCATCGCCGAGCCTGAGGACCTGCTTGAAAGTGAGGATGATGCGCCCATCATCCGCCTCATCAATGCCCTGCTCACCGAGGCGGTGAAGGAGGGCGCCTCGGACATCCACATCGAGCCCTTCGAGGACCGCCTGGTGGTGCGCTTCCGTGTGGATGGCGTGCTGCGCGAGGTGCTGCAGCCGCAGAAAGCGCTGGCGCCGTTACTGGCCTCGCGTATCAAGGTCATGGCCAGGCTCGACATTGCCGAGAAGCGCCTGCCCCAGGACGGTCGTATCTCCCTGCGCGTGGCGGGGCGTGCCGTCGACGTACGCGTGTCCACCCTGCCTTCGGGCCACGGCGAACGTGTGGTGTTACGTCTGCTCGACAAGCAGGCGGGTCGCCTCGACCTGGTGCATCTGGGCATGGATCCGGCCACCCTGGCGCGCATGGAGCACCTCATCAGCCAGCCCCACGGCATCATCCTGGTGACCGGTCCCACCGGTTCCGGCAAGACCACCACGCTCTATGCCGTGCTGTCGCGCCTGAACGACCGCAGCCGCAACATCATGACCGTCGAGGACCCCATCGAATACTTCCTCGACGGCGTCGGCCAGACCCAGGTCAATGCCAAGGTGGACATGAGCTTCGCGCGCGGCCTGCGCGCCATCCTGCGCCAGGACCCGGACGTGGTGATGGTGGGTGAAATCCGCGACCTGGAGACCGTGGAGATCGCCATCCAGTCCAGTCTTACGGGTCACCTGGTACTTTCCACCCTGCATACCAACACTGCCATCGGCGCCGTTACCCGCCTGCGCGACATGGGCGTGGAGCCATTCCTGCTCTCGTCCAGCCTGCTGGGCGTGCTGGCGCAACGGCTGGTACGCATCCTGTGTGACCACTGCAAGCGTCCCTACACGGCCTCGGCCAACGACTGCGAACTGCTGGGCGTGCCGGCCGCGAGTGCGCCCACCCTCTACGCGCCGGTGGGTTGTCCGCACTGCAAGGGCCTGGGCTATCGCGGACGCACCGGCATCTACGAACTGTTCCCGCTGGACGACACCCTGCGTGACATGATCCACGACGGCGCCAGCGAGGCGGAACTGGAGGCCCAGGTGCGCCCGATTGCACCGGGCATCCGCAGCGACGGCATGCGCCGCGTGTTGGCCGGTCACACTGCACTTGCGGAAGTGCTGCGGGTCACCCATGAAAGCTGAGCGCGACGTGAAGCGTGAAATGACAGTCACTGCGCGCTCCCCGGTGGGTGCAGCGTGTTACCCGCCCCGTCCTGCCCACCCATCAGCACGTATGCGTTAGTCATGGGCGCCTTCGAATATACCGCGCTGGATACGCGCGGCCGCGAAAACAAGGGCGTGATGGAGGGCGATACCGCCCGCCAGGTGCGCCAGCAGCTGCGTGAGCAGGGCATGGTGCCGCTGGCCGTGCAGGCGGTGGTGGAGCGCGAGAGCCGAAGGACCGGCGGCAGCTTCGCGTCACGTCGTGGTATCAGCGCCACCGACCTCGCACTCATTACACGCCAGTTGGCCACCCTGGTGCGCTCCGGCCTGCCGCTGGAGGAGTCGTTGCGTACCGTGTCGCGCCAGACCGAAAAGGCGCGCATCAAGAGCATGATCCTGGCAGTGCGCTCGCGTGTCACCGAGGGTCACCCGTTGGCCACCGGCCTGGGCGAATTTCCGCGCGCCTTTCCCGAGCTCTATCGCGCCACGGTAGCCGCCGGTGAGCAGTCGGGCCACCTGGACGCGGTGCTGGAGCGCCTCGCGGATTACACCGAAAAGCGTCAGCAGCTGCGTCAGAAGATCCAGCTGGCCATGTTCTACCCGGCCCTGCTCACGCTCATGGCCATCGCCGTGACCGTGGGTCTGCTCACCTATGTGGTGCCCGAGGTGGTGCAGGTGTTCGAGGGCATCGGCCAGGAGCTGCCGTGGCTTACGCGTACGCTCATCGCCGCCAGCGATTTCCTGCGTGACTACGGCCTGTACCTGCTGCTGGGCATCGTGGCCGCCACCGTGGGCTTCAACCGCGTCCTGCGCGTCGAGGCCCATCGCTGGCGCTTTCATGCGATGCTGCACCGGCTGCCCCTCGTTGCCAGGCTCATGCGTGGCATGAACACGGCACGCTTCGCGCGCACCCTGAGCATCCTCGCCGCCAGTGGCGTACCGGTGCTGGAGGCCATGCGTATTGCCGCCCAGGTCCTCTCAAGCCTGCCCATGCGCGCCTCGGTGGAGGATGCCACGGCGCGTGTGCGCGAGGGCAGCAGCCTGTTTGTGGCCCTGGACAAGGGCGGCTATTTCCCGCCCATGACCCTGCACCTCATCGCCTCGGGCGAGTCGAGCGGCAAACTCGAGGAGATGCTGGAGCGCGCCGCAGAGAACCAGGAGCGCGAACTGGAAACCACCATCGCCGCCATCATGGGCTTGTTCGAGCCGCTGCTCATCCTTGCCATGGGTGGCATGGTGCTGGTAATCGTGCTGGCCATACTGCTGCCCATCTTCGACCTGAACCAGCTCGTGAAGTGACGCACGCAGCGGTTCCAGGGGACAAGACAGGCACGACAGGCATGGCGATAATCGGCCCCGTCCCGCTGTACGCAAGGACAGGACCTGTTGAGTGAAAAACCGATACACGGGAAGCGAAATGAAGACGACCTTGCATACGCGCCGCGCCAGCCGTGGCTTCACGCTCATCGAGATCATGGTGGTAGTGGTCATCCTCGGCATCCTCGCCGCCATCGTGGTGCCCAAGGTGATGGACCGTCCCGATACGGCACGCATCACCAAGGTGAAGCAGGACATCCGCGCCCTGGAAAGCGCCCTCAACCTCTACCGGCTCGACAATTACCTGTACCCGAGCACGGATCAGGGGCTGATGGCACTGGTGGAGCGGCCCAGCGGCAGCCCCGAGGCACGCAACTGGAAGACAGGCGGCTATGTGGATCGCCTGCCCAAAGACCCGTGGGGTAACGACTACCAGTATCTGAGCCCCGGCACGCGCGGCGAAATCGACATCTTCTCCCTGGGCGCCGACGGCCGTCCCGGCGGCGAGGGTGTGGCCGCCGATATCGGCAGCTGGAACCTGGAGTAAGTCCCATGGGGCGCCCGGCCGCCCGGCACGCCGGCTTCACCCTCATCGAACTGCTGGTGGTGCTGGTGCTCATCGGCATCGTTACCAGCATCGCCGTGCTGTCGGTGGGCAGCAGTGGTGAGGGTGAGGTGGAACTGGAGGCCCGCCGCCTGGCCGCGCTCATGGCGCTGGCGAATGAGGAAGCGGTGCTCAAGTCGCGTGAAATGGGCGTGGCCTTCACCGTTGACGGCTACCAGTTTCTCGCCCTGGGTGACGACAACGTGTGGGTGGCGCTGAACGACGACACCTTCCGCCCCCGCACCCTGCCCACCGGCTTTTCTCTCAAGCTGTCCATGGACGGCCTGCCCGTGGACATCAGCAAACCCAAGGAGGTGCCGGAGCCCCATGTGTACCTGCTCTCCGACGGCGAACGTACGGCCTTCGAGGTGGACCTGGGCGTGATCGACGGCGTGCGCTATCGGGTGATGGGGCCTGCGCTCGGCGATCTGCAGGTAAGCACAGCGGAGCGGCCATGAAGCGCCAGCGCGGATTCACTCTGCTGGAGGTGCTGGTGGCACTGGCCATCGTGGCGATTGCCCTTGGTGCGCTGCTGAAGACGGGTGCGGGCAACTCGGCCAATGCGGTGTACCTGCGTGACAAGACCCTCGCCCACTGGGTGGCCATGAACAAAGTCACCGAATTCCAGCTCGAACCGGGTTGGCCTGCCACCGGCACCACCCGCGGCAAAGCGGATATGGCGGGCCGCGAATGGCATTGGACCGCCAAGGTATCGGAGACCTTCGACGCCAATGTGCGCCGCCTGGATGTGGAGGTGCGCACCGGCCGGGACCGTGATGCGGCGCTCGACGTGGTGAGTGCCTTCCTGCCAAAGCCATGAACCTGCGCACGAACCCCGATGGTCGGCGCTGTGCCGGCTTCACGTTACTGGAAATGCTGGTCGCTTCGGCGGTGTTCGCCATTCTGGCAGCGGCGGCCTACGGTGGTCTCAATGCCATCCTCCAGGCACGCGGCGAGACCGAGCGCCAGGCGGCGCGCCTGGCCGAGTTGCAGTCCGCCATGACCTTGCTGTCGCGTGACCTCACGCAACTGGCGCCGCGCGAGGTGCGCAGCGAATATGGCGACCGACTGCCCGCCATCAGCGGTGGCCCGCGCTCGGCACTGCCCCTGGAGCTCACCCGTGCGGGCTGGCGCAACCCTGCAGGGCATGCGCGCAGCACCCTGCAACGGGTTGGCTATGTGCTGGACGACGACGTGCTGGTACGCCACAACTGGCGTGTGCTGGACCGCGCCCAGGACAGCGCCGCCTACCCCTTGCGCGTGCTCACGAGGGTGCGGCATTTCCAGGTGCGTTTTCTCACCGCCAACCGCGAATGGACGGAGGACTGGCCACCCGACACCAATGTGCAGGCACCGGCGGCGGCCCCGGCACCGGCACCGCATCCCCTGGCCGTGGAGATCCGCCTGGAACTCGAAGACCTCGGCGAACTCACGCGCGTGTTCCGTGTGCCCGGAGGCTGAACACGTGTTTTTGGTCAGGAGGTGTTTCGTGTACGCAGAGGGAAGTCACGGGTACGTGCAAGACGGCGGTGGGACTGGGACAGGTGCGTAGGATGTCCGGGTCACTCTTCCGTCAGCACGGCGTGGCACTCATCACCGCTCTGCTCGTCGTGGCGCTGGCCACCACGGCGGCGGTGGCCATGACCTCACGCCAGTTCCTGGACATCCGCCGCGCCGCCAACGTGCTGGAATACGACCAGGCCATGCTGTATGTGGTCGGTATCGAGGCTTGGGCCGGGCAGATCCTGCGCAAGGACGCCCAGGAAAGCCAAGTGGACAATCTGGACGAGGATTGGGCCACACAGCTGCCGCCCATCCCGGTGGATGGTGGACAACTGGCCGGTGCCGCCGAGGACATGCAGGGCCGTTTCAACCTGAACTCACTGTTGGCCGCCGACGGTGCCACCGATGAAGTGGCCCTGGAGCGCTTCCGCCGCCTGTTGGCCAGCCTGGAACTGGAGCCGGAACTGGCGGACCGGTTGGCGGACTGGCTGGACGCGGATGACGAGACCCGTCTGGGCGGGGCGGAGGACGTGGAATATCTGGGCCTCGAACTGCCATACCGTGCCGGCAACACGCTTCTGACAAGTCCCAGCGAACTCGCGCTGCTGCTTGGCGTCACACCGGAGGTGATGGCGAAACTCGCCCCTTACGTGGCCGCCTTGCCGCGCGATGCCGCACTCAATGTCAACACCATCGCCGCGGACAAGCCGCAACTGGTGATGGCGCTGGCGCCGGACGTCACCGCCACCGAGGCGGGGCAAGTGCTGGAAGCGCGCGGCACCGAGGGTTTCACCTCGGTGCAGGAATTCCTGCAACAGCCTGCCTTCGCCGGCCGCAACGTACCGGCGCAAGGCCTCGCGGTGGCGAGCAACTATTTTATGGTAACGTCGCACGTCCAGTTTGGACGGTCCGTTTTCACCACCCACAGCCTGCTGCACCGCAGCGCGGACGGTGCCCGCACGCTGATGCGGTCCCAGGGAACGCTTTGAACATGGCAGGAACCATCTATATCCGGTTGGAAGAGCATGAGGCCGCCTGGTTGGTCCATGGTGTGGACGGCTTGGGTCGCGAGCAGCGCGGCAGCCTGGAGGACGCGGCCCGTGCGAGCGCCGGCCTGCGTGTCCTGGTGCTCGCCCCCACCGCACACCTGTTGTTGACACATACCACGCTCCCCTTGCAGAACCGGCACAAGCTGCGCCTCGCCGTACCCTATGCCATCGAGGACCAGCTCAGCGACGACGTGGAGAATCTGCACTTCGCACTGGGCATGCGCCAGGAGGGGGGGGCTGTGCCGGTGGCGGTCATGGCGCGAGCGCGCCTGCAGGCGTGGCTCGCCGGGTTGGCGGCTGCCGGGTTGCAGGCCAATGCCCTGGTCCCGGACGCGCTGGCGCTGCCCCTTGCCCCGGCGGAATGGAGTCTGCTGCTCGGTCATGAGGGCGTGTTGCTGCGCACCGGCCACGCCCGCGGCCTCGCCCTGGAGCTGAACGACATCGACATGCTGCTGGACATCGCTCTGCAGCAGGCTGGGGAGGACCGCCCGACCCGCCTGCGGGTGTTCGATGCGCGTGGTGATGGCAGCGTCGAACGCGCCGCCCGGGCTGCCGAGGTACATGGCGTGGCGGTGAGCGTGGAGACCTGTCCCCACGGCGAACTCGGCCTGCTGGCACGCCAGCTCAGCGGGCCGCTGCCCCTCGACCTGCTGCAGGGTGAATTCAGCCGCCGCGAGCAACTGGGCAAGCTGTGGCGTCCCTGGCGCAGCGCCGCGGCATTGCTGGGCGCGGCCCTGGCGCTCCAGGTGGGCATGGCCACTTATGACCATGTGCAGCTCAGCCGCGAGGCGGAGCACTTGTCGCAACGCATCGAAGAGGTGTACCGCCGTGCCTTCCCTGATGCGCGCAACGTGGTGGACCCGCGCAAACAGATGGAAGACCGCCTTGCCGCACTGCGCGGTGGCGGGGGCGATGGCTTCACCACCCTGCTGGCAGGTGCCGCGCCCATGGTCAACGCAGCCGGTGCCGAGGTGGCCGGCCTGCGTTACAAGGACGGTGTGCTCGACATGGATCTGCATCTGGCCGACCTGCAGCGCCTCGACAAGCTCAAGCAGGACCTGGCCGGCAAGGGGCTCGGCGTGGACATCCAGACTGCAAGCTCGCGCGCCGGCAAGGTGGAGGCGCGCCTGCAAATCCGGGAGGCAAGGTGATCGAAGGCCTCAGACACTATTGGGAACAACTGCAGGTGCGGGAACGCCGCATCGTGCTCGCCGGCGCCGTGGTCTTGCTGCTCATGGGGCTCTATGTGTTGGTGTGGGAACCGTTGGTGGACGGTCGTGCCCGGCTCGCACGGGAGGTCGCCGAACAGCGCGCGCTGCTCGGCTGGATGGAGCAATCCGCCCGCGAGGTACAGGCCCTGCGCGGCAGCAGTGCGCCAAGGCGCAACAGCGGCCAATCCCTCATGGCCGTGGTAGACCGTACCGCCCGCGCCGAAGGTTTGGCGGATGTGCTGGAGCGCGTGCAACCCGATGGCGAGAAGGCGGTGCGCGTATGGCTTAGCCAGGCCCCCTTCGACCAGAGCCTGCGCTGGCTGGACAAGCTCATGGCCAGCCAGGGCGTGCGTGTCACCGGGTTGGTGGTCGAGCGTGGTGATGTAGCCGGCAAGGCCGATTTGCGCATCACCCTGGAGGGCGGCGCATGAAACGCGTGATGCTGTGGGTGGCGGGCGGCCTGGCCGTATACCTGCTGGCGTTGGTGGCGACCGTGCCGGCTGCCCAGGTGTTGCCGCGTGCGGTGCCGCTGCTCGAATCCCGGGGTGTACGCCTGGCGGCGAGCGGCATCGAAGGCAGCCTGTGGTCAGGGCGGATGGCCCGCGTGGCCGTGAACGGGATCGCCCTGGGTGAGAGTGAATGGTCACTGAGTCCGTGGCGGTTGCTGCTGGGCGAGGCGGGCTTCGGTTTCAGCGTGACACCCCAGGGTGGTTATCTGACAGGTGACGTGCGGCTCTCCGATGAGCGCCTCATGCTGTCCGGGGTCGGGGGTGAACTCCCGGCCTCGACCTTGGTGGCCAGCCTGCCGCGCCTGCCCATGCCCGTGGAGGTGGAAGGTTCAGTCACGGTAGAGGTGAACACCCTCGATTGGGCGGCGGGTAAGCTGGACGCGGCGGAGGGCGTCATCGTCTGGCGCCAAGCCACGGTTTTGACACCCATGCCCATGCGCCTTGGCGACCTGAAGATGGAACTGGTGCCCGGCCCCAACGGCACCCTGCTTGGCAAGCTCTCTGACGGCGGTGGCCCACTGGGCGTCAAGGGCGACGTCACCTTAAGCCCCGGCGGCTATCGCCTCAACGCCGTCCTCACCCCCCGCGCCGACACCGATCCGGCCCTGGCCCAGACCCTCACCCTGCTGGGCCGCCCCGACAACCAGGGCGGCTACCGCCTCACCTGGGCTGGCAGGCTATGAAGGATTCGAAGGGACCAGTGGGGTCAGGACCAGTGGGGTCAGAGTAAATTGGTCCTGCGCGCTCGCGCAGTTTCGCGGTTTCAAATGACTCCGACCCCATTGGTTCATTGGTTCTGCTGACCCCATTGGTTCCTAATCCAGCCCGAGCTTCTTGAGCCGGTAGCGCAGCGCGCGGAAGGAGATGCCGAGTAGGCGGGCGGCGGCGGTTTTGTTGTTGCCGGTCTGTTCCAGCGCCTTGCGGATCGCTTCCTTCTCTCGCTCTGAAACGTAGTCGTCGAGGCTGGCACCGTTGCCGGGCTCGCCGCGTCCGTAGCGGTGTGTGGGCAGGCCCAGTTCGGCAGGGGTGATCACGTCACCCTCGCAAAGGGTGACGGCGCGTTCCAGCACGTTTTCCAGTTCGCGTACGTTGCCGGGAAAGGGGTAATCGAGCAGGGCGTCCACGGCCTCGTCCGAGAGTCGCGGCATGGGACTGCCGAGCTGCCGACCCAGGCGGACGAGGATGTGCTCCACCAGCGCCGGGATGTCCTCCGGCCGCTCGCGCAGGGGCGGAACCTGCAGCTCGATGACGTTGATGCGATAGTACAGGTCTTCGCGGAAGTGGCCCTCATGCACCAGTTCCGCCAGGTCCTTGTGGGTAGCGGAGAGGATGCGCACGTCCACGTGGGCCTCACGCTGAGCACCGATGGGTCGCACGGCTTTTTCCTGGATGGCGCGCAGCAGCTTCACCTGCATGTGCAGGGGCAGGTCGGCCACCTCGTCCAGGAACAGGGTGCCGCCGTTGGCGGCCTGGAACAGCCCGTCCTTGTCGGCCCCGGCACCCGTGAAGCTGCCCCTCTTGTGGCCGAACAGTTCGCTCTCCATCAGTTCCGCGGGAATGGCGCCGCAGTTGACCGGGACGAAAGGCCGGTCGGCCCGTGGCCCTTGGGCGTGGATGAGCCGCGCCACCAGTTCCTTGCCTGTGCCCGATTCACCGCTGATGTACACCGGTGCCTGGCTGCGTGCCAGCTTGGCGATGGTGGTGCGTATGGCCTGCATGGCCGGTGACTGGCCCAGCAGGCTGAGGGAGGGACCCTCTGTCGGTACGGGGCGGCCGTTCTCCGCCAGGCGCAGCGCGGTCTTCACCAGGTCGCGCAACACCTGCAGTTCCACCGGTTTGGATACGAAATCGAAGGCTCCCGCCTTGAGGGCCTCCACGGCCGATTCCATGCTGCCGTGGGCGGTGATCACAGCAATGGGCATGCCAGGGCGGTGCTTCTGTGCGTGGCGCACCAGGTCGATGCCATTGCCGTCCGGCAGGCGCATGTCCGTGAGGCAGAGGTCGAAGGGCTGGGCTTCGAGCAATTGCCGGCCGCTTTCCAGATCGGCGGCGGATTCCGTGTCGATGCCCATGCGCAGCAGTGTGAGTTCCAGCAGCTCGCGGATATCGGGCTCGTCGTCGACGATGAGGGCCAGATGTTTCTTGTTATTCATGGTCCGACGGGTTCAACGGTGCACCCAGGAACAGGCGGAAGCGCCCGGGTGCGTCGGTCGCGGGCAGGTAATCGAGGCGTGCCCGGTTGCACTGGGCAAGCTCGCGTGACACGTAGAGGCCTAGCCCGGTACCGGTTTTGCGGGTGGTGAAGAACGGCTCGAACAGATGTGCCTGGGCCTCTGTGGAAACACCGGGACCGGTGTCGATCACGTCGAGGAACACGCGGTCCTGCTGGACATGGGTGCGTAGACTCACTTTCGGGCCCGTGTTTGTTTCGCGCGCGTGCTCCAGGGCGTTCTGGCACAGGTTGGCAAGGATCTGGCGCAGGTGATTCGGGTCGAACGTTATGGCGAGCCCGGGCGGCTCCACGCTGAGGTCGATCTGGTCGGCCGGCAGATTCACGGTCTGGATGAATTCCTCCACAAAGCGCTTGAGCCACGGCTGAAGCACCAGTACCTCGGGTTGGGAGGCGTCGCGGCGCCCGAGCTGGAGCACGCTCTCGATGATGCCGTTCACGCGCTGTACCTGCTGGCGGATGATCTCGGTGAGCCGCCGGTCGGCCTGGCCAAGGTTTTCCGATTCGCCGAGCAGCTCGCCTGCGTGGCCGATGGCGCCCAGCGGATTGCGCACCTCGTGGGCGATGCTTGCCGTGAGCCGCCCCAGTGCCGCCAGCTTGAGCTGTTGCGCCTGCTGCGCGGCGGAGGTGGCGTCATCCAGGAAAATGAGATAACCCGCACCGCCGATGCGCGCGAAGCGCGGCAGCACCTCACCTGCGCCGTCGGCCGCTGCCAGGGTGCCGAGGCTTTCCTGTGCGTTGCGTTCCCAGGCCGCAAGGCGCTCAGCCAGTTCGGGTGACACTCCGGCCAGGGTCTTTTGCTGCGCGGCATTGGGAAAACCGAGCAGGCGCCAAGCCGCCACATTCATGAGCCGCAGGTGGCGTGCACTGTCCACCACCAGTACGCCCGATTCCATCTGCTGGATCACGTATTCGGTGAGCCGGGACATGTTGGCGAGATCGACGCCGCGCTGCGCCGCCAGCGCCTCGCTCTCGCGGATGCGGTTGGCAAGCACGCGCGCCAGGGCGGCGGTGGCGAAGAAGGTGGCGCCCAGCATGCCGGCCCGTGAAAAGCTCAGGTAGCCGGGCAGGTTGAAAAAGTGCGAATAGGCCTGCTCCGTGAGCATGGCGAGGGTCGCCAGGGCAGCGAACAATCCCGCCGTGCGGCCTTCCGTGAGCATGCCGGCGGCGGCAATGGTTACCACCAGCAGCATGCCCAGGCCACTCTCCATGGAGCCGCTGCTGTGCATGAGTACGGTCATGGCCAGGATATCCACCCCCAGGTGCACGTACACCTGGGTGTCGAAGCGCGGCCGGCGCCAGATGATGGGGCCGTTGGCCAGCACGGCGAAGGCCACGTAGATCAGGCTGGTGATGTAGAACAGCTGCGGGTCGGTGGAGCCCAGCGGTTTCGGCAGTGAGCCCAGTTGGTACAGGCCCGCAAACAGGGCGCTGATGGTGAGGCGGTAGAGATTGAGAAAGCGCAGCGGCTTCCAGGTGTACTCATCATCGACCTGCTCGCCGAAGGCAAATCCGTCCTGCGGCGTGCCGGGTAGGAAGGTGGACGGTTCCGCCATGGCGACGCGATCTAGCGTGGACCGAGCTGTGAATGCTCGTTACAGCAGAAGGCACGACCGCCGCGTTGCACCGCCTCCTGGGCCGGTACATGGACTCCGCAATGGGCGCAGCGCACGGCCTGCACCTGGCGTGGTGCGCGACGTTGCACACGCCTTTTGCTTGCCCAGGGGCGCAACACGAGCTGATAGACCAGCCAGACGATGGCCAGGAACAGGAGCAGGCGCATGAGATTCATGGGGACGATTGTAAAACGTGCCTGCCGAAGGGGGCCACCGCGCTTTTGCGAAGCCCATCGCTTTGTACCAAAATACCGCGCTTTCCGGTCCTGCGGGGCGCAACGATGAATCTTCACGAGTACCAAGCCAAACGGCTGTTCGCCGATTATGGCCTTCCCGTCCCGGCGGGACGTACCGCTGCCAGCGCGGCCGAGGCGCGCCAGGCCGCCCATGACGTCGGCGGCGGGGGCTGGGTGGTGAAGGCCCAGGTACACGCCGGCGGGCGCGGCAAGGCGGGCGGCGTGAAACGGGTGGACAGCCCCGATCAGGCCGAGATCGTGGCCGGCCAGCTGCTCGGCTCACGCCTCGTCACCCACCAGTCCGGCCCTGAGGGCCAGCCCGTCAACCAGGTGCTGGTGGAGGCGGTGTCGGCTATCGCGCGTGAGCTGTACCTGGGCGCGGTGGTGGACCGCGCCACGCGCAGGATCACTTTCATGGCCGCCAGCGCCGGCGGCATGGACATCGAGGAGGTGGCGGCCACCCATCCCACGAAGATCCTTACCGTGGCTGTCGATCCCGTGGCCGGCCTGCAGGGTTACCAGTGTCGCAAGGTCGGTTTCGCGCTGGGGCTTGATGTGGCGCAGGTGAACGAACTCACGCGCATCATGCTGGGGCTCTACCGCCTGTTCACGGAACGTGACCTGAGCCTGGTGGAGATCAACCCGCTGGTGGTCACCAAGGAGGGCAGGCTGCTCGCCCTGGACGCCAAGATCAACCTGGACGACAACGCGCTCTATCGCCAGAAGGCGCTCGCTGATCTGCGCGACCCCACCCAGGAGGACGAGCGCGAGACCCGCGCCCAGCAGCACAGCCTCAATTACGTGGCCCTGGACGGCAACATCGGCTGCATGGTCAACGGCGCCGGCCTGGCCATGGCCACCATGGACCTCATTCAGCTGCACGGCGGCCAGCCCGCCAACTTCCTGGACGTGGGCGGCGGCACGACGGCAGAAAGGGTGGCCGAGGCCTTCAAGCTGATCCTCTCCGACCCCAAGGTGAAGGCCATCCTGGTGAACATCTTCGGCGGCATCGTGCGCTGTGACCTCATCGCCGAGGGCGTCATCAAGGCGGTGAAGGAGGTGGGCGTCACGGTGCCCGTGGTGGTCCGCCTGGAGGGCACCAACGTGGAGCAGGGCCGTGCCATGCTGCGCGACAGCGGGCTCGCCATCACCCCGGCACAGGATCTCACGGACGCGGCGCAGAAGGCTGTCGCCGCCACGGAGGGCAAGTAATGGCCATTCTCGTCGACAAGCACACCCGCGTGATCTGCCAGGGTTTTACCGGCAAGCAGGGCACCTTCCATTCCGAACAGACCATCGCCTACGGCACCCACTTTGTGGGCGGCGTGACGCCGGGCAAGGGCGGGCAGAAACACCTGGACCGTCCGGTGTTCGACACGGTGCACGACGCCGTGGCCGCCACCGGTGCCGACGCCACCATGATCTACGTGCCCGCGCCCTATGCGGCCGACGCCATCCTGGAGGCCGCCGACGCGGGCATCAGGGTCATCGCCTGCATCACCGAGGGCATCCCGGTACTGGACATGCTCAAGGTGAAGGCCACGCTCGCGCGCTACCCGGACGTGAACCTCATCGGCCCCAACTGCCCCGGGCTCATCACCCCGGGCGAATGCAAGATCGGCATCATGCCGGGTGCCATTCACCTGCCGGGTCGCATCGGCATCGTGTCGCGCTCGGGCACGCTCACCTATGAAGCCGTGCACCAGACCACCGGCACGGGCCTGGGCCAGAGCACCTGCGTGGGCATCGGCGGCGATCCCATCCAGGGCATGAGCTTCGTGGACGTGCTGGCCCGCTTCCAGGCCGACCCGCAGACCGAGGGCATCATCATGGTCGGTGAGATCGGCGGCACCGCCGAGGAAGAGGCCGCCGCCTTCATCAAGGCCCACGTCACCAAGCCCGTAGTGGCCTACATCGCCGGCGTCACCGCCCCCAAGGGCAAGCGCATGGGCCACGCCGGCGCCATCATCGCCGGCGGCAAGGGCACCGCCGAGGAAAAATTCGCCGCACTGGAAGCGGCCGGTGTGCACGTAGTGCGCTCCCCGGCCGATATGGGCGCGCGCATGGCGGCTGTGTTGAAGTGATGAGGAATCGCAACGCGGAGGGCGCGGAGGCGCGGAGGACGCGGAGGAAGAATATGAATAGTCTTCTTCGTGTTTCCTGCCCAGTAGGTGCGCGAAGAACGCCGAGGAAAAAAACGTGATCGATTTTCTCCGCGACCTCCGCGCCTCCGCGACCTCCGCGTTGTCCTCGCCTGAAAGGACGCCTGTCCGATGACTGCCCTGCGCATCGCACTCGCGCAGTTGAATCCCACGGTGGGCGATATCGATGGGAATGCGGCAAAGATTGTCGCCTGGGCGTTGCGCGCGCGCGACGAGTTGAAGGCGGACCTGGTGGTGTTTCCGGAGCTGGCGCTCACCGGCTATCCGCCCGAGGATCTGCTGCTGCGCCCGGCGTTTCTCGATCGCACCCTGGCCGGACTGGAAGAGATCAAGCGTCAGGTGCGCGGCATCGACGTGATCCTCGGTTACCCGCGTACCGCCACCGGCGGACTCTACAACGCGGCCTCGCTGCTGCGTGACGGCCGCATCGCCGGCACCTATCACAAGGTCCATCTGCCCAATTACGGCGTGTTCGACGAACAGCGCTATTTCATGCCGGGCGGAGAGACCTGCGTGGTGGAGGTCAAGGGCATCCCCGTGGGTCTCACCGTTTGCGAGGACATCTGGCTGCCCGGCCCGGTGGAGGACGCCGCCGCCGCCGGTGCGCGACTGGTGGTGAACATCAACGCCTCGCCCTTCCACCTTGGCAAGGGCGATGAACGGGAAGGTGTGCTCAAGCAGCGCATCGAGACCGCGCGCGTGCCGGTGGTCTATGTGAACCAGGTGGGCGGCCAGGACGAACTGGTGTTCGACGGTCACAGCTTCGTCATGGACGCCGTCGGCCAGGTGAGCCAGCGTGCGCCCGGTTTCGAGGAAGGCCTGTTTCTGGCGGAATTCCACGGCGCCGACGATGCGGTGTGGCCGGTACCGCAGGATGCCTTGCCGGTGATGGGTGACGACGAGAGCATCTATTCGGCCTTGGTGCTCGGCGTACGCGACTACATAGCAAAAAACGGATTTGCGGGTGTAGTGCTTGGGCTGTCCGGCGGTATCGATTCGGCGCTGGCCCTCGCCATCGCCGTGGATGCACTCGGCGCCGATCGCTGCGAGGCCATTTCCATGCCTTCGCGCTACACCGCGGATATGAGCATTGAGGATGCGCGACTCGAAGCCGAAGCGCTGGGCGTACCGTTTCGCGTCATTCCCATCGAGCCCACGTTCAATGCTTTTCTCGACAGCTTGAAAG
This sequence comes from Thiohalomonadaceae bacterium, assembly GCA_041677345.1. Lineage (GTDB taxonomy): Bacteria > Pseudomonadota > Gammaproteobacteria > Thiohalomonadales > Thiohalomonadaceae > JALOAT01. The sequence goes on from JBAYQE010000001.1 coordinate 50,671, forward strand.
ATGAGTTCGCAGGCCTGCCGCCCGACGTAACCGAGGAAAACATCCAGGCCCGTTGCCGCGGCGTGCTGCTCATGGCCGTGTCCAACAAAAAGCACAAGATGGTGCTCACCACCGCCAACAAGAGCGAAACCGCGGTGGGCTATTCCACCTTGTACGGCGACATGGCCGGCGGCTTCGACGTATTGAAGGACGTGCCCAAGACCCTGGTCTATCGCCTCGCCGACTACCGCAACCGCATGGCACCGGTGATCCCGCGGCGCGTTATCGAGCGCGCGCCTTCGGCGGAACTCGCCCCGGGTCAGCGCGACTCCGATTCGCTGCCCCCTTATGATGTACTCGATGGGATCCTTGAACGCTATGTGGAACGCGACCAGTCCATCGACGACATCGCCGCCGCCGGTTTCCAGCGGGCAACGGTGGAACGCGTAGCGCGCCTGGTGGACCGCAACGAATACAAACGCCGCCAGGCGCCCCCGGGCCCGCGCATCACCCGCCGCGCCTTCGGCCGCGACCGGCGTTACCCCATCACCAACGGTTTCAAAGGGTGAACAACTGCCCAACGCAAAGGCGCGAAGGTCGCAAAGGACGCAGAGGAAACCAAAGTGAGTTCCTCTTTGCGTTCTCCGCGCCCTTGGCGTCTTTGCGTTGAAGTCTCTTACCGCCACGGCGAATTTCGAAGAGGAACAGCCATGAAGAAGATTGAAGCCATCATCAAGCCTTTTAAGCTGGACGACGTGCGCGAGGCGCTGTCGGAGAAGGGCGTGCAGGGCATGACGGCGACGGAGGTGAAGGGTTTCGGCCGGCAGAAGGGCCACACCGAACTCTACCGCGGCGCGGAATATGTGGTGGATTTCCTGCCCAAGGTGAAAATTGAGGTGGTGGTCGACGATGACCAGGTGGACGCCTGCCTGGAAGCCATCATGGGCGCGGCGCGCACCGGCAAGATCGGTGACGGCAAGATCTTCGTCACCACCGTTGAACGCGTGGTGCGCATCCGCACCGGCGAGGAAGGCCCTTCGGCGATCTAAGAAAAAGCCCGAACACGGGGAACACGGGGTAATTATTTGTTCCTGTGGGAGCGGTCTTAGGCCGCGATTGCACGGTATCCACGATGATCGCACCCTGAAGCCGCGGCTACGGGTTCAGGGCAAACCATGAAGGATTCCCCCATGTCCCCCGTGTTAATGCTTTTCTCTTCCTCGGCTGACTTTCACGTCAGCGGTAATCGACCACGTCGCCCAGCGCCGTAGGTCACGTTGCGAAGCTACGTGACGTTTGCAGATCGCGGAATGTCACGTAGGCGGTGCGCGCCAACGTGATCTACGGTTCTCTGGGTAAATCCGCGATTGAATGCAAACGTGTCATTTGCGTTGTTCGCGTTCATTTGCGGACTTTAACAATCCGTCACCGGTAATCGACCACGTCGCCCAGCGGCCGGCGCGGGCTGAGTTCAGGGAGTTCGGCGGGGTAGCCTACGCTGAGGAGCGCTACTGGTTCCATACCTGCAGGCAGGTCGAGCAGGCGGGCGATCTCTTCTTTGTCGAAATAACCCACCCAAGTGGATCCCAGGCCAGCGGCAACCACTGCCAGTTGTGCATAGGCGGCCGCGATGGTGGCGTCCTGCAGGGCGTAGAGCGTACGGCCCCGTTCACCAAAACGCACCTCTGCCCGTTCCGTATCGGCACAGAACACCAGGCACACAGGCGCTTGCGAGATGAAAGCCTGACCATCGGCAGCGCGCGCCAGGGCGTCACGAGTCGCGGCATCCTTCGCCACAACGATGCGATACGACTGCAGGTCACCGGCCGAAGGTGCAGCGCACGCAATCTCGAGAATGGCATGCAACTGCTGCGGCTCTACGGCACGCTCGGCCAAGTACTGGCGGATGGAATGCCGGTGGCGAACGGTCTCGAAGAAATTCCACATGATCTCAAACTCCCCCTGGTTGGTCCGTTCAGTCACAGAGAACACCGAGTACACGAGGGCAATCCGTAGCGCTGCATGTGGATTGAAGGCCCGGCAGGGGTAGCCTCGGAGGCCATTTCCCCAAGCCTCTGTGAACGCGCTGTCCTCTGACTGATGCCCTTATTCTTCCCCCGGACGCCAGGGCCGGCGTTCGGGGTGATTGAGCTGAAGCACCTTTTCCGCGTCGCCGGCCAGGTCGTCCATTTTCATTTCACGATAGGCAGTGACCAGAATGGCGATGGCATCTGCGACGGACGGCGTCTGCTGGTAATTTTCGATGACGTACTTGGCACGGTTCACCGCAGCCACCCGGGCGCCGCGGCGCATGTAATAGTCGGCGGCGAGAATTTCGTGCCGCGCCAGCAGGTTGCGCAGACGTACCATGCGCTTGACGGCATCCTCGGCATAGCGGCTCTTGGGGAAGCGATCCACCAGTTCCTTGAAGTGGTTGAATGCCGTGCGTGCGGCACTGGGGTCCCGCATCGCCGGGTCCTGTTCCACGAAGCGCTCGAGAAACCCCGGCGGCGGATCGAAACTGGCGAGAGCACGCAGGTAGTAGGCATAATCCACGTTCTGGTGCGTGGGATGCAGCTTGATGAAGCGCGCCGCCGCACCAACCGCCGCCGCCGGATCGTTATCCCTGTAGTGGGCATACGCCACTTCCAGTTGGGCCTGCTCGGCATAGGGACCATATGGATAGCGCGCCTCCAGCTTGCCGTAGAGGTCTATGGCCTGCTGGTAGTTGCGCTCGTCGAGAGCGGCTTTGGCTTCGGCATAGAACTCGGCTGCAGTCCACTCGGCGGTGGGATCCTGGGTGAGACTCGCGCATCCGCCGAGCAGAAATACCAGGCCTGCGGCGAAACCGATGAAACGCATGTGAACTAACCTCGATATGCGGGCCGAGCCCGGAGTGCTCCGGCAAGTATAACTGCAGAGCTGTCACCTGACCCAGCAACCAATGTCCGATATCCGTGTCATGAGCGCAGAAGTCCCACCCGAGATGGCAGGGCGTCGCCTGGATCAGGCGCTGAGCGAACTGTTTCCTGAATATTCCCGCTCGCGCCTGAAGAAATGGGTGGACGAGGGCCATGTTCAGGTGGACGGCCGCGTGCTTCGCCCCAAGGATAAGCTGGCCGGAGGCGAGGCCATCAGCCTGGAAGTGCTGCCCGAACGCGATGAGCGCTTCGCGCCCGAACCCATTCCGCTGCGCATCGTCTACGAGGACGACCAGATCCTTGTCATCGACAAGCCGGCGGGCCTGGTGGTGCATCCCGCGGCCGGGAATTGGGCAGGCACCCTGCTCAATGCCCTGCTGCACCACGCGCCGGAACTGGCCGGTGTGCCGCGTGCGGGCATTGTGCACCGCCTGGACAAGGACACCAGCGGCCTGCTGGTGGTGGCGCGCACCCTGGAGGCCCAGGGCGCGCTGGTGGAGCAGCTCCAGGCCCGCACCGTCAGTCGCGAATATCAGGCTGTCACCGTGCGCGTCATGACGGCTGGCGGCACCGTGGATGCGCCCATCGATCGCCACCCCGTGGATCGCAAGCGTATGGCGGTGGTGGCCCACGGGCGCGAGGCGATCACCCACTATCGTGTGCTGGAGCGCTTTCGCGCCCACACTCACGTCACCGTGAAGCTGGAGACCGGCCGCACCCATCAGATCCGCGTGCACATGGCTCACATCAACTTTCCCCTGGTGGGTGACCCGGTCTACGGCGGTCGCCTGCGCCTGCCCGCCGGCGTCACCGAGGAACTGCGCCAATTCCTGCAGGCCTTCCCGCGCCAGGCCCTGCACGCCGCCCGCCTTGGCCTCGAACACCCCCGCACCGGCGAGACCCTGAGCTGGAGCGCCCCCCTGCCCGAAGACCTGCAGCGACTGCTGGCCCTTCTGCGCTCGGATACGGCCGATCGAGGCTAAAGTCCCGCGGGAAAGAGACGATTTACCTTTCGCGTTCATTGGCGGACTTCAAGTGATCACCATGGAATGCATTTTTCCTGACTGGCCGGTGCCCGCTCATGTGCGGGCGGCGGTGACGACGCGGGCGGGTGGGGTCAGCGTGGGGCCTTATGCCTCGCTGAACCTCGGTGATCACGTGGGCGACGAGCCGGCGGCGGTGGTGGAGAACCGGGCGCGGCTGGTGCAGGTCCTCCGGCTGCCCGCGGAACCGCGCTGGCTGAAACAGGTTCACGGCACCTGCGCCCTTGATGCCGCGGCGGCGATCGGCGGTTGCGAGGCCGACGCCGCTTTCACGGCCCTGCCGGGCGTGGTGTGTGCGGTGCTTACCGCGGACTGCCTGCCGGTGCTGTTCTGCGATCGGGCCGGCACCCGCGTGGCCGCGGCCCACGCCGGCTGGCGCGGCCTGGCGGCTGGGGTGCTGGAGCGTACCATGGATACCCTCGGCACGGCCCCCGCGGACGTGCTTGCCTGGCTCGGCCCGGCGATCGGCCCGCAGGCCTTCCAGGTGGGAGAGGAAGTGCGCACGGCCTTCGTGAGCCAGGATCAGGCCGCCGCGACGGCCTTCCGCCCGCACGGCGAGGGACGCTGGCTCGCAGACCTTTACGCCCTGGCCCGGCTCCGCTTGAGCCGACACGGCGTGGCTGCCGTTTACGGCGGCGGCCTGTGCACCTTCTCGGACCCGGCGCGATTCTTCTCCTATCGCCGCGACGGCGCAACCGGGCGCATGGCCAGCCTCATCTGGCTCGACTGAGGACCAATGGGGTCGGACCAATGGGGTCCAATGGGGTCAGAGTAAATTGAAGTGGGCGCGCTTGGTGAGACCATTGGTCCCCTCCTTCAATTTACTCTGACCCCTTTGGTTGTGACCCCTTTGGTTGAGGCCGCTTTCGGTTATGATTCCTGCTTTCGTGTCTCGATGGATTTTCCATGACTCTGCTTGCGTTGGTGGTGGCGTTCTGCCTGTTGGGCGGTGTGCTCAGTGTGATAGCCGCGGCCATTTTCCTGGTCCTGCCCGAGGGCGTGCGTAACCGCGCGCTGCCGCATTTCGTGAGTTTCGCCATCGGCGCACTGCTCGGCGCAGCCTTCCTCGCGCTGCTGCCCCATGCCCTTGAGGCGCCGGGCATCGAGGACGCGCACGGGATCATGGGCACGGTATTGCTCGGGCTGCTGGCCTTCTTCCTGCTTGAAAAAATGGTGCTCTGGCGCCATTGCCATCACGGCGTGTGCGAAACCGGTCATGAACACCATCATGCGGTGCCGGGCGTGCTGATCCTGGTGGGTGATGCCATCCACAACTTTGTGGACGGCGTGCTCATCGCCGCGGCCTTCCTCACCGACGTGCACCTGGGCATCGTCACCGCCGTGGCCGTGGCCGCCCACGAGATCCCGCAGGAAGTGGGCGATTTCGCCATTTTGCTGCACAGCGGCTTCAGCCGTGCCCGGGCCTTCACCTATAACATCCTGGCGAGCCTGACCACGGTGGTGGGCGGCCTGCTCGCCTGGTTCGCCCTCTCGGGTGTACAGGATACCGTGCCCTATGTGCTCGCCATTGCCGCCTCAAGCTTCATCTACATCGCCGTGGCCGACCTCATCCCCGGTCTGCACCGGCGCGTGAATGTGGGCGCCACGGCACAGCAGGCCGCATTGATAGCCGCGGGGGTGATCGTCATTTATCTCTCACACTCCACGCTGCACTGAGCAAGACAGGAGCACGTATGAACAAGTGGTATATGTTGACCCTGGTGGGCAAGGATCGTCCCGGTATCGTCGCCAAGGTAAGCGCAGCGCTGTTCGAGGCCGGTGGTGACCTGGGTGAGGCCAGCATGATGCGCCTGGGCGGTAATTTCTCCATCATGCTCATGGTGCGCTACAAGGGCACCACCAAACAGCTCGCCGACGTGGTCGAGCCCGTGGCGGATTCCCTTGGCCTGCACTACCACGTGGATCACATCGAGGGCCAGTTGCACCGTCACCACGTGCCGGACGTGCGCATCACGGTGTACGGCGCCGATCGTTCCGGCATCGTGGCCAAGGTGACCGGGGCGCTGGCGGAGGCGGGATTCGATATCACGGATCTGGAATCGGACGTGGCAGGTACCGAGACCAAGCCGATCTACATCATGCAAATGGAAGGCGTGGCGCGCGAAGGCGTGGAAGCGCTGCAATCCGCGCTCGATGTGGTCACCGCCGAAGGCATCGAGGCGAAGCTCACCACCATCGAGACCCTGATCGGCTGAGGGCAGGAAGATGCTCACCATTGCAGTGGCGCGGCACGAAAGCTTCCAAGCATCTTGCGCCCTGACTCCTCCGTTTTTCCCCGTGTCCCCCGTGTCCCCCGTGTCCCCCATGTTTAAGGCTTTTCTCCAGCATGGCCATTCTTGACATACTGACCTACCCCGACGAGCGCCTGAAACGGGTTTCCGAGCCGGTCGAGCTGTTCGATGCTGAACTGCGCGCCTTCATCGCCGATCTGGACGAGACCATGCGCGCCGGCCCGGGGGGCGTGGGCATCGCCGCACCTCAGGTGGGACGCACTCAGCGCATCGTCATCGTGGACTGCTCGGTCACACGCAAGCCCGTGCCCAATCACGGCAAGCTCATTCTCATCAATCCCGAAGTGCTTACCTGGGAAGGCATGGAAGTGGGCCGTGAGGGCTGCATGTCCGTGCCTGACTACACCGGCAACGTGATTCGTGCGACCGGCCTGACCCTCGCCGCGCAGAACGAGCACGGCGACAGGCTGGAACTGGAATTCGAAGGCTTCGAGGCACGCGCCGTGCAGCACGAAATGGATCACCTCGACGGCCTGCTATTCCTCGACCGCCTGGTCTCCCGCCGCAACGACCTCTTCCGCCGCAAGGTCTATCAGGAACCCAAGGCGAAGAAAAAAGCGTGAACCACGGGGGACACGGGGGAATCCTTCGATGGTTTGCCGTGACACCTGTAGAAGCGGCCTCAGGCCGCGATTGACATCAGATAGCGCCACGGCCTGAGGTTGCACCACATCGAATGGATTTCCCCGTGTCCCCCATGGTTATTCTGCTCCTCATCCTCGCCGCCGGCTGGTTGCTGCTGCGTGGTCTGGAGCGCGCCAGTGAGGCGGATTGGGGCAACCGTTGGCTGAACCGGCTGGACGGGTTGAACCGGCTCTTCTGCCGTCATGTGCACGGCCTCGAGACGGCACATCTGAATCTGCCGGACGACGGTCCGGCCCTGTTGGCCGCCAATCATGTCTCGGGCCTGGACCCGTTGTTACTCATCGCGGCGAGCCGCCGGCCGCTGCGCTTCATCATCGCCAGCGAGCAATATCACCGTTTCGGCCTGGAGTGGCTGTTCCGCGCCGTGGGCTGCATTCCCGTGGATCGCACAGGCCGTCCCGAACGGGCCTTTCGTGAGGCCTTGAAGGCACTGCGTGCGGGGGAGGTGGTGGCGCTGTTTCCCCATGGCGGCATCCATCTGGACAGCGCACCGCGCCGCCCGCTCAAACCCGGCGTAGCGCGCCTGGCCCGGCTGGCCGGAATCCCGGTGCATACCGCCCGCATCGATGGTGTGCGCGGGCAGGGCCTGGTGGTCGCCTCGGTATTCCTACCCAGCCGAGCCAGGGTGACCGGCTTCGCCCCCGTACCCTGTCAGGCCCTGCGCGGCCATGATTGTCTGGCGCGCGTCCAGGCCCTCATCGAAGCGCCGGGCCGGTAAGTAAGCGCGGTGCGACCGCGGGCATGGCTCCCATGCCATGCAGAAACCGAGCGGGCAGGCCATGCCTGCCGCGCCCCGCGCGGATTTATTTTCTTGAACCCCCCTGGACTGCCCCCATTTAACACAGTAACCGAAAGTTCCTGCCTCCGAGGTTGCGCTGCATGCGAATGGACAAGTTGACCACCAAATTCCAGTTGGCCCTGGCCGAGGCACAAAGCCTTGCCGTGGGTCGGGACCATCAGTTCATCGAGCCCCTGCACCTGATGACCGCCCTGCTGGATCAGCAGGGTGGCACCGTGCGTTCCCTGCTCACCCAGGCGGGTGTCAATGTCAACGCCTTGCGTTCGCAGCTGGGCGAGGCGCTCGAGCGCCTGCCGCGCGTGGAAGGCACGGCGGGTGAGGTGCATCTGTCCAATGACCTCGGGCGCTTGCTGAATCTCACCGACAAGCTGGCGCAGCAGCGCAAGGACCAATACATCTCCTCCGAACTGTTCGTGCTCGCTGCGACCGAAGACAAGGGTCAACTCGGTGACCTGCTGCGCAGGAACGGCGCCGGCAAGGCAGCCATCGAGCGTGCCATCGACAACATCCGCGGCGGCCAGAAGGTCGATGACCCGAACGCCGAGGAACAGCGCCAGGCGCTGGAGAAGTACACCATCGATCTCACGGAGCGCGCGGAGCAGGGCAAGCTGGATCCGGTCATCGGCCGCGACGACGAGATCCGCCGCGTTACCCAGGTGCTGGCACGCCGCACCAAGAACAACCCCGTGCTTATCGGCGAGCCCGGCGTGGGCAAGACCGCCATCGTCGAGGGCCTCGCCCAGCGCATCGTCAACGGCGAGGTGCCGGAGGGGCTGAAGGGCCGGCGTCTGTTGTCCCTGGACATGGCCGCGCTCATCGCTGGCGCCAAGTTCCGCGGCGATTTCGAGGAGCGCCTCAAGGCCGTGCTCAACGACATCGCCAAACAGGAAGGCAACATCATCCTGTTCATCGACGAGATCCACACCATGGTGGGCGCCGGCAAGGCCGAGGGCGCCATCGACGCCGGCAACATGCTCAAGCCCGCACTGGCGCGCGGCGAACTGCACTGCATCGGCGCCACCACGCTTGATGAATACCGCCAGTACATCGAAAAGGACGCGGCCCTGGAGCGCCGCTTCCAGAAGGTGCTGGTGGACGAGCCCAGCGTGGAGGACACTATCGCCATCCTGCGTGGCCTCAAGCCCAAGTATGAGGTGCACCACGGCGTGGAGATCACCGATCCCGCCATCGTCGCCGCCGCCACGCTCTCGCACCGCTACATCACCGATCGCCAGTTGCCCGACAAGGCCATCGACCTGGTGGACGAGGCCGCCTCGCGCATCCGCCTGGAGATCGACTCCAAGCCGGAGGAGATGGACAAGCTCGATCGCCGTCTCATCCAGCTCAAGATCGAACGCGAGGCGCTGAAGAAGGAAAGCGACGAGGCCTCGCGCAAGCGCCTCGCCGATCTTGAGAGCGAGATCCAGAAGCTGGAACGCGAATACGCCGATCTGGAGGAGATCTGGAAAGCGGAAAAGGCGGCGTTGCAGGGCACCCAGCACATCAAGGAAGCCCTGGATCGGGCGCGCCTGGATCTGGAGACGGCACGCCGCGCCGGCGATCTCGCGCGCATGTCCGAACTGCAGTACGGCCGCATCCCCGAGTTGCAGAAACAGCTCGACATGGCGGCGCAGGCGGAGATGCAGGAAACCCGTCTGCTGCGCAACAAGGTCACCGACGAGGAGATCGCTGAAGTGGTCTCCAAGTGGACCGGCATCCCGGTGTCGAAGATGCTCGAAGGGGAGCGCGACAAGCTGCTGCGCATGGAGGAGGCGTTGCACCGGCGCGTGGTGGGCCAGGACGAGGCGGTGCGTGTGGTGTCCGACGCCATCCGCCGCTCGCGTGCGGGCCTGTCCGATCCAAACCGACCCATCGGTTCCTTCCTGTTCCTCGGCCCCACGGGTGTGGGCAAGACCGAACTGTGCAAGGCCGTTGCCGAATTCATGTTCGATACGGATGAGGCCATGGTGCGCGTGGACATGTCCGAATTCATGGAAAAGCATTCGGTGGCCCGCCTCATCGGTGCACCGCCGGGCTACGTGGGCTTCGAGGAGGGCGGCTATCTCACCGAGGCGGTGCGCCGTCGCCCCTATTCGGTGATCCTGCTCGACGAGGTGGAGAAGGCCCATCCGGACGTGTTCAACATCCTGTTGCAGGTGTTGGACGACGGCCGCCTCACCGACGGCCACGGCCGTACCGTGGACTTCCGCAACACGGTGGTGGTGATGACCTCGAACCTGGGCAGCCATGTGATCCAGGAAATGGCAGGCGAGGAGCACTACGAGCAGATGAAGGCTGCGGTGATGGAGACCGTGGGCCAATACTTCCGACCCGAGTTCATCAATCGTGTGGACGAGGTGGTGGTGTTCCACCCCCTGCAGCAGGCCCAGATCCGGGCCATCGCTGCCATTCAGACCGGTTATCTGCAACAGCGCCTGGCGGAGCGCGACATGCGGCTGAAATTCAGTGATGCCGCCCTCGACCAGTTGGGTGCGGTCGGCTTTGATCCGGTGTACGGTGCGCGTCCGCTCAAGCGTGCCATCCAGTCGCAGGTGGAAAATCCCCTGGCCCGCGCCATCCTGGAAGGGCGCTTCACGGCCGGCGATGAAATCCGTGTGGAACGTGAGGGTGGAGCGCTGGTGTTCAGACGGGCCTGAACCTTCGCGGTGGGGCCGCTTCGTGCATGGCTGCGCCAGGGCAGGGTATGAACCGAAACCGCGGGTCCGATGGTGGTGCCCGTGGGTGTCCCGGTGTTAACGGGAAAGACCGCGACGGGTGCAAGGGACGGATAATGCGGGGCAGAACACGGGATGCAAGCGACGGCGGGCGTTCTTGCTGGAAGAGTTCGGCATCAGGTAATGTGGTTGCACTCGCTGCGGGAGTAATGACGTCCGTGCGTACCGCGCCGTCCGCGCGCGCATGCAGCGCGTCGTCATGCCGTCGACCCAGGGAGGAAGGACTAAGGTTATACGTGACCTTCAGGATGAAAAAGCCATGCGCCTGCGCGATGCATTCTTCACCGCTCGTAACCGCGATGCCTTCACCCGCGCCCGTGTCGATCTGGGCGCCTTTCTGGAGGCGAGCCTGGCGATGGTGAATGAAGCACAGTTGCGCGGCCCGTCGGCCCGCACCGGCTTGTGTCTGTATGCCTGGGGTGCCGCACGTGCCCTTGCTCGTCACCACCGCCTCACCCGGGAGCAACGGCGACAGCTGGTGCGCCACGCCGTGCACGGTATCGCGCGCAACTATCCCGTGGACTGCATTCCGGCCTGCGGGGGCCCGGCGCGTCGCGCAGCCATGGCCGAGGGTGCTGATGTGGTGGACAACTGGATGATGGGCGAAAACGATGCACCACTGCGCTGTGCGCAGCTGTTGGCGGACTGGCGCGCCGGCAGGGAGTAGCCGGGAGCGAGCATGGAAACGGTTTGGGTGCGCTGGCTCGCCGCTCTCGGCTTCCTCGTGCTGGGCGGCGCCATACTGTACTGGCTAGCAAGTCTATTGCGCCGGCGTGCCGTGCATCGTGTCGAGCGCGACGATGCGGTCGGCATGATCTACCGCGTGCTGGTGCGCACGCACCCCGTGCTGGTTGCCCTGCTGGCACTGCCGCTTGCCAGCCTCGTGCTCCCGATTCCTGAGGATATCCGTGGCTGGATCGGCAGCTTCATGCTGGCCGTCATCCTGGTACAGTCCGGGTCCTGGGGCAGCGCCGCCATCGGCGCTTGGGCAATCCATTATCAGCACGCCCATGCAACGGATGCAGAGGCGGTCACCGGCGTGCACATGGTGGCCTTCCTGCTGCGCCTGGCACTCTACGTCGTCCTGTTGTTGGTAGTCATCGACAACATCCCGGGGGTTGAGATCACCGCGCTCATCGCCGGGTTGGGTATCGGCGGTATCGCGGTGGCACTCGCGGTGCAAAGCATCCTTGCGGACTTGTTCGCGTCCATGTCCATCTCCCTGGACAAGCCCTTCGTCCTTGGCGACTTCATTGCCGTGGGCGAGCATCTGGGCACGGTCGAACGCATCGGCCTGAAGACCACGCGCGTACGTTCGTTGAGCGGCGAGCAACTGGTGTTTGCCAATGACGACCTGCTACGCAGCCGCCTGCGCAATTTCAAGCGCATGGCGGAGCGGCGTGTGGTTTTTACCATACGGGTGACCTTGGATACCCCGCAGGAGAAGCTCGCGGCGATCGCCGCCATGCTGCGGGAGATCGTGGAGGCTCAGCCGGAGGTACGCTTCGACCGTGCCCACTTCAAGGAGGTCGGGGAATACGCCATGGTGTTCGAGGTGGTCTATTACGTACTCACCCCGGACTACAGCCGTTACATGGATATTCAACAGGCCATCAATCTGGCCATCTGTGCGCGTTTCGAGCGGGATGACATCGCCTTTGCGCTGCCCACCCGCGTAATCCATGTGACACCGGGACAGGAGTGACCCCCCGGTACCGGAGGATCCGCGCCTGGGGATGCCCTGCCTTTGCGAAGAACGGGGTCAGTGCGCGCCGGGGTTTGCTGTCACAAAGTGAGGAATACGCGCTCAGGCCGACACGTGCTGGTCAATGAATTCACGTACGAAATGGGCCGACTTACTACCGGTAAAACGCCCCACTTCCTCGCCGTCGATGAACAGGACCACGGTAGGGAAGCCGCGCAGGCCGAAGCGGCCGCACAGCTTCATGTTCTCGTCCGCATCCACCTTGGCGAGGCGGACGCTGCCTGCGTACTCTTCAATCACGCGGTGGAGAACGGGGCCGAGCGAGAGGCAGGGGCCGCACCAGTCGGCCCAGAAATCCACGAGTACGGGGAGCTCATGGGAAGCCGTGAGCACAGTCTGCTCGAAATCCTCGACGGTGGCGTCGAAAATGAGTGCGTTGTCTTTCATGGGAACAGGTCGTTGAAGGGCCATCAAATTCTGGTGTGCCGGCACCAGCGGTGCAATTACCCTGATGGGCTATCACGCCCATATCCTTTCGGGAGAACGGTGTGCATGGCACGGCGGCCACGGTGGCGTCACCGCCGCAAAAAGGGGTAGTTGAGATATGGGCCTGCACGCAACCATCACGCATCCCTGGACACTGACCCCGCGCGAGGCCGTGACCCTGCAGCGCGAGATGGCGCCACGCGTGGTGACCCAGGACAGGTTGGGGGAGGTGCGCTGCGTGGCGGGTGTGGATGTGGGTTACGAAGAACGTGGTACCGTTACCCGGGCTGCCGTGGCGCTGTTGGATTTCCCGGCGTTGAGCGTGCGTGAGCAGGCAGTGGTACGGGTGCCGACACGCTTTCCCTATGTACCAGGACTGTTGTCGTTTCGTGAGATCCCTGCCGTCCTGGAGGCGTTCGCACGCTTGCGGGGTGTCCCCGATCTTGTGCTGTGCGACGGTCAGGGCTATGCGCACCCGCGGCGTTTCGGGCTCGCCTGTCACATGGGTGTGCTGCTCGACGTCCCCACCATAGGCGCGGCCAAATCACGTCTCATCGGTGAGCATGCTGAAACACCCCCCGAGCGCGGCGCCTGGACGCCACTCACGGATGCGGACGAGGTGATCGGTGCCGTGCTGCGCACCCGTGTCCGCACCCGGCCGTTGTACGTCTCCATAGGCCATCGCATCAGTCTGGAAACCGCGGTTCACTGGACGCTCGCCTGTACCCCGCGCTACCGCCTTCCCGAAACCACCCGTGCGGCGCATCGACTCGCATCCGGCTAGCCGCATAGGCTATTGCTACGCGCCGGTGGGCCAAGCACCGCCACGGGTCTGCTCAATGGTGGGTGGCCAGCAGCGGCGTACCGGAGAGTTGTACTGACACCAGCAGCGGCTCGTCGCCGCTTACTACCGTGGTGCGGGTATCGCCGCACTTGCCGCATACGAGACGGGTTGCCGTGGCCTCTGTTTCTGCCCCGCAGTTCAGGCACGACACGTGTATGGGTTCGGTTTCGATCACCAGTTCGGCGCCTTCGGCACAGGTGCCCGCAGTGGCGAAGGGGAAGGCGTCGGCCAGCAGATTCGGTTCCACACCCGCAAGCGGGCCGACACGAAGAACCACCTGTTCGACGTGTTCGGCTCGGTGTTCGCGCGCGATGTCGAGCACCTGGCGAATGAGTCTTCGGCAGACCGCCAGCTCACGCATGGCTGTTTTCGGCAGCGAACATTTCGTCGAGCAGCTCCCAGGTGGTGCGTGCATCGCCGGCCGGCACCTTCCGGATGGCATAGCCTGCATGGACCATGACGAAGTCGCCCTCGATGACCGGGTGGTTCCCGAGCATGAACAGGCTGACCTCCCGTTCCATCCCCTTGGCGTGGCACCGGGCCACAAGGCCATCGACCTGGAGCACCTGCATGGGGATGCCGAGGCACATGGCGCGTCCTTATAGCGGTGGCGGGGAATCGTTGCAGGGCATACTATGCCATCCGTACGCCACCCTCAATGCGTCTTTCACGCATGGCATGCATCATGCCTCCTTATGCAGCTTCCCGCGACTATTGCGCAGCATCGGGGAAGAAGGTTACGTTTCGGTGCACCAAGAACACTCGAGTGCGACACTCGAACCAATGCGACAACGACCCAGTCACGGCCGGCCTGCCAGGCAGGTTGCCTTGGCTGGCAGGGTGATCGATGAAGGCAGCCTTGACTTCACCTTAGCCGGTGTTTGCCGACGATGTGTTCATGGTGATGGGTTGTGTTCGGCTCGCGGTGGTGGCTGACCGTTGTCTTGCGGCGGCATGATGCTGCACATGCCACCGTAGAATTTGCGAAGGAGACCCATGGGACTCGATGACATCGACGTGCATGTGGTGCACGGCGGCGGTAACAGCGTCGGCCGTGCCCTGCTCAATGAAGTGGCGCGATTGCTGCAGCAGTTGGTGGAGACGGGCGAAGGTGGCAGTATCGATCTCGGGCGCATGCCGCTCAGCGAGGAGGATTATGATCTGCTGGAGGATGTACTGGGCGAAGGCGAGGTACATGCGGTAGTGAACGCCGGTGCCACGGAAGTGGTGGAGGCGGGGTTACCGGGCGTGTGGTGGGTCACCCACTACAATGCGGAAGAGGAAGTGATGGCCGAGTTCGTGGAAATCGCCTTCTGTCCCGAGATATTGCTGAGCCCACCCGAAGACGTGAAGGAAGGCCTGGAGGCCCTGCGTGCAAGGTTGTTCGCAGAACACCTGAACGGATGAACCCCAGCCGCGGGTCGCCTTTAACGGCCCGCGACGCGTGTTGCCAGGGTACCCGCGGACGGCGCCGGCCCGACCGCGGCGGCCAATCAGTCGATGAAGCGTTGTTCGGCGGTGGCGATTTCGCGCAGGAAGAGCCTGAGTTCTGCTTCGGCGTCCTCCCTTGAATCGAACGGTCCCCGATCAGTGCCTTCCCGCGTGGCGAAGAACCACTTGTCGCCCACGCTGAACAACCGGCCCGAACGGAAGGGAACCGGGCCGCTTTCGCCTTTCCTGTTATCGCGCATCGACACTCTCCTGATGTCGCGCCCAGATATTGCCAATTACCAACACCTTCCAGGCAGCTGTCAAGCTCGCCTGATGAGCCCGGCCGGTTGCATGAGGACGAGCGAATCACGTCGCTCTTTTACCAGCGGGTGCCCAGGCTCACTCCCAGATACTCTCCGCCCAACTGCACGTCTTCGATGCCGAAGTCGCGGAACTCGCCTTCGGTGAACCAACGCCGGTAGTCGATACCGAAGGCATCCCGCCCCCGTATCCAGACCACCCCCACGCCCACGTGGAGCGTGGGGGTGATGATCTCTTCCTCCACGGCGTCTGAGCGGCCTGCCGCCCTGCCGGTGGTACGCAGACGGCTGCCCTGGAAGCCGAAATTCGCCATGGCATAGGGCCGCAAGTGGCCTGTCACAGGTTGCAGCCGCAGCCCATAGGTCAGTGCGGCCGCGGTGAAGGTCGTGGTATTGCTTGCGGTGTCGAGGGGAGCTGGAACGACCGCTGTGTCGTAGGCCCGCTCCGTCAGCCAGAGCTCCAGGTTGGCTTCCAGGCGTCCATCCAGGGCCACTGGGGCCGAGGCACCCAGCCCCACGGTATAGCGTGCACTGTCGGCATGCAGCCCCATGCTGTTTTCCTCGCCGTCGAGGCCGCCGAGCAGGACGCGAAACGACAGGTCGCGCTCGTACCCGAGTTCCTCGGGCTGTGCTGCCGCCGGGGCAGCCGAAAGGGACAGGGTCAACGCTAACAGCGTTGCTGTGAAAGAAAGTGGACGCATACGTACTCCTGGCGCGGTTGCGCCGCACTTTAGGGCAGCCCGGACGGGCTGCCAAGCGGGCATCGCTGCCGTGTACGGGCGATTGTCTCAACGCTTAGATCATTGTGGTATAAGGTCACAACTTCCCCGGCAAAGGAAAGCGAATCACGGTGGACGTGCCGAAATTTCTTGCCCGCGAACGGCTGGATGCATTGCTGGGTGCACTCGCCCATGCCGGCTATGCGCTCATCGGACCACGCCGGCAGGAGGGTGCCATCGTGTTCGGTCCGGTGCGGACGCAGCAAGACCTGCCGCGCGGTGTATGCGACAGCCAGGAGCCGGGCCATTACCGGCTGTGCGATACCCCCTCGCCACGTCTGTTCGGATTCGCCAATGGACCCCAGGCGCTTAAACCGCTGTTCTTTGCCCCGCGTGAAGCGCTGTGGGAAGTACGTCGGAATGAGGCGGGGCTCCAGTTTGCAGCCGTGACGCCAGCCGCACCCAAGCCACTGGCGATCATCGGTGTACGTGCCTGCGACCTCGCGGCACTGGCATTGCAAGACCAGCACTTCCTGGCGGGCGAACGCCCGGATGCCCATTATGCGGCACGCCGCGCCGATGCCTTCCTGCTGACGGTGAACTGTACCCATCCCGCGACCACCTGCTTTTGCGCCTCTACCGGTGACGGACCCGAGGCGAGCGGCGGTTATGACTTGCTGCTCGACGAGCTGGACGACGGTTATCTCGTCACCGCAGGGAGCGAGGCCGGGCGCGCCATGCTCACGTACTTGCCCACGCAGGCCGCTTCGGACGAACAGTGCGCCGCGGCACGGGAACAGTCCCGCGTGGCGGCCCGCCAGCAGCGTGAACTGCCGGCGGGCAACCTGGGGCCGGCGTTCGCGGCGCAACTGGAGCATCCGCGCTGGGCCGACGTCGCGGCACGTTGCCTTTCCTGCGGCAACTGCACCGCCGTATGCCCCACCTGCTTCTGCAACGCACAGGTGGAGGACGCGGATCTCGAAGGTGCACGCTCCCAACGCCTGCGCCAATGGGATTCCTGCTTCACCGAAGGCCACAGCTACATCCACGGTATCGTCATACGCGACGATACCCGCAAGCGCTATCGGCAGTGGCTTACCCACAAACTGGGTCATTGGCACGCACAATACGGGCGTTCTGGATGTGTGGGCTGCGGCCGCTGCATCACCTGGTGTCCCGTAGGCATCGACATCACCGAAGGGGCCGCTGCCATCACGGGAGCGCAGGTATGAGCGCCGTACACGAGAACGCCTTCCCCGTGCCGTACGAAGCGGAAATCGTGGAGCGCATCCAGGAATCACCGAGCATATTCACCCTGCGCCTGCGTTTCACCGAAGCGGCGGTGCAGGCCGCCTATCGCTTCGCGCCCGGCCAGTTCAACATGCTGTACCTGTTCGGCGTGGGCGAGGTGCCCATCTCCATCGTTTCCGATCCCGAGGACGATCACCTGTTTGATCACACCATCCGCAGTGTGGGTCGCGTGACGCGCGTCATGGCCGCCTTGCGGCCGGGTGAGCGCGTGGGCGTGCGCGGACCTTTCGGCCGCGGTTGGCCCATGGCGCAGGCGGAAGGGCGCGATGTGGTCATCGTCACCGGGGGCCTGGGCTGCGCGCCGGTGATGTCAGTGATCAACTATGTGCTGCGCCGGCGCGAGCGCTTTGGACGTCTGGTGATCATCCAGGGGGTCAAGCATTCCGACGACCTCATCTGGCGCGAGCGTTACGAGCAGTGGGCGCGTCTGCCTGATACGCAGGTGTTCATCGCGGCGGATCAGGCCGGCCCTGGCTGGCCCTTCCGCGAAGGCCTTGTCACGGCGCTGCTGGGCGAGGCGGAACTCGATACGCAGCACAGTTGCGTCATGATGTGCGGTCCCGAAGGCATGATGCAGGCGGTGGCGCGAGACCTGTTGGCACGTGGTTTCAGCGAGCGTGACCTGTGGTTGTCCATGGAGCGTAACATGCATTGCGGGCAGGGCTTGTGTGGCCACTGCCAGCTGGGCGCAAAGTTCGTATGCAAGGACGGGCCGGTGTTCTCCTACGACGAGATCAAGCACCTGCTCGGGCTCCGTTTGTGAAGTCCGCATTGAACGCAAAAAAAGCAAAAGGGAAGATATGCTGGGATGTGTCACATAGCCGCTGCGCGGCAACGCGACCCACGCGATCGGACCTTCGATCATTTGCGTTCATTTGCGGACTTCAAGCTGTAGGTCACGTTGCGAAGCTACGTGACAGGATACCGCGATGTGTCACGTAGCCGCTGCGCGGCAACACGACCTACGCGATCGGACTTTCGGACTTTCGGACCTTCGGTCATTTGGGTTCATTTGCGGACTTTTAAATAAAGAGAACCAACAATGAAACCGAGAGTCGCGGTTCACAAGTTCAGCTCCTGCGATGGCTGCCAGCTCGCGTTTCTGAACATGGGTGAGGAGCTGATCACGCTCACACGGCTGATCGAGCTGGTGCACTTCGCCGAGGCCGGTCTGGTGAACGAGGATGCACCGGTGGATATCGCCTTCGTGGAAGGCAGCGTGAGCACGCCGCACGAGGTCGAGCGCATCCTGCGTGTGCGTGAGCACAGCCGCTTCGTGGTAAGCCTGGGTGCGTGCGCCACTGCCGGCGGCATCCAGGCCCTGCGCAACATGGCGGATACCGGCCGCTGGCTGGCCGGTGTCTATGCCCGGCCCGAGGTCATCGAGGTGCTGCCACACTCCACGCCCGTGCACGAACACATCCGGGTCGACCTGGAGCTCTGGGGCTGCCCGGTAAACAGCCAGCAAGTGATCGAGGCGGTGCGCTCCCTGCTCGCCGGTGCGGCGCCGGTGGATCATCGCGACAAGCTCTGCCTAGAGTGCAAGCGCCGGAATCAGGTGTGCGTGCTGGTGGCCCGGGGCGGGCCCTGCATGGGGCCCGTCACGCGCACCGGTTGCGGTGCACTATGCCCTTCGTTGGGGCGTGACTGCTTCGGCTGCTACGGCCCGGCTGAAAATACCAACACCGGTGCGCTGGGGCGGCGCTTCGCAGGCTTCGGCTTCGTGCCGGAGGAGATAGCTCAGCGCTTCCTGCTCATCAACAACGCGGCCGAACCATTTCATGGAGAAGGGCGCCGCTGGCAGGGAGACGGGCAATGAGTGAACGCCGCGATATCACCATCAATGTGCCCGTACTCGCCCGTGTGGAAGGCGAGGGGACGCTGGACCTGCATATCGTGGGTGATCGTATCGAGCAGTTGCGCCTGCGCATTTTCGAGCCGCCGCGCCTGTTCGAGAAATTTCTCGAAGGCCGCGGTTATCGCGACGTGCCCGACATGGTGGCGCGTATCTGCGGCATCTGCCCGGTGGCCTATCAGATGAGTGCGGTGCATGCCATCGAGCAGGCCTTTGACATGGACCCCGGACCGTGGGTGCGTGACATGCGGCGCCTGTTCTACTGCGGTGAATGGCTGCAAAGCCATGCGCTGCATATACACCTGCTCGCGGCACCCGACTTCCTCGGTTTCGTCACCGCCGTCGCCATGGCCGAAAAGTTTCCCGAAGAAGTGCGGCGCGGCCTGCATCTGCAGGAATTGGGCAACGCCATCATACGCTTGCTCGGTGCCCGTTCCGTGCATCCGGTGGGGGCACGCGTGGGCGGTTTTTTCCATGCCCCCCGGCCCGAGGATGCCGCTGCGTTGCTGGCCCGGTTGCGTGCGGCATTGCCCGATGCCGAGGCGCTGGTGCGCTGGGTGGCAAGCTTGCCCGTGCCCGACGATGTGCAGGACTTCACTTGCGTGAGCCTGCGTCAGCCCAATGAATACCCCATGAATGAGGGCCGCCTAGTTTCAAGTCATGGCCTCGACCTCGCCATCCGCAGCTATCGGGAGCACTTCCGTGAGTTCCACGCGCCCCATTCCACGGCCTTGCATTCCAGTCTCGACGACCAGCCATACCTGGTCGGACCACTGGCGCGTCTCAACCTGAACCTGGACCGCCTGCCCGAGCCGGTGCTTGGCAATCTGCAGGCAACAGGCGTGCGTTTCCCCAGCACCAACATGTTCCACAGTGCCCTCGCACGCGCGGTGGAGATCCATTGCGCCCTGTGGGAGGCCATCCGTCTGCTCGAGGGCTACCGTCCCGCCGAGCCTTACATCGAGGCCACGCCGCGCGCCGGGGTGGGCTATGGCTGCACCGAGGCACCACGCGGCATCCTGTGGCACCGTTTTGAAATGGACGAGCAGGGCCGCGTGGTGAACACGGACATCGTGCCGCCCACGGCGCAGAACCAGGCGCGCATCGAACAAGACCTGCATCGCTCCTTGTCCGCCTTCGGGCTCGACCATGCCCCGGAGTCGCTGCGCCTGCGCGCCGAGATGGTGATCCGCAACTATGATCCCTGCATCTCCTGCGCCACCCATTTCCTGCACCTGAACCTGGAACGCCAGTGAAGGCCCTTGTACTCGGGGTGGGTTCACCCTTCGGGGCCGATCGTATCGGTTGGCTGGCCGTGGACGCGCTGACGCCGCACCTCCATGGTGTCGCAGACCTGCAGGCCAGCGATCGCCCCGGTGCGCGCCTGCTTGCCCTGATGCGCGGCTATGAATGCGCTGTGATCATCGATGCGCTCCAGGGGGCCGCACCAGGCAGTGTGCATTGCCTTCGGCGTGACCAACTGGCGGCCTCGTCACTGCAAGCCGTGCACAGCTTTGGCGTGGCCGACGCGCTGGCGCTGGGCGAGGCCCTGGGCGAACTGCCTGCCCGCGTAGTACTCATCGGCATCGGTGCCGGCGAGGGCGACGTGCCGCCACCCGTGGACTGGGATGTCCTTGCTCACCTCGTCCGCAGCAGACTCAGTGCGGAAAACCCCCGAGACAGCGACTAGAGTTAGAAAACCGCGCGAGCCTTCGGGAGCACGTCATGCAGGAGCAAGACATCGCCGCCGCACAGGCCCTGCTGCCTGCCTGGTTCGTGCCGCGCATGATGCAGGAGGATTGGGTCTACGGCCTCATCATGGCCTCTGGCTCCATCATCGCCGTGGAGCGCGTGACGGCCGTGCGCCAGGCCGTTGATGGCAGTCTGTGGCTGGACGTGCGACTCGCACCGGCTGACGATTACTGGAGCGGCAACTACGACCCCAGTGTATTCGGCGCCCCCAGCACGCGCCGCCATGCCTCCATCAATTGCACCCATGTGGCCGCCGCCTTCGAACTGGTGGATCACATCGAGCGCAATCACTCCAGGTAGATCACCTTGCGGGCCACGCCGCCGCCCACCACCACATGGACGCCTGCGCCTCGGTGCCCGGAGGTGATCAGCGTTTTCGCTATCCATCGGGCCATGCATCCGTGAGAAGGATTAGGACTCGTGTGGCGGTTGCATGCCGAAGTGTGTTCTACGCTCAAAGCGACTTGAAAACGCCTGCGAGGGAGAGACCATGAATCTGCACAAATTGACCGCGGTGATGTTTGTGATTTTGTTCGGCCTCGGCACCGCCGGCTGTGAACGCGAACAACCCGCCGACCAGGGTGCCGGTGGCCCCGACCAGGCGGCACCCACGACACCGGGCGATACCACGACGCCGCAGTCCCCACCGGCCGGCGGTGAACAGCCTGGCGGGGGTATGGGCAGCGGTGCCGGCCAACCGTAACCCGTCGTGACAGCGCGCCCCACGAGCTGGGGCGTGCCGCCTCCTGGAGAAATCCTCATGCAATGGAAACGCGTGGTGACGTCGCTGTTCGCCGCAGCAATCCTGGCGGCGACCCTGGCCGCCTGTGAACGGGAAGGTCCGGCGGAACGGGCGGGCGAATCCGTGGACGAAGGCGTGGAACGTGCGGGCGAGGAGATCGAACGCGCGACCGACCGTTGAACACGGTGTGCTACAGAGGCGGCAAGGTGTGAAGAACGGGGATTCCACGGGGGGATTCCACGGGCACCTGTGCCAGCCCAACTCGTGGGCTGAACGCAGGCTTTCGGGTGTCCGGCCCTCCCGTTCTACCTGTGCTCTCGCGCTGACACGCGCAGCAGCACGCTGTCGAGCGCCACGTGGGTAAGCAGGCGCTTGAGCGTGGCAAACAGATGGGTGGGAAAGGTCACGTAATAGCGCCGCCTTGGGCGTGCCGATTCCAGCGCGTGGATCACCTTCGCCAGCACTGCCTCGGGCGGCAGTGTGAAAGGTGCCGCCGGCCCTGGCCTTTGCAGGCGCCGCAAAGTGGCTGCGTAGCGTTCCTTGAAGGGGCTCGCCTCCACGTCGATGGTGTCGTGGAACCGCGCCATGCTGTTGGCACGGAACCGGCTCAGGATGGGACCCGGCTCAATGAGGCTCATGTGGATGCCGGTGCCTGCAAGTTCGAGGCGCAAGGTGTCGGTGAGTCCTTCCAGTGCGAACTTGCTCGCCACATAAGCGCCACGAAACGGCAAGCCGATCAGGCCCAGCACCGAGCTGTTCTGGATGATGCGCCCATGCCCCTGGGAACGCATCACCTTCAGGACTTCCGTGGTGAGTTCGTGGGTGCCAAACAGATTGGTTTCGAACTGGGCTCGTAGTACCTCACGGCGCAAATCCTCCACCGCCCCGGGCTGACCGTATGCGCCATTGTTGAACAGGGCGTCCAGCGTGCCGCCAGTGCGGCTCAGAACATCATGGAGGGCGAGGCGGATGGAGTCGGAATCGTCCAGGTCCAGGCGCAGGCTTTCCAGACCCGATTCGCTCAGCCTTTGCACATCTTCGGGCTTGCGCGCGGTGGCGAACACCCGATAGCCGCGCGCGGCGAGGCCCTGCGCCACGCACAGGCCGATGCCGCTGGAGCAGCCGGTGATGAGTATGGTGCGGGGTTTCATGTCGGCCGATCCTGTGGTTCGGGTGTGCACGCATCATACGTTATTCTCAATGCTATCGAGATGCACCGGGACGGGGTTTCGTATGAAAGCCGCTGCATGGATGGTGGTGCTGGCCGGCCTTGGGCTCCATGCCCACGCCGCCACCAAAGACCTCGCTGCCGACGTGTACGGTGGCGCCGGCGTGGGCTCACGTGACGTGAGTGACGAGAGCCGCACCGTGGTGGAGCTGTACCTTGGGGCGGAAGCAGCGCGCATCGGTCCGGCACGGCTGGGGGTCGAGTTCGGCTATTTCGACACCAGCGAGCGTGTCGGTGATGAATCGGGCGACGGCTACTGGCTCGGCGGTCTTCTCGCCTTCGGTCTGACCCCGGATGTCCGTGCGCTGTTGCGTGCAGGTGTCGATTTCGGCGACACACCGGGCGACCACGCTGGTATCGGTCTCGGCTATCTTGTCGAGCACAACATGGAGACCCGTTTCGAGCTGTTGTCACTGGACGGTGACACGACCATGCTGTTCAGCGTGGCTTATTATCCGCTCAGGTACCGTTAGAACCACGCAGGCCACGGAGAAGATCCATTGACGACCGCTAAGCGCTTCGACGCAGGCGATGTAACTCGTCGGGTATCGTCAATGCCGTAAGTCACGTTGCGAAGCTGCGTGACATGTCTGCCGGTAACGCTGCGATGTCAGGTAGCGCTGCGCGCAACCTGACCTACATCTGACGTTCCTTTCGCTGTGGCCTCCGTGGTCCCTGCTTGTTTCCGCCGTAGGACACGTTGCGAAGCTACGTGACATGCCTGCCGGTAACGCTGAGATGTCAGGTAGCGCTGCGCGCAACCTGACCTACATCGACGTTCCTTTCGCTGTGGCCTCTGTGGTCCCTGCTTGTTTCCGCCGTAGGTCACGTTGCGAAGCTACGTGACATGCCTGCCGGTAACGCTGCGATGTCAGGTAGCACTGCGCGCAACCTGACCTACATCTGACGTTCCTTTCGCTGTGGCCTCCGTGGTCCCTGCTCGTTTCCGCCGTAGGTCACGTTGCGAAGCTACGTGACATGCCTGCCGGTAACGCTGCGATGTCAGGTAGCGCTGCGCGCAACCTGACCTACATCTGACGTTCCTTTCGCTGTGGCCTCTGTGGTCCCTGCTTGTTTCCGCCGTAGGTCACGTTGCGAAGCTACGTGACATGCCTGCCGGTAACGCTGCGCACAACCTGACCTACAACTGGTCTCGCGCTTCTGGATGTCCTCGGCGGTTACTGTCTTTCAGCCTAGGCAAGCAGAACCGCCACCAGTCCCGTGAGGTAAATACCATCGAACGTACCTGCACCCCCGATGGAGGCGAGCGGGGCGCCGAGGTTGCGGATGTCCTTCAGGCGCAGCAGATCGGCGCCGATGAGCACACCCAGGGTGCCACAGATATAGGCGAGGGGAGCGCTTTGGTCGGCACGGATTACAGTGGCGATAAGGGCCGCGCTCAGCGGTGCGATCAGCATGGGCATGCCGATGCCCAGGCCCGGAACGGGTCGGCTGAAGGTGTAGCTGATGGCTGTCACGCCCGCCACGGCGATACCTACCTCGGACAGCGGCAGGGTGTGGTAGCCCATGAGATAGGCGGAAAACAGCAGCGGCACCAGACCCCCGCCCACGTTCAAGGCGATGACCGTACGGCCTTCCTGTTCCCAGTGCGGCATCTTCCACAGCGAATCGAGTGGTGGCGGCAGGGGAGGTTGTTCGGGAAAGGTGGCGGTCCTGAGTTGGAACAGCGGAAGATTCACTGCGCTCCCTGCCAAGGAGACGATTAGCAGCAGCAGGGCCGAGCCCATGGACAGGCCCAGCTTCTCGAACGCGATACTGAGCAGTCCGACCTGCACGAACAACAGCAGCACGGCTGCGGCAAGCAGCAGGAGGTAGACATTGAATGGTACAGGGGGAATGCGCATGGGGGCTCCGTCCGACTAGCATAGCCCGAGCGCGCCGGGTGGGAATCAGTCGACGGCACGCACGGCCCCGGCGAGCAGCGTGTCCAGGGAAAAGGCGTTGCTCGCATGACTGATGCTGTCACTGCTCCAGATGTGCTCGATGCCCGCGGCACGCATGAGGCGCTCGGCCCCGGGGTCGTACAGCGCGTGGGTGACCAGGCAGTGTACAGGGCCCGCACCTCGGCCCTTCAAGGCCGCGGCTACGCCCATCAGGGTGTGACCGGTACTCGCCATATCATCAATCAGTACCACCTCGCGTCCGCAATAATCACCGTCCGGCACGCGGATATGCACCTCGCGATCGCCGAGACGTTCCTTGTGCGCGATGACATAGTCGAGCCCGGCGTAACCAGCCACTGCCCGCACCCACTGATCCGATTCGCTGTCCGGTCCGACCAGTAGCGGCCCATGGCTGTGCCCGCGCAGGAAGTCTCCCATGACCGCGGCGCTCGAGAGGGCACGCGCGTGGATACCGGGAATGGCCTCCGTGAGATCGTGGATACGGTGCAGGTGCGGGTCGACCGTGATCACCGCATCGGCCAATCCCGCCAGGAAACGGCCCACGATGCGCTGGCTCACTGCCTCGCCGGGATTGAAGGCGATGTCCTGGCGCATGTAGCACAGGTACGGTGCCACCAAGGTCACACGCTGCGCACCGAGTTCGCGCGCGGTGTCGGCGGCGAGCAGCAATTCGATCAGTTTGGCATTGGGGTGATCGAGGCTGCGGCAGAGAATGGTGTGTTGCGGGAGATCCACCGGCACGCTGACCCGGCTCTCACCGTCAGGAAAGTGGTGCAGGCCCAGCAGCGCGAAGGGACAGCCCAGTGCCTGTGCGAGACGTCGTCCCTGTCGTTCGTAGTCGGGAAAGCCGAGAATCACCGATTCCATTACACGTCCAAGTTTGTCCTGTCAGAACTCAAGATAGGTTTTGGTGACCTGCGCCGGCTCTCCGATAGTGTAGCCGGAGACCTGCTCGCTATAGCTGTGTGCAAAATGGTAATCCGAGCGGTATTCCGCATGCACGCGATACAGCGGCTCACCCCGCTGGACCGGCTCACCCAGTTTCTTCAGCAGATCGACGCCGGCCCCTTTGTCCATAGGGGCTCCGGCCAAGCGCGCGATCTTCGCCAGATGATAGTTGTCGATGGCGGTGACCACGCCATCCCGATCGGCGCACAGCTCGAAATGCAGGTGCCCCGGCGCGAAGTCTTCGGTCTGCTTTCCCTGGGCGGCGACAATGGATTCCATCTTGGCCAGTGCGCGCCCCGAGTCAAGGATGTCGCGTGCAATGGCATAGCCGTAACCGCCGCGCACATCCGGATCGAACTCCAGGATGCGGCCGGCGAGGCGCAGGGCCTTTTGGCGTAGATCCTGGGGCGCGCACGGGTCGTTGCGCAGTACCTGCATCACATCCCGGGCCTCCAACACAGGACCGATGCCACGGCCCACGGGTTGCGCACCGTCCGTGATTACCACTTCCAGGTGGATACCCATGTGATCGCCCGTGTATTCGAACAGCTTGCGTAGCTGCAGGGCCTCACGCATGTGGCGCACCTTGGCGCTGGGACCGACGGGGATGTCGAGCAGCAAATGCGTGGAGCCGGCCGCGAGCTTCTTGGACAGGATGGAGGCGATCATCTGACCCTGCGAATCGATCCCCAGCGGCCGTTCCACCGAGATGAGGATGTCATCCGCCGGTGCCAGCCGTGCCGTCCCGCCCCAGGCCAGGCAAGCGCGGTGTTGGCGCACCAGCTCGCGCAGTTCGCGTGGACTGAGGTCCACCCGCGCCAGCACCTCCATGGTATCTGCCGTCCCGGAGGGTGAGGTGATGGCTCGGGAGGAGGTTTTGGGCATCATCATGCCGTGTGCTGCCACGATGGGGACGATGAGCATGCTGGTGCGGTTGCCGGGGATGCCGCCGATGCAATGCTTGTCCACCACCAGCGGCTCATGCCAGTCCAGGCGCTCGCCCGACTCCAGCATGGCGCGGGTCAGGTGCAGGATCTCCTCGCGGTCGAGACTGTTCTGCCCCGAGGCCACCAGGAAGGCGGCCATTTCCATTTTCGAATAGCGGTTCTTGATCACGTCCTGGGTGATGGCACGGAAGTCCACCAGTCGCAGCCGTTCCCCGGCGATCTTGCGCCTAACTGCATCCATGGAGGCCGGCGCCTCCGCCTGTGAGACGCTCACCGCCTCGCCCGTAGCCAACCCGAGCTGATCGAAGGCCTGTTCTGACAGGCCCAGCTCATCGGCAGCGACGATGTGCTCGTCGTCCACCACGTTCAGCACCGCATAGATACGTTTGCCGTTGGCCTTGACCTCAATCTTGGTAAGCGCCTGAAAACCCTCCGCCCGGTAGAACACGCACTCGCGATGCATGTAGGCCACGTTCTCACGATAGGTGTCGATACCGACACGGCGGAGGCGGAGGGTGTCTGTTGTCGGATGGGATGGCATGGCGTTTATCTAACATGCCGTCGATGCAAATACCACAACTCCAGCGCCGATGGCGGTCAGAAAACCGCAAATCGGTGCGCCTTACCGCCCGAGTGTCGCGCTGCCTGGGATCCAGCACCGAGGAGTAGGAGTTGCCCGCGTTTGGATAGATGGGTGACTCCGTTGGTGCCACGTCGTGAGAGCACGGGCGGACAAGTGACGTATTGTCTGCGCCCGCGTGGTCGTCACCGGCAACCTGAATCCGGCCAATCTCGAAAGAATTGGTAACCGGCGGCTCCAACATGGCGCAGGCAACACAAGTATTCGGCCTCTAATGTGTAGAAACCACCATCAGGTCATCCCCTTGGTGGGTGAGGTCCACCTCGACCTGTCTTAAGAAATCCGACTACCGACGCCTCAGGCGGACCCGCGTGCGGTGGCGGGCCAAACCGGTGTATCTGAGTCCCGGAACTGCGAACCGTACCCCGCTCTGTGAATGTCTGCCACGAGTCGTGAACTGCATCACATCACGTTCTTGTGGTGGTTACGTTGGCAGGATTAACATCCTGCACACGAAATTTTCATTACTGCCACAATGCGTTATCTGCGTTAGGCGCAGAATCGCCGAACCAACCAAGCAGTGTTTGAACGGTCAGGGGTTGAGCATGAAAGTATATGAAGGGAGCGGGTGGAGGAAGAGTCTGCATGCCGGCGTGGCCGCACTGTTGTTGGCGGTTTTTCTTGGCGCATGCGGTGGTGGCGGTAGTGACGACCCGTTCGGTAACGAAGGCCCCGGTACCTCCGAGCTGCCCGGCGGAGACAGCGGCGGCGAAGACGCTACCGATGGTGATCCCGAACCCGGTAGCGACGATGAGAATCCTGGCGGTGTATCGGCCGCGGTCCTCATGCGCGGCACCGCCGCATACGACGATACGGCACGCGTTCTCAATGCGGCGTTTTCCGTCCTTGACGCCGACAGCAATCCAATTGAAAACCTCGATGGCGGTGACTTCACGATTCTCCACGGCAGCATGCCCGATGGCAACTACGAAGGCCATCATGATGCGCAACGGCTGAAATACCCGGACCAACTCTCAGGCAGAATCCACCTGATGCTGGATGTAAGTAACAGCATGGCAGCGGATTATGCATTCGATGCCTGGAAAACAGAGGCAGCACGTTTTGTCACCGCAATGGACGGCTTCGGACTGGATGTTATTGTCTACACGTTCAGCGACGAGACCACTCCGGACCCGGATGTGCCCGAGCCGACCTACCTCGGCACCGTGAGCGTGGATGGTTTGGACAATGTAAATGCTGCGGTAAAAGAATTGACACCAAATTCTGTACACAACACCCGCTTCTACAAGATTGTGAGCACCAAGATTGAACAATTGGTTAATGCAGGTTGGAACAGTGTCATTTACCAACACTCACCGTTGGGTGATTCAAGTCCTCCCTCTTCTCCGGTCGCCCAAGTGGAATTGATGGTCATCATGAGCGACGGGATCGATACCACCGGTAAAGATTCTTTCTCGCTTATTGATAATGCAAAGGACGAAAAATTCAGCGTCGTTTCCATTGCCTCGGGTAAGAATCCCGATGTGGCAGGCTTGGGTGGGATTAGTGAATATCTTTATACGGTGCCTGAACAGGGAACGTACGCCGACGCCGTAGATGATGCAATTAACGGTATCAAGAGCTACTACAGCAGCTTCTATGTCGTGGATTATATGCCGCCTGCACTCGAGAAGACGGGCGACGAGACCTACGAGATAAAATTGGTAGAGAACACCAACTCTGGATTGGATATCACGTATGCTCCGGATGCCTTTCCCGATCCACGTTCCGTGCAGCCCTATTGCTGCAAACTGCGCATCGCGTCAGGGGCTCCAGCCGGTGATCCGGTCACCGTTGGCGTAGGGGAAAACGTGGATTTCACTGCGGTGAAGCTCTGGACGGCAGATCAGCCTGTATTTTCCTGGACGTTCACGAGCGACGGCAACATGACTATTGATGCCAGCAAGATTTCTATCGCTGTCGTGAATGCCGACCAGCAGGGCGATGCCATGCTATCGGTCGATGCTGTGTCTGAGGGCTGGAGTATTGGGCCATTGGATCTTGAGGCTCGTTGATGAGGCGTCCCCACCACCGCTTGCCGGTCGCACTGGGAGGATTGTGCAATCACGTTGTTGCTCTGAAAAAAGCAGTCGGTGCTTTGGTGTGGGGGGGATAGCAATCCCTGTGTGAGGGAAGCCGCTTGCGTGGTCATGATGCTGCCCCGATCGCGGTATTAAGTTGTCGCAACATGGCAATCAATACCTGCGGCTGGTAATACGCATTCGCCCCACTCGGGCTCGGCAGTACCCAGATAGCGGTTCCATGGATGCTCTCCACCTGTAATCCCAGGCCCGCGTCGCGTTGTGCGAAAGCGATTCGATACGCACCCAGGCCCAGCACGGCGACTGAGCGTGGCCGGTATTTCCTGACCTTCCGTCGCAAGCCTTCGGCGCCCGCGCGCAACTCATCTCTCGTGAGTTCCGCGGCCCCGGCGGTGGCACGCGCCACCAGGTTTGTGATGCCCAGCCCCAGGCCGAGCAGTTTCTCTTCCTCGTAGGGCGAATACAGCCGCGAGGTGAAGCCGGCCTGGTACAGTGCCGGCCAGAAGCGGTTGCCCGGACGTGCGAAATGGCGGCCGACGGCCGCGGTGTAGAGGCCGGGGTTGATGCCGCAGAACAAGACCTTCAAGTCTGGTGCGATGAGGTCGGGTAGGGTCTTGCCACGTGCGGCCAGCAGGTCTTCACGGGTGGGGCGAAGATGGCCTTCGCGGAGCGCCTTGGCGCGGTTGTCCTTCGCCCCCATCATGGCTTAGCGCACCAGCACCGGTTGTTTCTTTGCCCGCGCTTCCTCGTTCTGTTCTTCCTGTTGCAGCGCCCACATGCGCGCATACGAGCCATCCCGTGCCAGCAACTCGTGGTGGGAACCACGCTCGACGATATGGCCCTGGTCCATCACTAGGATCTGATCCGCATCCACGATGGTGGACAGGCGGTGGGCGATGACCAGTGTGGTGTGGTTGGAAGACGCCTGTTGCAGGGCTTCGAGGATCAGTTTTTCCGACTGGCTGTCGAGCGACGAGGTGGCTTCGTCGAACACAAGGATACGCGGGTTCTTAAGTACAGCGCGGGCGATGGCGATGCGCTGTTTCTCGCCGCCGGAGAGCTTCAGACCGCGTTCGCCCACCACCGTGTCGTAGCCTTGCGGCAAAGAGGCGATGAAATCGTGGATGTTGGCGGTGCGTGCCGCCTGCTCGATCTCCGCGCGGCTCGCACCGGGGCGGCCATAGGCGATGTTGTATGCGATGCTGTCGTTAAACAGCACGGTGTCCTGGGGAACGATACCGATGCGGGCGCGCAGGCTGGCCTGGGTCACGTCACGTACGTCCTGGCCGTTCACCAGCACACGGCCCTCGTTCACGTCGTAGAAGCGGAACAGCAGGCGTGCGAGGGTGGATTTGCCGGAGCCGCTTGCACCTACCACCGCGATCTTCTTGCCTGCCGGCACTTCGAAATCCACGTCATGCAGGATGGGGCGCTCGGGCGCGTAGGCGAAGCTCACGTGTTCAAAGCGGATGGCGCCGTCGCCCACTTCGAACGGCTTGGCGTCCGGTCGGTCGTGCACCTCCGGTTCCGTGCCGAGCAGTTTGAACATCTGGTCCATGTCGGCGAGTGCGTGCTTGAGCTGGCTGTATACCACGCCCAAGAAACCGAGAGGGATGAACATCTGCAGCATGAACGCGTTTACCAACACCAAATCGCCCAGCGTCATGGCGCCGCGGATGACCTGATTGGCAGCCATGATCATGATCAGCGTGACGCCCACGGCGATGATGGAGCCCTGGCCCACGTTGAGACTGGAGAGTGAGGTCTGGGTCTTGATGGCGGCGTCTTCCCAGCCGCGCAGCGTGTCGTCGTAGCGGCGGTGTTCGAGCCCCTCGTTGACGAAGTACTTCACCGTCTCGTAGTTGATGAGGCTGTCCACCGCCTGGGAACTGCCCTGGGATTCCAGGGCGTTCATGCGGTGGCGGAATTTCATGCGCCATTCGGTGATGGCGAAGGTGAAGGCGGCGTACACCACCACGGTAGCGAAGGTGATCACGGCGAACCAAGCGCTGTACTGCACCAGCAGGATGCCGGCGATGAGCAGCACCTCCACCAGGGTGGGGAGGATGTTGAACACCATGTAGTTGAGCAGGGTGGCGGCGCTGCGGGTGCCGCGCTCCAGGTCGCGGGTGATGGCGCCGGTCTTGCGTTCCAGGTGATAGCGCAGGGACAGGGCGTGCAGATGGCTGAGCACCCGGGTGGAGAGGGCACGCATGGTGCCGTAGCGCACCTTGGCGAACACCACGTCGCGCAGCTCATTGAAGGCGGAACTGCATAGGCGGAGTATGCCGTACGCCAGCAACAGCATGATGGGCAGCGCGAGCGCGGCCTTTTCGGCGGTGTCGAGGTAATCGACCAATTCCTTGAGGGCCAGCGGCACGCCCACGTTGGCCAGC
>JBAYQE010000002.1:0-79375 GCA_041677345.1 Thiohalomonadaceae bacterium
CCCCGTGTTTTCTCAAATGTCGCGCAGCAGCTCGTTGATGCCTACCTTTGCGCGGGTCTTGGCATCCACCTTCTTCACGATGACCGCGCAGTACAGGCTGTACTTGCCGTCCTTGGAGGGCAGGTTGCCGGACACCACCACCGAGCCTGCGGGCACGCGGCCGTAAATGATCTCGCCGGTCTCGCGGTCGTAGATCTTGGTGGATTGGCCGATGTACACGCCCATGGAGATCACCGAGCCTTCCTCCACGATCACGCCTTCCACGACTTCCGAACGCGCACCGATGAAGCAGTTGTCCTCAATGATGGTGGGGGCCGCCTGCAGGGGCTCCAGCACACCGCCGATGCCGACGCCGCCGGAGAGGTGCACGTTCTTGCCGATCTGCGCGCAGGAACCCACCGTGGCCCAGGTGTCCACCATGGTGCCGGAATCCACGTAGGCGCCGATGTTCACGTAGGAGGGCATGAGTACCACCCCGGGCGCGATATGGCTGCCGCGACGGGCGGTGGCGGGCGGCACCACGCGCACGCCGCCTTCACGGAAATCGCGTGAGTTGTAGTCGGCGTACTTGGACGGCACCTTGTCGAAATAATTGGTGAAGCCACCTTTCATGAACTGGTTGTCATCGATGCGGAATGACAGCAGCACGGCTTTTTTCAGCCATTCGTTTACCGTCCACTTGCCGACATCCTGGCGCTCGGCCACGCGCAGCTCACCCTTGTCGAGGCGCTGAATGGCCTCCGCTACAGCTTCTTTGACATGCGCCTCCACATTGCGTGGAGTGATGTCGGCTCGACGCTCGAAGGCTTCTTCAATGACTGCTTTGATATCGTTCATAGGGACTCCTGTAAAAAAAAGACCTCAACGCAAAGACGCGAAGGTCGCCAAAGACGCAAAGTACATCTCGTTTCGTGAGGAACTCGTGTTTCTTTGCGCCCTTCGCGTTCTTTGCGTCTTTGCGTCAAATGCTTTCGATAAAGGTGCGGATGCGCTCGGCGGCTTCCACGCATTCATCCAGTTCGGCCACCAGGGCCATACGCACGTAGCCGGCGCCGGGATTGATGCCGTGGGCGTCGCGTGAGAGATAGCTGCCGGGCAGCACGGTGATGTTCTGCTCGGCGAAGAGCCGGCGCGCGAATTCCTGTTCGTCCACGGGCGTGCGTGCCCAGAGGTAGAAGCCCGCGTCAGGGCGCTGTACGTCCATGCGACCCGACAGGAGTGACAGCACGGCATCGAATTTGGCGCGGTACAGCGCACGATTCTGGCGCACGTGTTCCTCGTCCTGCCAGGCGACGAGGCTGGCGGCCTGGCTGGGGGGCGGCATGGAGCAGCCATGATAGGTGCGATAGAGCAGGAACTGTTTCAGTACGTCGGCATCGCCGGCCACGAACCCGGAGCGCAGGCCAGGCACGTTGGAGCGCTTGGAGAGACTGTGGAACACAACGCAGCGCGCGTAGTCATCGCGGCCCATTTCCGCGGCGGCCTGTAACAGGCCGGGCGGTGGAGAGGCTTCGTCGAAGTACAACTCCGAATAGCATTCATCCGAGGCAATGAGGAAGTCATGTTCGTCTGCGAGCCGGATGAGCTTCTGCAGTGTGGGGATATCGATTACCGCACCCGTGGGATTGCCCGGGCTGCACAGGTAGATGAGTCGGGTGCGGCGCCAGATATCCGCGGGCACGGCTTCCAGGTCGGGTTGAAAACCGTTTTCCGCCGTGCTGTTCAGAAACCAGGGCTCGGCGCCCGCAAGCAGGGCCGCACCTTCGTAGATCTGGTAGAACGGGTTAGGCGCGACCACCAGCGGCTTGCCGCTGCGGTCCACCACGGCCTGGGCGAAGGCGAACAGGGCCTCCCGGGTGCCGTTGACGGGCAGGACGTGGCGTTCGGGATCCACGCTGTCGAGCGGAAGCTGGAAGCGCTCGACCAGCCAGGCGGCGATGGCCTCACGCAGCTCCAGGCGTCCCTTGGTGAGCGGGTAATTGCCCAGGCCGTGAAGGTGCGTGAGCAGTGCCTCGCCGATAAAAGCCGGTGGGCGATGAGCGGGTTCACCGATGGACAGTGCGATATGTGCCTTGTCCGCAGGCGGTGTTGCCCCGGCCTTGAGGCGGCTCAGCTTCTCGAAGGGATAGGGTTGCAGACGCGCGAGGTCCGGATTCATGCGGAACAGGCTCTTGAAAAGAGCGGGCTAGTATAGTGCAAGGTCCAGGTGCAGAAAACCAAGCCGGATTCATGATCACGCGTATTCAGCACATCAGCCTGTTGGTCGCCGACACCGCACGCGCACTGGCTTTCTATGGGGATATCCTCGGCCTGGAGGCGGCGCCACGGCCGGCGCTGGGCTTCCGCGGTGCTTGGCTGCAAGTGGGTGACCAGCAGATCCACCTGCTGGAATTGCCCAATCCCGACCCGGTCGAGGGACGCCCTGAACACGGTGGTCGCGACCGCCATGTGGCCTTTGCCGTGGCCGACCTCGAGGCCTTCACCAGGCGACTGGAAGCCGCGGGTATCCCCTATACCCGCAGCCGCTCCGGCCGGCCCGCCGTCTTCTGTCGTGACCCGGATGGCAACGCCGTGGAGCTGATGGGCGACACGGAGGAATAAGCAAGGACGCCAGAGGAATCGTTCAGCTCAGGCAGCACCTTCCGCTTAGCCTTTTCCTTCGAGCATTTTGCTGATGCGGGTGCGCAGGCATTCCAATTGCTCAGGGTCGGTGACGGGTTGGTTGTCTTCATCGGTGATGAAGAAGATATCTTCCACGCGTGCTCCCAAGGTGGCGATCTTGGCGTTCTGCAGGCGCACGCCACAGGCCATGAGTGCTTGCCCGATGCTGGAAAGGATGCCGGGGCGATCGGAGGCAACCACCTCCATGATGGTGCGGCCGTTGTTGCTGTCGTCCCGAAATGTCACCTGCGGCAGGATGCTGAAATGCTTGAGGGCACGCTGTACGCGGCGTTGCACCGTCAGGCTTGCAGCGTTCGGATCCTGGATGAGCCGGGTGAGGTTTTCCTGGATGTCTTCGATGCGGCGTGCATCGCTGATCGGCGCACCGTTTTCCTCCAGCACGATGTAGGTGTCGAGGGTATAGCCGTCGGTGGACGGCATGATGCGCGCGTCCACGATATTCAGGCGCATCTGGTCCAGGGCGGTGGTGACAATGGCAAACAGCAGATCGTTCACCTGGGTGTAGATGAAGATCTCGGTACCGCCGCGCTGGGTCTCCTGGCGGATGAGGATGAGCGGTGCCTGCTCGCCGTCGGTGCACACAGCCTGGGTATGCCAGGCGATTTCGTCCGCGGAATAGCGGCCGAAGTAATCGAAACCGAGGCGTTTCCAGAATGCCTCGACGCGTGCAGGTTCGAGCGCGGCATCGTGTAACAGCCGGCGCACTTCTTCCTCGGTCTCGCGCCGCAGTTCATCTTCGTCCATGGGGTTCGCCAGGCCGCGGTCAAGGGCGCGCCAGGTGGATTCGTACAATTCGGCGAGCAGTGAATCCTTCCAGGAGTTCCACAAAGTGGGACTCGTGGCGCGGATATCGGCGACCGTGAGGACGTACAGGTGATCCAGG
Organism: Thiohalomonadaceae bacterium; assembly: GCA_041677345.1. Classification (GTDB taxonomy): domain Bacteria; phylum Pseudomonadota; class Gammaproteobacteria; order Thiohalomonadales; family Thiohalomonadaceae; genus JALOAT01. The sequence continues at coordinate 3,566 of JBAYQE010000002.1, forward strand.
TAGGCAAGGCTGCCCACGGTGGCCGCAAAGGTGTTCACCACGTCGGGATCGCTGATGTCCTTGCGCTGGGCCGTCACCGACATGAGCAGATGATGGCGCACCAGCCACTCCGCCAGTGCCGTGTCTGGGGCGCTCAGGCCATGGTGCTGGCAGAATTGCACGACGTCGGCGGCGCCCAGTTCCGAGTGATCCCCGCCGCGTCCCTTGGCAATGTCATGGAAAAGCGCGGCGATGAGCAACACCTCCTGCCTGGGGATGGTGTGCATGATGCGCGTACAGCGTGGGAATTCGTGGGCGTATTCCGGGTTGTTGAACCGACGCAGGTTGCGCACCACGAACAGGGTGTGCTGGTCCACGGTGTAGACGTGGAACAGGTCGTGCTGCATCTGCGCCACGATACGCCCGAAGACGGGGAGATAGGCGCCGAGCACACCGAACTGGTTCATGGCACGCAGCGCGCTGGTGATACCGCGCGGCTGGCGCAGGATATCCATGAAAAGGTTGCGGCAGCGCGGGTCGCTTCGGAAGCTGTCATCGATGAGCGCGGTATGGCGGCGGATGAGACGGACGGTATTGGCGCGCACGCCCTTGAGTTCGGGGTGTCTGGCAAGCAGCAGGAAAATCTCCAGCAGGGCAAAGGGCGAATGCTGGAACACCTTTTCGCTTCTCGCCTCCACGAAGCCCTTGCGGCATTGGAAGCGCTCATTGATGGAGCGGATCCCGGACGATTCGGCAGCAAACAGGATCTCTTCCTGGAACAGTTGCAGCAGCATTTCGTTGAGCTGCCTCAGTTCCATGATGGTGCGGTAGTAATCCTTCATGAAGTGCTCGACCATGAGCCGGATGCCGTCATCCTGGTAGCCGAACATCCGGGCGAGGGCGCGCTGATGATCGAACACCAGGCGATCCTCGCGCCGGCCTGCAAGCATGTGCAGGCCGAAGCGCACCTTCCACAAGAAGCCCTGGCCCGCCATCAACCGCTGGTATTCACCGGGGGTCAGGAAACCATGGGCCACCAGGTCTTCGAGGGTACGGGCGCCGAAGTGGCGCTTGGCCACCCAGCCGATCATCTGGATGTCACGCAGCCCGCCGGGGCCTTCCTTGACGTTGGGTTCGAGGTTATAGGCGGTGTCGTAGAACTTGCGGTGGCGGGCGATCTGCTCCTGCCACTTCGCTTCGAAGAACTCGCGGCTGGGCCACAGGCGATCCGGCCCGGTCACCGCGCGCATGCGGAGGTAAAGCCCTTCGGCGCCGGCCAGCAGGCGCGATTCCATCAGGTTGGTGACCACCGTGATGTCCTGGGCCGCTACCTGAACACACTCCCCGACGGTGCGCACGCTGTGGCCGATCTCTGGACCCAAATCCCACAAGAACAGCACGAAACGCTCGAGCGGCTCGCGCAGGCGCGCAAGCGCGCTTTCCTCCACCAGCAGCAGTACGTCGATATCGGAACAGGGATGCAGCTCGCCGCGGCCGTAGCCACCCACGGCCACCAACGCGAGGGTCTGGGCGTCGGCAAAATGCAGGTGGAATGCGCGCCGGAGCAGATGGTCGAGCAGTGCGGCTCGGCCCGTGACCAGTTCCTCCACGGGCGTTCCGGCCTCGAACGCCGCCAGCAGGCGCTCGTTGGCCTCGCGCAGGGCGTCGCGAAACAGCGGCAGATGCTCGGTGGTTTCCGCCAGTCTGGTTTCGAAACCTGCTGCGTCGAACAGCTGCGTCGCGTTCAGCTCAGATCTCCTCGCCGGTGCGCAGGGTGAGGACTTCCACGCCGTCGTCGGTGACCAGCACGGTGTGCTCCCACTGGGCCGAGAGCGAGCGGTCCTTGGTGACCACGGTCCAGTCGTCAGGCAGCAGTTTCACGTGGCGCTTGCCCAGATTGATCATGGGTTCGATGGTGAAGGTCATGCCGGGTTCCAGGGTGGCGCCGGTGCCCGGCTGGCCGTAGTGCAGCACTTGCGGGTCTTCGTGGAAACCCCGGCCGATGCCATGGCCGCAATACTCGCGCACCACCGAACAGCCGCTCTGTTCGGCATGGCGCTGGATGGCATATCCCAAATCACCAAGGCGGACGCCTGGGCGCACCATGCGGATACCGATCAGCAGGCATTCGTGGGCGATTTGCACTACCCGGCGCGCCTTGATGGAGGGTTCGCCCACGAAGAACATCATGCTGGTGTCGCCGTGGAAGCCATCCTTGATCACGGTGATGTCGATATTGATGATGTCGCCGTTCTTGAGTGGCTTGTCGGCAGGGATGCCGTGGCATACCACCTGATTCACAGAGGTGCAGATGGACTTGGGGAAGCCGTGATAGTTGAGGGGGGCCGGGATGGCCTGCTGCACGTTCACGATATGGTCATGGCAGATGCGGTCGAGTTCATTGGTGGTGATGCCCGGCTGCACATGCGGCGCGACCACCTCCAGGACCTCGGCGGCGAGCCTGCCGGCCACGCGCATCTTCTGGATTTCTTCGGTGTTCTTGATGACGATGCTCATGGACGGGTTCCTGAGGCCGTGGGCGTGTGGTGCGTTTGTGGCGCGTGAGGTCTTATGGTATAAAGGCCGGCTTCAACAGGCAAACGGTTGAACGCGGGGGATTTCCCCGTGAAAACCGGGGGACATTCCCCCTAATCCACACATGCGCCGGCACGGCTGTCGGGGTGCCCGGGAGACCGGGTCGATGGCCGGGGCGCATGGAGGCCCAACCCCAAGAGGAAAGAGCAATGCCCAACGTGACCATGCGTCAGATGCTGGAGGCCGGTGTCCATTTCGGCCACCAGACCCGTTACTGGAATCCCAAGATGGCCCCGTTCATCTTCGGCGACCGTAACAAGATCCACATCGTCAACCTCGAAAAGACCCTGCCGCTGTTCAATGATGCCATGAACTTCATGGGCAAGCTGGCTGCCAACAAGGGCGCCATCCTGTTCGTCGGTACCAAGCGCCAGGCGCGCGACATCATCAAGGAACAGGCCGAGCGCTGCGGCATGCCCTTCGTGAATCATCGTTGGCTGGGCGGCATGCTCACCAACTTCAAGACCGTCAAGCAGTCCATCAAGCGCCTGCGCGACATCGAGGCCATGGAACAGGACGGCTCGATCAACCGCCTGACCAAGAAGGAAGCCCTCATGATGCGTCGCGAGCTCGAGAAGCTTCAGCGCTCGCTGGGCGGCATCAAGGACATGAACGGCCTGCCCGATGCCATCTTCATCATCGACGTGGGTCATGAGAAGAACGCCGTGGGCGAGGCCAAGAACCTGGGCATCCCGGTGGTCGGCGTGGTGGACACGAACAACAATCCCCAGGGCATCGACTACGTGATCCCCGGCAATGATGACGCCCTGCGCGCCATCCAGCTGTACGTGGAAGCCGCGGCCGACGCGGTGCTCGAGGGCAAGGCCGCCCTGCCCATGCAGGGTGGGAAGGACGAGTTCGTCGAGGTCGAGGAGGCGCGCTGACCGGCCGCTTCCAAGCCTTGAAGAAAAAGGGGGCCATGCCCCCTTTTTCGAATTCATAGACAGGGTGGCGCAGTCGCGGCGCCCGATCAGCTTTCAGGGGACAACAAATGGCAGAAATCACCGCACAACTGGTCAAGGAACTGCGTGAGCGCACCGGCGCTGGCATGATGGAATGCAAGAAGGCGCTGACGGAAACGGGCGGCGACATCGAGGCGGCCATCGAACATATGCGCAAGAGTGGCATGGCCAAGGCCGACAAGAAGGCCGGCCGTACCGCGGCCGAAGGCGTCATCGCCATTCAGGGCGACGCCAAGCGCCTGGCCATGGTGGAAGTGAACTGTGAAACCGACTTTGTGGCCAAGGGTGACGACTTTCAGGCCATGGCCAACGCCATTGCCCAGCAGGTGCTGGCAGACAAGCCTGCCGACCTGGATGCCTTGCTGGCGCTGTCCCTCGAGGGCGGTGCCTCCGTGGCCGACACGCTGAAGGAAAAGATTGCCAAGATCGGCGAAAACATGGCCGTGCGCCGCTTCGCCCTGTTCGAGGCCGCCAACGGCTTCCTCGAGTTCTATCGCCACGGCACCCGCATCGGTGTGGTGGTGGAGATGGAAGGCGGCGACGCCCAACTGGCCAAGGACATCGCCATGCATGTGGCGGCGAGCCGCCCCATCTGCGTGTCTGCCGAGCAGGTGTCTGCCGCGACCATCGAGAAGGAGCGTGAGATCTACACCGCCCAGGCGGCGGAAAGCGGAAAGCCAGCCGAGATCGTCGCCAAGATGGTGGAAGGCCGCGTGCAGAAGTTCCTGAAGGAAGTCACCCTGCTGGGCCAGCCCTTCGTGAAAAACCCGGACGAAACCGTGGAGAAGCTGCTCAAGGGCGCCGGCGCCAAGGTCATCGGCTTTGAGCGCTTCGAAGTGGGCGAGGGCATCGAGAAGAAGAAGGTGGATTTCGCCGAAGAGGTAGCCGCCACCGCCCGTGGTAACTGAGCCATGACGGACAGCGCCAAGCCGGTCTACAAACGCGTCCTCATCAAGTTCAGCGGTGAGGCGCTGATGGGTGATCAGCAGTTCGGTATCGCCCCGGACGTGGTGAAGCGTGTCGCTGCCGACATTGCCGACCTGGTGCGCTCCGGCGTCCAGGTCGGCGTGGTCATTGGCGGCGGAAACATCTTTCGTGGCGTGAGCCTGGCGTCGGCCGGCATGGAGCGGGCCACGGCCGACCAGATCGGCATGCTGGCCACGGTGATCAACTCACTATCACTGCAGGACGCCATCGAGCACGAGAACCTGAAGTGCCGGGTGATGTCCGCATTGCCTATCCATCAGGTCTGCGAGGACTACATCCGTCGGCGCGCCATCCGCCACCTGGAAAAGGGGCGCGTGGTGATCTTCGCCGCCGGTACCGGCAACCCGTTCTTCACGACCGATTCTGCCGCCAGTCTGCGCGGCATCGAGATCGGCGCGGAACTGGTGCTCAAGGCCACCAAGGTCGACGGCATCTACTCCGCCGACCCGAAGAAGGACCCGACCGCCAAGCGTTATGAGCGTCTCACCTATGACGAGGCCCTCGAGCGCAAGCTGGGCGTGATGGATGCCACCGCTATCGTGCTCTGCCGCGAGCAGAACCTGCCATTGCGCGTGTATGACATGAACAAGCCCGATGCCCTCAAGCGCATCATCATGGGCGAGAATGAAGGCACGCTGGTGGAACGTGGAGACTGACGCATGATCAACGACACCAAGAAGAACGCCGAACATCGCATGCAGAAGAGCCTGGAGACGCTCAGGCACGAACTCGCAAAGTTGCGTACCGGCCGCGCGCATCCCAGCTTGCTGGAACACGTCACGGTCGACTATTACGGCTCCCAGGTTCCCATCAACCAGGTGGCCAACGTGACCGCGGAGGATGCGCGTACCCTGGCCATCTCGCCGTGGGAAAAGACCATGGTGGGTCCCATCGAAAAGGCCATCATGACCTCCGACCTGGGCCTGAACCCGGCTACCACCGGCACGCTCATCCGTGTGCCCATGCCGGCACTCACCGAGGAACGCCGCCGTGAAATGATCAAGGTGGTGAAGCACGAAGGCGAGAATGCGAAAGTGGCAATCCGCAACATCCGCCGCGATGCCAATGCGGACGTGAAGGCACTGCTCAAGGACAAGCAGATCAGCCAGGACGATGAACGACGGGCGGAAGAGGAAATCCAGAAGCTCACCGACCGCTACATCGTTGAAGTGGACAAGGTGGTCCAAGCCAAAGAAAAGGATATGATGGAGCTCTAATCGGCTCCGCGGCCGCGCTGCGCGCGCGGCCGCCCCGAGATTCCCATGGCCGACAAGGACCTGCATCCCGCCAGCCGCCTGCCTCGACATGTCGCCATGATCATGGACGGCAACGGACGCTGGGCACGCAAACGTTTCCTGCCCCGTTTCGCCGGCCACAAGGCCGGGCTCGAGACCGTGCGCCTCATGGTCAAGCTGTGCCTTGAAAAGGGCATCGAGGGCCTCACGCTATTCGCATTCAGCAGCGAGAATTGGCGCCGGCCGCCGGAGGAAGTGGGTCTGCTCATGGACCTGTTCCTCGCCGCACTGGAACGTGAGGTACGCAAGTTGCACGACCACGGCGTGCGCCTGCGCATCATCGGCGATCGCAGTGCCTTCGCCCCGAAGTTGCAGCGCCGCATCGCCGAGGCGGAAGAACTCACCGCCCACAACACGGACCTCGATCTCGTGATCGCTGCCAACTACGGCGGGCGTTGGGATATCGCCCAAGCGGCACGCCGCCTGGCCGAGGCAGTACGCGACGGCAGCCTCGATCCTGCGGCCATAACGGCCGACACGCTTGCCGGCGAGTTGGCCTTGGCGGATCTGCCCGAGCCCGATCTGTTCGTGCGCACCGGCGGCGAGCAGCGCGTCAGCAATTTCCTTCTGTGGCAGCTCGCCTATGCAGAGCTGTACTTCACCCCCATTCTCTGGCCGGACTTCGACACCGCAGCCTTCGAGGAGGCGCTTGCCTCCTTTGCCACGCGCCAGCGGCGTTTCGGACGTACCGGCGAACAAGTGGAGCAGTCCAACGGTGCTTAAACAGCGGGTCCTCACAGCGCTTTTCATCGCGCCGGTCATCATCGCCATCACGCTCTATCTGCCCACGGCGGTGTTCGGCGTGGTGCTGGCGCTGGTGCTCGCGCTGGGTGCCTGGGAGTGGGCGGGCCTGTCCGGGCTGGAAGGCACGCCACGCTACTCGTATACGGCCACGGTGTTGCTGGTCCTGGGCCTGCTGAACCGCATCCTCCCGCAGGAACCGTTGATCGCGCTCATCCTGATCAGCCTGGGCGTGATCTGGTGGTCCGCCGCGTTCCTGTTCGTGCTGGCCTATCCCACCGGCAGCACGTTCTTCCAGTCGCATGCCATCCGTGCCCTCACCGGTGTGCTGGTGTTGCTGCCGGCGCATACAGGTCTGCTGCTGCTGCACCAGGGCGACCCGCGTGCCGCGCTGCTGGTGATGGTGCTGGTCTCTTTTGCCGACATCGGTGCGTATTTCGCCGGTCGCGCCTTCGGTCGCCGCAAGCTGGCCCCGCGCGTCAGTCCGGGCAAGACCTGGGAAGGGCTCGGCGGCGCCCTGCTGCTGGTGCTGGCCACCGGTTATGCGGCCGCGCGCCTGTTGGATATCCCTGATACGGTACTCGCGGGTTTTCTCGGACTGTGCCTGGTCACCGTGCTGGCGTCGGTGGTGGGTGACCTGACCGAGAGTATGTTCAAGCGCATGGCCGGAGCAAAGGACAGCGGCCAGCTGCTGCCGGGTCACGGGGGGGTTCTGGACCGCCTGGACAGCATCACCGCCGCGGCACCGGTGTTCGCCCTCGGGCTTATCTGGCTGAAGGTAACGACATGAAGGGCATTACTGTCCTCGGTTCCACCGGCTCCATCGGCGTCAGTACGCTGGATGTGATCGCCCGCCATCCCGAGCGTTACCGCGTGGTGGCGCTCACCGCCAACGCGCAGGTGGAGCGCATGGTGGAACAGTGCGTGTCGGTACGGCCCGAGTTCGCCGTCATGGCGAACGCCGACGCCGCCGCACGCCTGGCCGAACGGCTGCGGCAGCAGGCACCGGAGATCACGGTGCTCGCCGGTGAGGAAGGCCTGGAGCGCGTGGCCGCGCTGCCACAGGTGGATTACGTCATGGCCGCCATCGTCGGCGCCGCCGGCCTGAGCCCCACACTCGCCGCGGCGCGTGCCGGCAAGCGGGTGCTGCTCGCCAACAAGGAAGCCCTGGTCATGTCCGGGCGGATCTTCATGGATGAGGTGCGGGCAAGCGGTGCCGAGTTGCTGCCCATCGACAGTGAACACAACGCGGTGTTCCAGTGCATGCCACGCGATTTCGGACGCGGACTCCGCGCGGTGGGGGTGCGCCGGATCCTTCTTACCGCGTCGGGGGGGCCGTTCCGCGACACCCCGCTGGAGGCTCTCGCCGCAGTGACGCCCGAACAGGCCGTGGCGCACCCCAACTGGAACATGGGCCGCAAGATCTCGGTGGACTCGGCCACCATGATGAACAAGGGCCTGGAGGTCATCGAGGCCTGCTGGTTGTTCGATACCCTGCCGGCCGATATCCAGGTGGTGTTGCACCCGCAGAGTGTGATCCACTCCATGGTTGAATACGTGGATGGCTCGTTGCTGGCGCAACTCGGCAATCCCGACATGCGCACGCCCATTGCCCATGCCCTGGCCTGGCCGGAGCGCATCGCCTCGGGCGTGGCCAGCCTGGACCTTTTCGAGGTGGCGCGACTGGACTTCCGCAGTCCCGACCTGCAGCGCTTCCCCTGCCTGCGCCTGGCGGTGGAGGCCATGGTGGCAGGGGGCACGGCGCCGGCCGTGCTCAATGCTGCCAATGAGGTGGCCGTGCAGGCGTTTCTGGATCGGCAGGTGCGCTTCACGGCGATTCCTGCCATCATCGAGGCCACGCTCGGCATGGTGACGGGTCGTGAGGCTGACAGCCTCGACACCATTCTCGCCGCCGATGTGGCTGCGCGCGATGTCGCTGCACAGCTAGTCAGAAAGGCCGCCTGATGTTCGATTTCCTCACCAGCGCCCTGGCATTCGTGCTTGCGCTGTCGGTGCTCATCGCCGTCCACGAGTTCGGCCATTTCTGGGTCGCCCGGCGCCTGGGCGTAAAGGTGCTGCGTTTCTCTATCGGCTTCGGGCGCCCGGTGTGGAGTACCCGCCGGGGCCCGGACCAGACCGAGTACGTGCTTGCCGCGGTGCCGCTCGGGGGCTACGTGAAGATGCTGGACGAGCGCGAGGGCGAGGTGCCCGCGGGGGAACGGCACCGCGCCTTCAACCGCCAGACCGTGGGGCGCCGTTTCGCCATCGTGGCGGCCGGCCCGGCCTTCAATCTGCTGTTTGCCGTGTTGGCCTATTGGCTCATGTTCGTGGCTGGCGTGCCTGGCCTCAAGTCCCTCGTGGGGGATGTGGATCCGGATTCCCTCGCCGCCCGGGCGGGGATCCGTGCGGGCATGGAGATCGTGGCCGTGGATGGTGAGCCTACCCCGACCTGGGGCGCGGTGCTGGAGGCCGTCATGCCGCATGCCCTGCGTCAGCAACCGGTGCCCGTAACCGCGCGCGAAGAGGGCCAGGACCGGGTCATCACCCTGGGGCTGGACGAGGTGCCGCATGACGTCAGTCCGGAGGCCCTGCCATCCATCATCGGCCTCACGCCTTACCGCCCCCCGCTGGAGCCCGTGATCGGTGAGGTCGTGCCGGGTTCCGCCGCGGACCGTGCCGGGCTTGCAGCGGGTGACCGCATCGTGGCCATCGACGGTAGCGGGATAACCGAATGGGAGGAATTGGTTCTCGCCGTGCGCAACAGCCCGGGCCGGCCGCTGGCCATGCACGTGGTGCGGGATGGTGCGGAACATGACGTGCAGATCCGGCCCGAGCGCTTCGAGACCGAGGATGGGCCGGTGGGTCGAATCGGTGCCGGTGTGTACGTGGACCCGACGGCTATGGAGGAGCTGCGCGCGGTCCAGCAGTACGGTCTGGTGGCTGCCGTGGGCGCCGCGGCCGAGCGCACCTGGGAGATGTCCACGCTCACCCTGCGCATGATGGGTGAGATGGTGGTGGGGCGCGCCTCGGTGGAGAACATCAGCGGTCCGATCACCATCGCACGCTACGCCGGGGTCACGGCCAGCGCCGGTCTCGCCCAGTTCCTCGGTTTTCTCGCCGTGGTGAGCGTCAGCCTCGGGGTGTTGAACCTGCTGCCCATCCCCGTGCTCGACGGTGGCCATCTGGCCTTTTATGCCGTGGAGGCGGTACGGCGTCGGCCCGCCTCGGAGCGGGCCGAGGTATTGGCGCAGAAGGTCGGTCTTACCGTGATCCTCATGCTGATGCTTGTCGCTTTCTATAACGATTTGGTGCGTCTCGCCGGATGAGTCGTCTTCTCTCTTTTGTTCTCGGGCTGGCATGCTCGCTGCCCGCATGGGCCTTCGAACCCTTTGTCGTGGAAGACATCCGCGTGGAGGGTCTGCAGCGCATTGCCGCCGGCACGGTGTTCAACTACCTGCCTGTGAAGCGTGGTGATCGCCTCGATGAGCGCTTGTCCTCGCAGGCGGTGCGTGCCCTGTTCAAGACAGGCTTTTTCAAGGACGTGGTGCTCGAGCGCGAAGGCAGCACCCTGGTGGTGTTCGTGGCCGAGCGTCCGGCCATCGCCAGCATCGAGGTGAGCGGCAACCAGGCGATCCAGACAGAGCAGTTGCTGGAGAGCCTGCGCCAAGTGGGATTGGCGGAAGGTCTGGTGTTCGATCGCTCCCTGCTGGATCGCATTGAGCAGGAATTGAAGCGCCAATACCTGCTGCTGGGTTACTACGCCGCGCGCGTACAGACCTCTGCCGCACCGCAGGAGCGCAACCGTGTGGCCGTGAAGATCGAGGTGGCGGAAGGGGAGATCGCCACTATTCGCAGCCTCAAGCTGGTGGGCAACAAGGCCTTCAGCGAGGACGAACTGTTGCGGCGCCTCGAATCGGGCGTCAAGCCGCCCATCGCCCCGTTCTACAGCGGTGATCAGTATTCACGCCCGAAGCTGGCAGGCGATCTGGAAACGCTGCGTTCGTACTACCTGGATCGCGGCTACATCAACTTCAACATCGAATCCACTCAGGTCTCGATCTCGCCTGACAAGCGCGACGTCTACATCACCGTCAACCTGGCCGAGGGCGAGCAGTACCGCGTCGCCGAGGTGAAGGTGGTGGGCGAGACCATCGTCGCCGAAACGGAGCTGCGCAAGCTCATCAGCCTTGAGAAAGGCGAGGTCTTTTCGCGTCGCGAACTCACCGAAAGTGCCACACGCATCAGCGATCGTCTGGGCGAGATCGGCTACGCCTTCGCCAACGTCAATCCCGTGCCCGAAGTGGATGCAGAGCGCAAGGAAGTGAGCCTGGTATTTTTCGTGGATCCGGGCCGTCGCGCCTACGTGCGGCGTGTGAATATCACCGGCAACCTGCGCACGCGGGACGAGGTGTTGCGCCGCGAGATGCGCCAGATGGAGGGCGCACCACTCGAAACCGCACTGGTGAACCGATCCAGGACGCGCCTCAACCGCCTCGGCTTTTTCGACGTGGTCAACGTGGAAACCGTGCCCGTGCCCGGCAGCCCTGATCAGGTCGACGTGAACTTCGACGTGGTGGAACGCGAAACCTTCGGCAGCCTCAATGCAGGTATCGGCTATGGCGATACCAGCGGCTTCCTGGTTAACGTGAGTGTCACCCAGGAAAACTTCATGGGCTCGGGAAACCGCTTCACCCTGGCCATGAACAACAGTGAAGTCACGGATGAGTACAGCTTCAGTTTCACCAATCCGTTCTACACCCTGGACGGCGTGAGCCGCAGCTTTGACGTCTTCTATCGTTCCACGGACCCGAGCGAGGCGAATATCACCACCGGCTACACCACTGACGCCTTGGGTGCCGGCATCGGCTTCGGCGTGCCCTTGTCGGAGTTCAATACTTTCCGTTACCGGCTGAGCGCAGAAAGCACGCGTATCAATACCACCAGTTCGACGTCACAGAACATCGTGGATTTTTGTGAAGACAACGCGAGCTTGGAGGACTGTCAGTTCAACGCCCTCAAGGCAGACGTTAACTGGTCGTTCGACTCACGCGATCGGGCCCTGTTTCCCACCGACGGCACCATCAACACCATCGGTTCCGAGATCGCGGTGCCGGTCGGCGAGGACAGCATCAGCTTCTACAAGCTCTATTACCGCACCAAGAACTTCCAGCCCATCTTCGGCGGGCGGTTCATCATCCAGTACGGCGGTGAAGTGGCTTACGGCAGTGGTTACGGCGATACCACTGCCCTCCCGCCCTTCGAGCGTTATTTTGGCGGCGGCGTACGCACCGTGCGTGGTTACCGGGCCAACAGCCTGGGACCGCGTGACGAAAGTGACGACGCCCTCGGCGGCAACGCCCGCGCGCTGCTGAATGCGGAGTTGATTTTGCCGAATCCGTTCTCCGAAAATAGTTCCTCGACACGGGTCAGTGCCTTCGTGGATGGCGGCAACGTGTTCGATACCGATACGGACCTGAGCGAGCAGGACATGCGCTTTGCCGCGGGCATCGCTCTCTATTGGTTCACCCCCGTGGGCCCCCTGAGCTTCAGCTTCGCGCAACCGCTCAACGCACAGGCCGATGACGACACCGAGCTCTTCCAGTTCAGCCTGGGAGCGCCCTTCTGACAGACAGCAGGGGATGGAGTTGATTGTGAACAGATACAAACAGTTGCTGTGGGCGACGGCGGCCTGTGCCGCGTTGGTGGCGCCCGCCCATGCGGAGCTGAAGATCGGCTTCGTGAACACCGCGCGTGTGCTGGAGCAGGCACCGCAGGCCAAGGCGGCGCGTGAACGCCTGCAACAGGAATTTTCACCACGCGAATCCGATATCGTCAGCGTGCAGCGCAAACTCAAGGACATGCAGGAGCGCCTCGAGCGCGACGGTCCCACCCTGAGTGACTCGGAACGCGTCAAGCTGGAGCGGGAACTCTTGTCGCAACAGCGTGAGCTCAAGCGCGCCCAAGGCGAGTTCAGCGAGGACCTCAACCTGCGCCGTAATGAGGAATTTTCTCGCCTGCAGCGTGAGGCGGCCGAGGCTATCGTGAACATCGCCCGTGAGGACAAGTTCGACCTGGTGCTCGAGGCCGGGGTGGTATTCGCCAGTGAAAAGGTGGACGTTACCGAGAAGGTACTCACACGCTTGCGCGACGTCTACGGCAAGCAACAAAGCGGCAAGGCCGGCGGAAAGAAGTAGAAGGCGTGCAGTACACGCTCGCAGAATTGGCGGCTCGTACGGGCGCGCGCGTGGTCGGCGACCCGGCCTGCCTCATCGAGGGCGTGGGCACGTTGGCCGGCGCAGGGCGCGGGCAGATCACCTTCCTCACCAACCCGAGATACAAGCGCCAGTTGGCGGAGACGCGCGCCTCGGCAGTGATTCTGGGCGAGGAGGTGGTCACAGACTGCCCCACCCATGCACTGGTGTCGCACAATCCTCATCTCACCTACGCCCAGGTGGCGAGGCTGTTCGTGCGCGACGGTGCGCAGGCCTCCGGCATTCATGCCACCGCAGTGGTCGATCCCGCCGCTGACATCCATCCGGAGGCGAGCATCGGGGCGCACGCGTTGGTGGGTGCGGAAGTGAGTGTGGAAGCAGGCGCGGTAATCGGTCCCGGCTGCGTACTGCTGGGGCGCAGCCGCATCGGTGCGGGCGCGCACCTGGTTGCCAATGTCACGGTGTACCCGGGCAGCCGTATCGGCAAGCGGACCCTCATCCACGCGTCCACGGTCATCGGTAGCGATGGTTTCGGTTTCGCCAATGACGCGGGGACCTGGGTGAAGGTGCCGCAGTTGGGGGGCGTGCACATCGGCGACGATGTGGAGATCGGCGCCTGCACCACCGTGGACCGAGGCGCCATCGAAGACACGGTGATCGCAGACGGCGTCAAGCTCGACAACCAGATCCAGGTGGCCCACAACGTCCACATCGGTGAGCACACCGCCATCGCCGGCTGTGTGGGCATCGCCGGCAGCACCACCATAGGTCGCCAGTGTGCCATCGGTGGTGGTGTGGGCATCGTCGGTCATATCGAGATCACCGATCGCGTGACGGTCACGGCCACGTCTTTCGTGTCGCAATCCATCAAGGCACCAGGGGTGTATTCCTCGGGCGTGCCGCTGCAGCCCACAGAACAATGGCACCGCAACTTCGCCCGTTTCAAGCAACTGGACGAAATGGCACGTAGGCTCAAGAGCCTGGAAAAAGAACTGCAAGAACTCAAACAGAAGGGGTGAATCCTTGAACGCAATGGACATCCAGGGGGTGCTCGAACACCTGCCGCACCGTTATCCGTTCCTGTTGGTCGATCGAGTCCTTGAGTGCCAGCCCGGCGAACGCCTGGTGGCCATCAAGAACGTGACCGTCAACGAACCGTTTTTTACCGGCCACTTCCCGGAGCGCCCGGTGTTTCCCGGCGTGCTGATCATGGAAGCCCTGGCCCAGGCCACCGGCATCCTGGCGTTCAAGACCCAGGGCACCAAGCCCGACGGCAAGTCGCTGTATTACTTCGCCGGCATCGACAACTGTCGCTTCAAGCAGCCCGTGCTGCCTGGCGATCAGCTGCGCCTCGAGGTGGAGATCATCAAGGCCAAGCGCGGGATCTGGAAGTTCAAGGCGGAAGCGAAGGTGGATGGCAAGCTGGTGGCGGAGGCCGAGCTGATGTGCGCCGAACAGGAGATCGCATGAGCATCCACCCGACCGCCATCGTCGACCCGAGCGCAAGACTCGCGGACGGCGTCTCCATTGGCGCCTACAGCATCATCGGTGCGGACGTGGAGATCGGTGCCAATACTGTGATTGGCCCGCATGTGGTCATCCAGGGACCAACCCGGCTTGGACGTGACAACCACGTCTGTCAGTTTGCCTCGCTCGGTGAGGCGCCCCAGGACAAGAAGTACCAGGGTGAATCCACACGCCTGGAGATCGGTGACCGCAACATCATCCGCGAGTTCGTCACCATGAACCGCGGCACTCCAACAGGTGGCGGCATCACCCGCATCGGTAACGATGGGCTCTATATGGCTTACGTGCATGTAGCCCACGATTGCCGGATCGGCGACAAGGTGATCTTCTCGAACAATGCCTCCCTGGCCGGCCATGTGCACGTGGAAGACTGGGTCATCCTGTCCGGCTTCACGCTGGTACATCAGTTCTGCTCCATTGGCGCGCATGCCTTCACCGGCATGGGCAGTGCCATTTCCAAGGACGTGCCGCCATACCTGATGGTCTCGGGTAATCCGGCCGAACCCCACGGCATCAACAAGGAGGGCCTCAAGCGCCGCGGTTTCCCGCCTGAGCAGATCCGCAGCCTGCGCAACGCCTACAAGGTGCTGTACCGCTCCGGCCTGTCGCTGGAAGAGGCCAAGTCCGAACTGGCAAAAATGGCCGAGGCCTCACCGGAACTGGTGCCGTTCACACAGTTCATGAACAACGCCAAGCGCAGCATCATCCGCTGACCGTAACACCGGGCGCGCCTGCGCCCGGGCTGCCTCACCGCTGTTCCCCAGCGCCTCCACCCCCTTCCTCTGCACCATAAAAAACCTTAATCCATACCTGCTGGCAGGGCATATCCTGACTCCTATACTGAGTCTACGGAAGGCATTGAACATCAGGCCGGCTGTGGTTGGAGTCTCTCCTCGTGGCGTCGATGTCTGTGTCTTTTCCTCCCCCTGCGCTTAAATGCGCAACCCTGGCCCTGATCCCCAACAGGGCCTTTTTTTTGCAACCCCGAAAGCGTGTTCCTTCCATTGCCGCAAGGGTGCCTGCCTGGACGTCAACCGAGGTGTGTTATGGGAGGCAGCCGACGCCCTTACTTTAGGTGGATCGATGCCGATATACTGGCGGAGCCCGCCTATCGAGGAGTCATCATGAGTCTGTCGGTCCAGACACGTAGTGATCCGGTTTCCCGTTGGGTGACCTTCAAGCTTGAAAACGAAACCTACGGCATCGACGTGATGCAGGTGCGTGAGGTCCTGCGCTGTACGGAGATCTCACCCGTGCCCGGGGCACCCGGTTATGTACTCGGCATCATCAACCTGCGCGGCAACGTGGTTTCAATCATCGATACACGTAGCCGATTCGGCCTGCCGTTCAGGGAAGTGGATGATGTCAGCCGTATCCTGATCCTGGAAGCGGGCAATGACCACGTCGTGGGTTTCCTGGTGGACAGCGTGCACGAGGTGCTGCAGTTGCACGCCTCGGAAATGGAATCACCCCCCGACACAGGGGCGGGCGATTCGGCGCGCTTCATCACCGGCCTTGCCAACCGCAAGGATGGCCTGCTGATCCTCGTGGATGCGGGCAGGCTGCTCTCCGACGAGGAACTGAGCGAATTGTCCAGTCTCTAACCGTGGACCGGCAATGTGGACCAGACCTGTGCCGGTGCCGATGACGTCCTCGCCCCATTCCTTTCCGCGGCCTTGGCCAAGGCTGCCGTCCGTGGCCCGAGTCCCTGATCGAAACTGATATGTACAAGTTCACCACCGCCTTCGTGGCTGTGTTTGTCGTCATCTTCGCGGCCGCCTGCGCGCGCCCGGCGGAGCAGATCTACGAAGACCGCTTCTACGTCTTCGGTACCCTGGCCGACGTCACCATTCATGGCGTTCCCGAACAGCAGGGGCGCGAGGCCGTGGCGGCCATCAGCGAGGATTTCCAGACCTGGCACCATGAATGGCACGCCTGGGAGCCCGGGCCACTCACCGAACTGAACGCGGCCATCGCAGCAGGCCGGCCCGCGGCCGTGCCCGCTTCGCTGCAGCCGTTGATCCAGAAATCCCAACAGATCGCCATGCAAAGTGAAGGGTTGTTCAACCCTGCCATTGGGCGTCTGCTGCGGTTGTGGGGGTTCCAATCCAGTGAACGCCCGCACGGACCGCCGCCGGACCCGGACGCCATTGCGGAATTGGTGCGCCAGGCACCCGCCATGGCCGATCTGCAGATGCATGATGGCGAGCTGAGCTCAAGCAATCCATCCGTGCAGTTGGACTTCGGCGGCATCGCCAAAGGCTACGCGGTGGACCTGGCGCTGCGGAAGCTGCGCACGATGGGGATAGCCAACGCCATCGTGAATGCGGGAGGAGGATTGGGTGTTATCGGCAGTCGCGGTGACCGCCCCTGGCGTGTGGGTATTCGCCATCCCCAGGGGGCGGGTGTACTCGCCTCACTGGAGGTGCACGATGGCGAGAGCGTGCATACTTCGGGGAATTACGAGCGCTTCAGGGCGTATGAAAACCTGCGCTATGCACATATCCTGGACCCGCGTACAGGTTGGCCCGTGGAGGGCATCACCTCGGCCACCGTGATTCACCCGGACGGGACCGTGGCGGACGCCGCGGCCACCGTGCTGGTGATTGCCGGGCCGGACCATTGGCATCGCATGGCCCGGCGCATGGGCATCAGGTACGCCATGCTGGTGGACGAGGCGGGTACCGTCTACATGAATCAGGCGATGGCCGAGCGGGTGCAGTTCACCGGCGAGCAGCCGCCGCATATCAGCATTTCCCCACCCCTTTGAGGGGATTATGGTGCGGCACCCCTCACTGCAGCGCGGATGTGCCGACCATGCCTCCACGGCTGTGCAGGATCTCCGTAACCCTTGCCTTGCGCCACGCACAGGCCTGCCGGAATGCCTCGCGCTTGCCGAGACGGTTCACCGAGAAGTACTTGTGCTTCTGCGGTCCGCCCTTGGTGGGGCACCAGGACGCCACATAGGCCCGGGTCACGGAATCTCCACGCTGCTTTTCCACGTAGTGCACGCCTACCATGCCTGACGTGTTGCGTTTGCATGAGGTAAAGACGCGACGTGGGGATTCAGCGCTATCGCCAAACAGCTTCTGGCGGATTTCGTCGCGGTATTCGCGCGCAGCATCCATGGCGCGGCGCTTGCCGCCGTACTGGCCGTCGGAAAAGAGCTTCTGGTAGAGCTTGCCATCCTTCACGACCCGCACCCAATAACCGCGCACCTTCTCGTGATCCATACGCGTGATGTTGCGATTCCTCGGATTGCGTCTGCTCAGTTTCATGGCGTTAGTGTCGCTCTGTTGACGCTAGGTTGGATTCAGTTATAGGAGAAACTCACGGCTTTGCAAAGTTCGACCCGGTGCCGGCGCAGCAGTTCCTAACAAGTACGAATACGCATAAGCACAACCCTTTTTATGTGACACGTTACCTGAATAAGAGCTGGAGGGAAAAACGGGGGAAACCCGGTACTTTCGTATACAGGTTTTGTGTGAGGATTGATCAGGAATTCACCGTTGAAACCACGCAGGAACCAAGGGCACCAAGACGCCATACTGTTTGATGAAAACCGCTCGTCCGGTTACCCGTGCCGTCAGCAAACGGGAAAGCACGGGCACGGCCATGGGCAGAGGGTGCCTCCCGGCACCCTCTGCTGCTGATACACGCCGGCCGGATCATTCCACTGTCACGGATTTTGCCAGGTTGCGCGGTTGATCCACGTCGGCACCTTTCACCACGGCAGTGTGGTAGGCGAGCAATTGCAGCGGCAAGGTGAACACCACCGGTGACACACACTCGTCCACTGCGCCGAGACGTATCACGCGACTGTCATCGGCCAGACCCTCGGCCGTACGATCGTCGGCGAAGACGATGGTGCGCCCACCGCGAGCCTGTACTTCCCGGAGGTTGGAAAGTGTCTTCGTGCGCAGGTGATCATGCGGAAGATTGACGATGACGGGCATCTCGCTATCCACCAACGCCAGTGGTCCGTGCTTGAGCTCACCTGCCGGATAGGCCTCGGCATGGATGTATGAGATCTCCTTCAACTTGAGCGCACCCTCCATGGCCACCGGATACTGGATACCACGTCCGAGGAACAGGGCATGATTATGGTGCGACAGCTCCGTGGCGAGCGCCTCCAGACCAAGGTCGCAATGCAGCAGTTCGTGCAGGCGTTCAGGCAATTGCATCAGGGCATTGAGCCAGCGTTGCTCATAATCAGCCACCGCAGCGGCACGGTGGGACAGTGCCAGGCTCAGCACGGCCAACGCCATGAGCTGCCCAACGAAGGCTTTGGTCGAAGCGACGCCAATCTCCGGACCGGCGCGGGTCAGCATGGAAAGATCCGATTCCCGGACCAGCGAACTGTTGGGCACATTGCATATCGCCAGACTGCCGAGGTAATCCTTTCCGGCGGCTTCGCGCAGGGCGGCGAGCGTATCTGCCGTTTCACCCGATTGCGAGATGGTCAGCAGTAGCGTGCCTGGTGCAACGACATGGCGGCGATAACGATATTCACTGGCCACCTCCACCTGACAGGGCACACCCGACTCCTCGAGCCAGTAACGTGCGATCATGCCCGCGTGATAGCTGGTGCCGCAGGCGACAATCTGCACATGGCGCACCTGCTCGAATAATTGTTGCGCCTGTGGCGCCAGCCGATCCAGGTTGAGTCGACCGTTGTCCATCCAGGATTCCAGGGTGCGCGCAATCACCATCGGTTGCTCATAAATCTCCTTCAGCATGTAATGCCGAAAGCCGGCCTTGTCGGCCATGGCATTACTGGACTGCACTTCGCTCGCGTTCCGCTCGACCCGTTGACCGTTGGCATCGTAGATGCGCAAGCTGTCGCAGCCAAGCTCAACAACGTCACCTTCTTCCAGGTAGATAAAGTTGTGGGCGACTGGAAGTAGGGCATAAGTATCCGAGGCCACGTAACACCCGGTGGTTCCGACACCAACCACCAACGGACTGCCCTGGCGGGCCGCGACCAAGTGATCAGGGGCAGCGCTGGAGACAACGGCAAAAGTAAACGCACCTTCTAGGCGATGCACTGCAGCGGTGACCGCGTCACGCAGGCTTCCGGTCCGCTGCAGGTTCAATTCAACCAGGTGAGCGATGACTTCAGTATCTGTCTCGCTGACGAAGCGGTAACCCGCCGCTTCCAGTTCAGCGCGCAGCTCTTGATGATTTTCCACGATGCCGTTGTGTACCACGGCGACGCTGTCGCGGCTCACGTGAGGATGGGCATTGTCGGTGTGAGGTCGCCCGTGGGTCGCCCAGCGTGTGTGGGCGATGCCCACGAGACCGTGCAAGGGTTGCTCCTGTAGCAGTTCGGCCAGCGCCGTTACCTTGCCCACCGCGCGCTGGCGCATGATATGCCCATGAGCATTCACCACGGCTACTCCGGCTGAATCATAACCGCGGTACTCCAGCCGTCGCAGTCCGTCCATGAGCGCGGGCATGAGATCGGAAGAGCTGACGCCCCCGATGATTCCGCACATGATCCACCTCCGTGTCAGAGCCGGCCGTGGGTAGTGCCGGCGGGAAGAATACCCTTGACGTCGAAGATCACATGGGTCGGCTTGCACAGCGCAGTGATGCCTGTCGCGCCCATTTCAACGAATTGTCGATGCGCGACCGCCAGTACAACAGCGTCGTACTCTCCATGAGCGGGGAGCTTGACGGGCATGATGCCGCACTCGGTGCGCGCAGTGTCTGCGTCCACCCAGGGGTCATGTACATCCACCTCGACCCCGAAGCTGCGCAAGGCTTCCACGATATCCGTGCTGCGGGTATTGCGCAGATCCGGGCAGTTCTCCTTGAACGTGAGCCCGAGCAGGAGCACGCGCGAGCCGACGCCCGGAATGCCGTGCTTCGCCATGAGCTGAACCACACGTTCAGCCACATGTTTGCCCATGTTTTCGTTGATGAGACGGCTTGCAGGGATCAGTGTCGGCTGGTAACCGGTCTCCTGCGCCTTATGCGTGAGGTAATAAGGGTCTACACCGATGCAATGGCCCCCGACCAGGCCGGGGCGGAAGTGCAGGAAGTTCCACTTCGTGCCCGCGGCTTCGAGTACGTCGAGGGTATCAATGCCGAGCCGGCCAAAGATGTGGGAAAGCTCGTTCATGAGCGCGATGTTCACGTCGCGCTGGGTGTTCTCGATCACCTTGGCCGCTTCAGCCACACGGATGCTGCTGGCCTTGTAGGTGCCTGCGGGAATGATGCGTGCGTAAAGCGCATCCACGAAGTCTGCCGTTTCCGGGGTGGAGCCGGACGTAATCTTGCGGATGGTGGTGAGGGTGTGCTCCCTGTCGCCGGGATTGATGCGCTCGGGACTGTAGCCCACGAAGAAGTCTCGGTTGAACGTGAGTCCGGAGACGGCTGCAAGAATGGGTACACAGACCTCTTCGGTGGCGCCCGGGTATACCGTGGATTCGTATACCACCACATCTCCCTGTTTCAGTACCTTGCCCACCGTACGGCTCGCTGCTTCGAGCGGCCGCAGGTCGGGCCACTTATGCCTGTTCACGGGCGTGGGAACACCGACGACGTACACGTTGCATCCGGTCAGGTCGTCCACCGAGTGTGAGTACGTCAAGTGGTGTGCCTCTGCGAGGCCTTCTGCACCGACCTCGAGTGTGCTGTCGTACCCGGCGCGCAATTCGGCAATGCGCTCTTCCTTGATATCAAATCCGACCGTGGGGAACTGGCGACCGAATTCTACGGCCAGGGGCAAACCTACATAACCAAGTCCGACGATGCCAACTCGGGTAGTGTCGACATTGAACATTTTGGACTTTCCTTAGTCGCGGTTGGTATGTCCGTACACCTGCTCCATGCAGGTTGTGCGAAGTATAGGTTTCGTACGCACGCCGGCGGCATGTCCAGGCCACAACACACAAAACGTTGATGGTGGGCTCAAGAGAGGCGCGTGTGCGCTTTTAGACCAAACTTCTATGCTCTTGCCAACTGCAAACAGCGAGGCAGCAAAGGTGCCACCATGAGGCCACTCCGCGTGCTCGGCCATCGCGTGAGTATTCCATTATTGTTGTTGTCCCTATTGGAGGCAGTGGCGGCGGGAGTCGCGGTATACGCGGCCATTGCGTTCGATGCCTTTGGCGCAGTCGCGGATTCAGCACCGCTTTCGATTCCGGTGTTCGCCGCCATGTCATTGATGGTGCTTATGTCGGCGTTGGGACTTTACCAACTCAATCTCCGTGCCACGTTTGTGGGTATCGTGGTGCGTACGGCCATCGCCTTCATGGCGGCGCTGCCACTGATAGGCACGCTTTATATCATCATTCCCGTAGAGCCACCGAGCATGCAGGCCGTGGCGGCATCGGCCATGGTCGCCTTCATCACTATCGCCCTCCTGCACGCCGTGTTCTTCACCTGTGCCGACGCGGGCCTGTTGAAGAGACGCATCCTGGTTCTTGGCGGCGGCCCGGGTACGCAAGCGCTGGCGGCACTGCGCCGGAGTGCCGATCGGCGCGGCTTCGAGCTGGTCGGACATGTGCCGCTCGATGGTGAGGCAGGGCCAGGACCGTCTTTTATTGCAGATCGGCCGCTGGCGGAGATCGCCCGGAGCGTGGGCGCAGACGAGATCGTGGTATCGGTAGCCGATCGCAGAGGGCGCCTGCCGCTGGAGGCACTGATGGACTGCCGTTATGCGGGCATCGGGGTCGTGGAAATGATCGATTTCATCGAGCGTGAGGCCGGAAAGGTTCGCGTCGACTTGCTACGCCCAGGATGGATGCTGTTCAACACGGGTGAGACGGGCAGGCCGGGGGTGTTCGCCAAACGGGCACTGGACCTTGTGGCCGGCCTGCTACTGCTGATGGTCGGCCTGCCGTTCATGATGGCCACCGCGCTTGCGGTGAAGATCGAGGACGGCTGGCGTGCTCCCGTATTGTATCGTCAACGCCGTGTAGGACAAGGCGGCACCTTGTTCGAGCTGGTGAAATTCCGCAGCATGCGTGTCGATGCGGAGGCGGACGGCAGGCCGCGTTTCGCTGCGACCGACGACGATCGTGTCACCCGCGTGGGCCGGATCATACGCAAGGTGCGCATCGATGAACTGCCACAACTCTTCAACGTGATCCGTGGCGACATGAGCTTGGTCGGGCCGCGACCCGAGCGACCGGAATTCGTGGCGAAGCTGGAGTGCGAGATACCGTTCTATCGCGAACGCCACCGTATCAAACCCGGCATCACGGGCTGGGCACAGTTGCTATACCCGTACGGAGCCACACAGCAGGACATGCTGGAGAAGACGCAGTACGATCTTTATTACCTTAAGAACCGCGGACTGCTGCTCGACCTTATCATCTTGCTGCAGACTGTTGAAGTGGTCGTGTTCGGTAAGGGAGCACGATAATCCAGGTGTGTATCAGGCGCGTGGTCGTATGCCTCCTTAATCAATGGGGAATACACACTCACGAGGAGCATGTCACGCTTCCCTTGAAAGGGCCCTGGGTTATCGTGACAGTGCTTGACAGCGAAAGGTGCTGAACTAGAGTTCGAACAGCATTTTTCAGTGTTTTTGGGCGCGCCGAACAACAGGGAGCGAAGGCAATGGATGCACGTAAACTGGCCGCCATGGCGGTGTTTGTCGCCGCGTTGACCGGTTGCGCCGCCGGTGGGGATCGCCGTTCCGGTGATACAGCCACTGATGCGAAGGCGACCGAATCACAGGAATACCGCATCGGTGTAGACGATCTCGTCGCGGTAAATGTGTGGCGTGACGAAGAATTGTCCGTGACGATGCCGGTGCGACCGGACGGCAAGATCACGGTACCCCTTATTGGGGACGTGCAGGCAGGTGGACGTACGCCGCAGGAGGTCGCCAAGGAAATACGTACGCGCCTCTCCGCATACATCCGCAATCCCGATGTCACGGTCATCCTCACGGAACTTCGTTCGCACCAGTTCCTCTCCCGTATCCGAGTCACGGGTGCGGTCGAACAGCCCATGTCCATGCCATACCGCCAGGGCATGACTGCGCTCGATGCGGTGTTGGAGGCAGGCGGCATCAACGCATTCGCGGCACCAGACAGGACCAAGGTATTCCGGCGTAGCCAAAACGGAGAGACCAAGATATTCAACGTGTTTCTTGGTCGCATTCTCACCCAAGGCGACTTGGGCACGAATTTGGACCTGCGCCCCGGAGACGTAATCACCATCCCTGAGCGTCTGTTCTGACGGAGGCGCCATGCCTGCCAACCTCACCGAAATTCTGCGGCTGCTGCTGCTTGATGCCTATCGGCGTCGCTACATGATGGTCGGCGCTTTCATGGCGATTGCCCTCGTAATCACGGTGATGGGCGTCACCTGGCCGAGGACTTACAACTCCTACAGCACGGTCTATGTGGAAGACCGAAGCGTCATTGGTCCCCTCATGGAGGGTGCCGCGGTGCAGTCACCACTGGCCGATCGCGCAATGATTGCGCGAGAAGTGATCTATGGCCGCAAGCTTCTCACTCAAATCGTTCACACGGCAGGATTTCTTTCGCCGGATGAGCCCTCGGACCCGCTGCGCATCGACGGTATCGTCGAGGGAATCAAGGAGCGCACGTTGGTAACCAACGTGGGGGAAAATCTTGTCCGTATAGAGTACTCAGACTCGGATGCGGAGCGTGCACAGTTCGTGGCACAGAAAATGGGCGAACTGTTCATCACCGAATCGCTCGCGGCCAAATCCAGGGAAAGCGAGACAGCCTATTCCTTCATCGACCAGCAGGTGAAGGAGTACCAAGGCAAGCTCAAGGCTCTGGACGAAAATCTCAAGGAATTTCGCAACGCCAACGCGGATGCACGTGCGGGGGCGGACGTGGATTCTGCCCACCGACTCACCGAACTGCGGGACCGCCTATCGCAGCTCGATCAGGAACTGCGCGAGGCAGAGATCCGGCGGGCATCTCTGGAAGGTCAGCTCACCGGTGAAGCGCAGTCTACCAATTTGTCGTCGCGCTCAGAGCATTATCGCGCGCGCATCGCCGAACTTCAGTCGCAGTTGGACACCTTGTTGCTCACATATCATGAGAGTTATCCGGACGTGGTGCGCATCAAGGATCAAATCGCCGAATTGGAGCACGTCGCTACCAATGTCGACAAGGGCACCGCCAGTGCGGCGGGTGCCGGCATTCTGATTTCCAATCCACTGTACCAGGAGCTGCGCGGCGAACTGTATGAAGCCAGGACCACCGTGCGCACCATCACTTCGCGCATACAGGAGACACGTCGCCAACTGACTCAAGAGGAGGAGCGCAACCGGCGTATTCAGGAGGCCGCGGCGGAACTCGCCGAGCGTACCCGTGACTATGAGGTGACTACGCAGATCTACCAGGATCTGCTCCGGCGACGCGAGGCAGCACGCGTATCCATGAATCTGGACCGTACCCAGGAAGGTGTGACCATGCGGGTCGAAGAGCCGGCATTCCTGCCCCACCAGGCCATCGCCCCTCCGCTCGCATTCTTCGCCTCGGGCGGAATACTGCTTGGTGTCCTGCTGCCCTTCGGTGTGCTGTTTGGTATTCAGCAGGCGGACCCACGCATTCGCCATCCGGCCGTGCTCAGTGAGCGGCTCGGCCTCACCACCTTGGGCGTGGTGCGGCATCTGCACACCCCTCGTGAAGCGGCCATGGAAGCACGAGGCGTAGCCACGCTGGGGCTTGTTGCAATCGCCACTGTGGTGGTCATCGGCGCGATCAGCATCATGAGCATCACGGGGGCCATCTGATATGAGCAAGATTGAAGAGGCGCTGAAGAAGGCCAAGGAGATGCAGCTGGCGTCGGGCTCACAACCGCTCGCGAGTGAGGCCCTGGCAGATGCCACATCGTCGGACGAGATTGCCCGCATGAGCGAGCCCCTGCGCCGCAGTGAGACCGAGCTGGCCATGCGGCGTATCATTTTTCCGTCCATGCGTGAGACGGCCATACGCGATGCATTCCGCAACCTTCGTACTTCCATCGTGCAGAAGGCAGGAACGGGTAATGCCATCGTACTGGTGACTTCTTCCTCGGAGCATGGCGGAGGCAGTTTCGTCGCCCGCAACCTCGCGGCAGCCATCGCGTTTGACGAGAATCGCACCGCACTTCTGGTGGACTGCAACCTGCGCGCACCGACCCATGAAGAACTTGTGGTGAATGAAAATCCGCTGGGGCTCACCGATTTCCTGCGGGATCAGGAGGTGGCAGTGGCGGAAATCATCCATCCAAGCGGCATTCCCCGCCTGCGTATCATACCCATCGGGCGCAACAAGGATCCGGGTTCGGAGTATTTCGCGTTGCTGAAGATTCAGCGGCTGTTCCGTGAACTGAAGGAACGCTACCGTGAGCGTTTCATCATCGTGGATGCACCCGCGGTTGCAGTGTCTGCCGATGTGCGCATGCTCGCGGAATTGTGTGATTTTGCCGTCCTGGTGGTGCCCTACGCCGGAAGCACCGATACCCAGATCGACGCGGCAGTGGAGGCCGTCGGCGAACAGCGGCTGCTTGGGACCATCATCAATGACGAGCCCAGCAGTGCGGTGCTCGGCCGCTGGATCTGAACGTGGTGGCAGGCCGGACGAAACGCGGAGTTGCACTCGCTGTGCTTGGCGTCTTCACCACGCTGCCGGCAGGGGCGTGGGAAGTGTCTTCAGCGTATTCGCTTGGTGGGCAATACAGCGACAACATCGGTTTGGTACCGGATAACGAAGAGGAGGCCTGGGTGGGGCTTGCCATGGCGCGGTATGGAATCCGGGAGCGTTCAGGCAATCTGGACCTGGATGCCATGGCCCAGTTGGAATACCGTGATTACCAAACGGACCTGCTCGATGATGAACTGCTGTTCTCGCTGGATGCCAATGCCGTTTGGACGCTCGCACCGGGACGACGGTTCTGGCATTTCGAGGACTATTACCGCCAAGCCGACAGTGACCCGCTGGAGCCGCCCACACCGGAGAACCGTGAGGATACCAATGTGCTCTCCACGGGGCCCGAGTTCCGCTGGCGCCTGTCACCCTACCGGACAGCCATCGCGGGCGCGCGCTACGGCTACTTCTGGTTCGAGGAAGACGACGTAGATAGCCAGCGGTTGTCCGCCTACGCACGACTCGTACACGACTGGCGTGCTCGTACCCAGTTGTCTGTCAATGGTGAGGTTACCACGGTGGGTTACGTGGAGGAGGTGCATTCAGACTACAACCGTGGCGATGTGTACGCACGTGCGGAGCAGACGCTGGCGCGCGGTGTGTTGCAGGTCGACCTCGGCGGCACGCACATCCAACGGGACGAAGATGACGACGTGAGTGGGATTCTGGGGCGTGTCGCGCTCAATCTCGACGTGAATTCCTACTCTACACTCGATTCCGCGTTGATCTATCAGTACACCGACGTGGGTCATGACATCCTTACCACCGCCAGTCGTGATGGGGCAGTGGGTGTGCTCGACGAGCAGGTTACAGGCGACCTTTATTACATACGTCATGGAGAGCTGGCCTACGAGTGGCATGGGGTGCGCGCCTCGCTGCGGGTGGTTGGTGTGCTCCGTGAAGAAGACTACGAGGATGATCCGGCGGACCGTACGGTGCAGGAGGTGCACGGTCATGTCGGCTATCGTCTATCGGACACCTTAAGTCTCGCGCTCAGCGCGATTCATGTGAGGCAGGACTTCAGGGAGAACGATGTAGATATTACGGAGCGGCACTTGGGGGGCGGCCTTCACTACCGGATTAACTCGCGCTTGCGCGCTGCACTGGAAGGCGGAACCACCGAGCAGGACAGCAACGATCCCAGCATCGAGTATCGTGAAAACGTTTGGCTCATCAGCCTGACCTACGAACGCACACCGTTCCTGGAGTGACGCCATGTACCTGGAGTACTTCGGCCTGCAGGACCATCCCTTCCGCGTGACGCCGGACTCGCGCTACCTCTACCTGGGCACCGCACATGCCCGGGCCATGGCTTACATGGAATACACCGTCTGGAACCGCGACAGCTTCGTGGTCATCACCGGAGAAATAGGCTCCGGCAAGACTACGCTCATCCAGAAGCTTCTGAGCGCGCTGGACGAGAGGGTAGTGGTGGCACGCATCTACCACACCCAACTGGATGAAACGGAATTCCTGCAGGCCTTTTTGGTGGATCTTGGCCTGGACCCGTTTGGGCTGGCCAAGGTACAGATGCTGGGCAAGCTCAACGAGTTTTTCCTGGATCAGTACGCCGCAGGCAAGCGCATCGTGCTGGTGGTGGATGAGGCACAGAATCTCAACCGTCGCGTGCTTGAGGAGATCAGGCTGTTGTCGGGGCTGGAAACCTACCAGGAAAAGATCCTCAATGTGATTCTGGTGGGGCAGCCGGAGCTCAATGGCATGCTTGATGCGCCAGGTATGGAACAACTGGTCCAGCGCGTTCGGCTGCGCTTTCACATCCGCCCCTTCGATCCGGTGGAAACACGCGCCTACGTGGAGCACCGGCTTGGCGTGGCTGGTGCCCAGCGTGCGGATGTCTTCAGCAACGACGCTTATGATCCCTTGTACCGTTATACCGGTGGTACACCGCGGCTCATCAACAGCCTGTGCGATACAGCGCTGATTTGTGCTTACGCCGACGGGTTGAAACAGGTGGATGGGAACGTGGTGCGCACCGCGGTCCAGGAACTGCAATGGCCAACCTATGAGGAACGCATGGAGCGAAACAGGGGCAGCGTTGCTGTGACGGTACAGGAAAAAGCGGTGGCGGCGAGTAATGCACCGCAACCTGTGCCACTGGAAAGCGGTGACGTGTTTCGACTGTTGAGCGATGAGATAACACGGCTGGAGGAGCGGTTGAATCGTATTGCTGGATCGCTTGGCCCGCGTTAGGGACAGTACTCCGGCAGATTGCGTGCATCACGTTTCCGTGGCACCTAGAGGAGGGAATATGGACGTTCCCGCCGGACCAAACGCCATGAGCGTGGATGTCGAGGACTATTTTCAGGTCTCCGCGTTCGCCCATCGGGTGCGACCGGCAGACTGGCCGGGCTATGAACCACGCGTGGCGCGCAACACCTTCCGGTTACTGGCGCTTCTCGAAGGCGCGGGTGTGCGAGCCACATTCTTTGTGCTGGGCTGGGTAGCCGAGCGCAATCCGGGGTTGGTACGAGCGATTGCCGCCGCCGGTCATGAGATCGCCTGTCACGGTTACAGCCATGAACTCGTTTACCGGCAGACGCCCGCCCAGTTCCAGCGCGAAACCCGCCAAGCCAAAGCGATACTCGAAGATCAGGTGCAGGCACCGGTCATCGGCTACCGTGCGGCCAGCTATTCCATCGTCGAGCACTCGCGCTGGGCACTCGATGTGTTGTACGAACTGGGTTTTCTCTACGACTCGAGCATCTTCCCGGTGCGACATGATCGCTACGGGATCCCGGATGCACCGGTCGCTCCGCATACGGTCTGCACCCCGCAGGGGGCACAACTGGCCGAGTTTCCACCCACGGCGGTGGACTATCTGGGGCTTCGCTTCCCGGTAGGTGGTGGCTGGTTCCGGCTTTACCCGTATGCGCTTACGCGCAGTTTGCTAATGCGACTGGCGAGCGAGCGACCGTTCATGTTCTATGTCCACCCCTGGGAGATCGACCCGGAACAGCCACGCATCAGCGCAGGTGCGCGATCACATTTTCGGCATTACCTTAACCTGCATCGCTGCGAGGCACGCATCGAACGCCTGCTGGGAGATTTTTCGTTGGCACCGGTGCGTGATGTGCTGGAGCGCGCTGCACTGTTACCGCCGCGGGAAATACCGATGGCGCGTGCCCATGGCTGATCCCCTGGTGTATGCACTCGGTCTGGCCGTTGCGGGGGCAGCATTGGCAGGCAGTGTGTTGCCCGACACAACGGCCCGTTTTCTGCCAGAGACGTGGCTATGGAGCGCCGCGCACGCACCGGTCTACGTGGTGTTGACGGCGAGTGTGGCTGGATTGTTGCGCAGTGAGCCGGACGGGCTGCTGGTGAGCGTCGTGCTCGTTTCGCTGGTGGGCATGGGCGCAGAAGTGGCGCAGCCATTGTGGGGTCGCAGCGCCAGCTTTGTGGACTACCTTTGCAACGAGGTCGGGGTCATTCTCGGCGCCATGATGACCCAGTGGCGGCGCCGCACCGCAATAGGAGCCGCAACAGGAGAGGAGGGCAAGGGATGAGCACGCTGGCGGTGCAGTTGTCCCTGGTGCCGAACATCAAAGTCGCGTCGGATGAACGGGATGGCAACGAACTGGATGCCTTCGTCACCGGCCACCCCGGAGGTTCCATCTATCACCTGAGTTGCTGGCGTGCGCTCATCAGGCATTTGTTCGGCCATGAGGCGCTGTGCCTCTACGCGCGCAATGCGGCGGGAGAGATCACCGGCTTGCTGCCG
The DNA here is from genome assembly GCA_041677345.1 of Thiohalomonadaceae bacterium. Lineage (GTDB taxonomy): Bacteria > Pseudomonadota > Gammaproteobacteria > Thiohalomonadales > Thiohalomonadaceae > JALOAT01. The sequence continues at coordinate 33,236 of JBAYQE010000002.1, forward strand.
GTGGTCCGTCTCCGCAGTGTGCTGTTCGGAAATTACATGGTGTCCATGCCGTACGTGAACCGCGGCGGCGCGCTGGCGGACGACCCGGTGGTGGAGGAGGCACTCATGTGCGCTGCTGCGCAGCTTGCCATGCGCAAAGGCTGCAGCCACGTGGAGTTCCGCGACGTCTTTCCACGCGGCCCGGAATGGTCGCTGCGCACGGACAAGGTGGCGATGGTGCTGCCACTGGCGGAGAACACCCAGGCGCTGTGGAAGACCATCGGTACCAAGTGCCGTGCGCAGGTTCGACGCCCCATGCGGGAGGGTGCTCGCGTGATCCACGGCGGACCCGAACTATTGGGTGATTTCTATGCAGTGTTTGCGCGAAACATGCGCGATCTTGGCACACCCGTCTACCCGCGGCGCTTCTTCGAGGCGGTATGCACCGCAATGGGTGACGGGGCAGCGCTTACCGTAGTGCGCCTCGGGCAGCGGCCGGTAGCCGCGGGATTGTTGCTGCGTGACAAGCAACGCATGGAGGTTCCTTGGGCTTCGTCGCTGCGCGAGACCAAAGGGCTTGGCACAAACATGCTGCTGTACTGGTCCATGCTGGAGCGTGCAGTGGATACAGGCTGCGAAGAGTTCGACTTCGGCCGTTCCAGCGTCGGCAGCGGCACCTGGCGCTTCAAGAAACAATGGGGTGCGGAGGAACGGCAGCTGTATTGGCATTACTGGCTCGCACCGGGACGGGCGGTGCCGGCGATGAACCCCGGAAACCCGCGCTACCGCATCGCGATCAGGCTCTGGCAACGCCTGCCGTTGACGGTGGCCAACCTTCTGGGCCCACGCATCGTAAAGAGTCTGCCCTGATATGTGCGGGATCGCGGGTGTTTTCAGTCGGGATGGCAAAGCGGTGCTTACGGACCGCCTCATCGACATGATCGCGGCCGTACGCCACCGGGGTCCTGATGGTGTGGGGATCCATGTCAGCGGCCCAATCGGCCTGGCCCATGCGCGGCTCAGCATCATCGACATCACCGGAGGGGCGCAGCCCATCCACAACGAGGATGGCAGTGTCCAGGTGGTGATCAATGGAGAGATCTTCAACTACCTGGAATTACGTGCCGAGCTGGAACGGCGTGGCCACCGTTTCTACACACGCTCCGATACGGAAGTGATCGTCCACCTTTACGAGCAATACGGACGCGACTTGGTATCCCGGCTCAACGGTCAGTTTGCCATTGCCCTATGGGATGCACGTGCCGCTCGCCTGCTGTTGGTGCGGGACCGCGTCGGCATCGCACCGCTCTACTATCACGTCGGCACCTCTGAGCTGCTGTTCGGCTCGGAGATGAAGGCGCTGTTCGCCGCCGGCGTGCCGGCCCGCCCGCATCTTCCAGGTCTGGACCAGGTGTTCACGTTCTGGTCGACGTTGGCGCCTGACACGGTTTTCGCCGATGTGCGGGAACTGCCGCCGGGAGAATGGCTGGAGGCGGACGCCCGCGGTATACGCACCGGCCGTTACTGGGACTTCGCGTTTCCCGAAGGCGACGCATTCGACCACCGGCCCGAAGCCGCATTGGCGGAAGAGCTGTGCGGCGCGCTGGAACAGGCCGCGCGCATCCGGCTGCGCGCGGACGTGCCGGTGGGTGCCTATCTCTCAGGGGGCCTCGACTCTTCTGTCATCGCCTCGTTGGTGAGCGCGAGCGACGTACGCCTGTGTACGTTTTCCATAGGCTTCGACACCGAAACCCTGGATGAGGCGCCCTATCAGCAGGCAGTGGTCGACGACCTGGGTACCACGCATGTGCGCCTGGAGTGCACGAGCGGAACCGTGGCTGACGCCGTCGCCGACACCGTGTGGCACACGGAAACGCCGGTACTGCGTACCGCACCGGCACCCATGCGCCTGCTCTCGGGTTTTGCGCGTGCCAACGGATTCAAAGTGGTACTGACGGGCGAGGGAGCCGACGAGGTATTCGGCGGCTACGACATCTTCAAGGAAGCCAAGGTCCGGCGCTTCTGGGCGGCGCAGCCCGGCTCGGTGCGCAGGCCGCTGCTGCTGCGCCGACTCTATCCCTACCTGGACCTCAGCGCACAGGGCCAACGCTACCTGCAGGCCTTTTTTGGCCACGGACTTGCGGAGCCGGATTCTCCCTGGTTCTCGCACCTGCCGCGCTGGAGCACCACGGCGCAGTGCAAGCAGTTCTTCGCCGCGGACGTGCAGCAGGCGCTTGCGGAAACGCCGCCCGCGCTGGAGCGCCTTGCTGCGCAGCTTCCGGCCTCCTTCGCACGCTGGCACCCGCTGAATCGGGCGCAATACCTGGAGGCGAAGGTCCTGCTGCCGGGTTATCTGCTCGCAGCACAGGGCGATCGCATGCTGATGGCCAATGCGGTGGAGGGTCGCTTCCCGTATCTCGATCACAACGTCATTGACTTTGCCGCACGCTTGCCACCACGCATGAAGCTGCGCGTCCTAACGGAAAAATACCTGCTGAAGCGTGCCATGGCCGGGCGTTTGCCGGCATCCGTGCTGGCTCGTCACAAGCAGCCTTATCGTGCACCTGACATCGCCGCATTCCTGAGGGCCGAGCCGGAGTGCATGGAACTCCTGGCTCCCGCCGTGGTGCGTGACTACGGGTACTTCGATTCCGACAAGGTCGGGCATCTGGTGCGCAAGGCCATGGCCGGAAAGGCCATCGGCCATCGTGACAACATGGCGTTTGTCGGCATCCTTACCACCCAGATCTGGCATCAACACTTCATCGCGAATGCGGCAAGTCCGGCTAGAACACAGCCCACCGCCCAGGCCACTGAGGAAACCCGCCATGTCGGTTGAATCCAGCGTGCGTCAGTTCCTGCTCAGCAACTATCTGTTCACGGACCGGGACGAAGCCCTCGGCAACGACGATTCGTTGCTGCAGAAGGGCATCGTGGATTCCACAGGAATGATGGAACTCATCTACTTCCTGGAGGAGCAGTTCGGCATCCGCATTCTGGACGAGGAAATGGTTCCGGAGAACCTGGACTCGGTGAACAACATTGTCCGCTTCCTGGGCCGCAAGGCAGCGGCCTCCGGCAATCAGGCGATCGGCTGACATGTCCTTGCTCGCACGCCTGCAAGCACGGGTGAGGCTGCAACCTGGGGCCGAAGCGCTGGTATCGGGTACCCAGCGCATGAGCTACGGCGAACTGTGGGAGGCGATCAGCCGCGTCGCCGATGGCCTGCGTGGCGCGGGGGTCGTGCCGGGCGCGCGCGTGGGCCTGCTACTGGAAAATTCACCCGAGTACGTCGCATGTTATTACGGCGTGCATGGTGCCGGCGGGGTGGTCGTGGCCCTGAACCCGGCGGCACGCGCGCCGGAGATCGCAGGGCATTTGCGCCATTGTGGGGCGGCATTGCTCGTCATTACCCCCACGCACCCACAGCGCGAGGCCATCGCCGAGACCTTGCCGGATTGTCCTCTGATCACACCGGAGCTGCTGCTTGGCGCCGATGCACATGCACTGCGTTGCACCGAGCCGGCACCTGATACACCTGCTGCCATCATCTACACGTCCGGTACCACCGGCTGCCCCAAGGGGGTGACCCTTAGCCATCGCAACCTCGACAGCAACGTACAATCGATTCTTGCGTACCTGGGGTTGACCACCGAGGACGCTATCGTGAACGTGCTGCCGTTCCATTATTCCTACGGTAACTCAGTGTTACACACCCACCTCGCTGCAGGTGCGAGGGTGGTGCTGGATCGCAGCATGGTGTACCCGCATGGGGTACTGGAGGCCATGGCGAGCGAACGGGCCACGGGCTTTTCCGGTGTGCCATCCACATATGCCGTGCTGTTGTCACGCACGCGAATCACGGATCATGACCTGTCATCGGTGCGCTACCTCACTCAGGCCGGTGGCGCCATGGCACCCGAGCTGACCCGGCGTGTACGCGCGGCCCTGCCGCACGCCAGGCTGTTCGTGATGTACGGCCAGACCGAGGCGACGGCACGCCTTGCCTATCTGCCGCCGGAGCACCTGGAAGAGAAGCTGGGGGCGGTGGGTATTGCCATTCCAGGCGTGCAACTGGATATCCGCGATGAACATGGCGGCGCGGTCGCCGACGGCGTTACGGGAGAGATCTGGGCGCGTGGCGAGAATATCATGCTCGGCTACTGGAACGATGCAGCGGCGAGCCGCGAAGTCATGGAGCACGGCTGGTTGAAAACAGGTGATCTTGCCCACCGTGATCGTGATGGCTATATCTACATCGACGGGCGTCGCAGCGAGATGATCAAGTGTGGTGCGCACCGGATCAGCCCGCTCGAGATCGAAGAAGTGATTACGGAAATCCCTGGCGTGGAAGATGTCGCATGTACGGGGATTCCCGACGAATTGCTCGGTCAGGTGGTGAAGGCGGTCATCGTGCCGCGTGCAGGATGGGCCGTGACGACCATGGATGTCCAGCGTCATTGCCGGGACAGGCTGCCTGCGTACAAGGTGCCGCGATGTGTGGAATTCGCTGCAACATTGCCGCGCACGGCCTCGGGTAAGGTAAAGCGTTTTCTGCTCAATGACGGCGGCCAAATGCAAGGAGAAAGGGATGTCTCCACAAGACCAGAATACGCCAGCCGATAGGCTTCTCCAGATCGATTGCGAGGCCGAGGCCGAACGCGTTGCCCAACGGCTGCGGGAAATCCTGCGTGATGATCTGCATCGCCGTGGCCTGGTGGTTGCCATGTCGGGCGGGATCGACAGCTCGGTATGCGCGGCGTTGGCGGTGCGCGCGCTTGGTGCAGAACGCGTGTTCGGCGTCATGATGCCCGAGCGCGATTCCACCAGTGCCAGCGAGGAACGCGCCACCGAGTTGGCACAGATGCTCGGCATCGAATATGAGGTGCAGGATATCGCACCGTCACTCGATGCCATCGGCTGTTATCGTTGGCGCGATGCGGCAATCCGCAAGCTCTTCCCGGACTACGGACCGGGATGGAAGAGCAAGATCGCCATTCGCGGCGGTGCGGAGCAACGCTTCAGCTATTTTGCCCTGGTGGTGGCCGACCCTCAGGGGCATATGGAAGAGCGGCGTCTCGACCTGAAGGAATACCTGCAGATCGTCGCAGCCACCAATTACAAGCAGCGGGTGCGCAAGAGTATCGAATACTTCCACGCAGACCGCCTCAATTACGCCGTGGTAGGCACGCCCAACCGGCTTGAGTATGACCAGGGGTTCTTCGTGAAGAACGGTGACGGGTCGGCAGACGTCAAGCCCATCGCCCACCTTTACAAGACCCAGGTGTACGCGTTGGCACGTCATATGGGCCTGCCGGAGAGTATCTGTAACGCTGTGCCGACCACCGACACCTACAGCCTGGCCCAGGGCCAGGATGAATTTTACTTTTTCCTGCCTTACCAGCAGATGGACGTGGCGCTCGCCCTGCTCAACAGCGGTGCGTCGGCAGAGCAGCTCGCCGAGCAGTTGCAGGTGTCACCGGAACGGGCGCGGCAGATCTATGCGGACATTCGCCGCAAACGGCAGACCACGGCCTATCTTCACCGGCGTCCGTTGCTGGTTGGCAGCCCGGAGGTCACGCCGGTAGCCGCGGTAGTGCCATTGGTGGCGCAGGAAGAAGGTGAGGAAACGGCGCCGCGGACGGGCGCAGCGGCGGCGAGCACCAACTGAACCGCCGCGTCGGCGACATCCTCACCCATGTTCGACCGGCTTCAGTTCGAGTGGTACGACATCGAGCGGGACCCCGCTGGCTGGGATGACAGCGTCAATGGTGCGGGGCAGAACGTATTCCATCGCGCGGCCACTTTAGCCGCGGAACAGAGCGGCCGCGCCGTCAGGCGCGGTGTAGTCGTGAAGCGCTTCGGTGCGCGTGTGTGCCTGGTGGGTGGACTGATCGCTCCCCACGGCACGGGCGGTTTGTTCACCGCACTGTCATTTCCCCCCGCCAGCCCGCGGGTGGCACCGGATCTGCCGGGCAGGATTCTGGAGTGGCTTTTTTATCAGGGGCTCACCACAGTGCGGATCGGTTGCCACGACGGTGGTGTGGAGGGCTACCAGATCGACCCGCGCACCGGACGGGCCGATGAACGGCTGGAGTTCGTGTACGATCTCTCCCTGGACGAGGCGCAGCGCCTGCGCATTGCCGGGGCGGAGCACCGCCGGTTGCTGGAAACCTCGTGGCGCGAGCCCATGCGGCTGCGCCGGATCGACAGGCACCAGGCCTGGACCATGGCATGCGCACAGGCAGCGTGGGCGACACGGCGCGACGGACGTGTGGCGATGTTCGGTGTGATGCGCAATTACCGCTATTTGCGGCGCCTCGTGTTGCAGATGAAACATGACGGCAGCGGTAACCTTTATGGTATTCATGACCGGCGTGGCCGCATGCTCGCCATGGCCTATATGCTCGAACGCAGCGGTACCGCCTACTACCTCACCGGCGCCAACTCTGATGAGGGCCAGCGACGTGGTGCCGCGGTGCGTCTGTTTTTCGAACTCGCACAACACTATGCCCGCCTGGGCATCGGTTTCATGAACATCGGCGGTGTCTCGGCGCAGGCCGCCGATACCAGGCACCGAGACTTTGGACTGTACCATTTTAAGAGCGGGTTCGGCGCTCATCCGGTACTAAGGCGTTGCCTTGCGGCCGTGGTGTGAATCATCGAACCAACACAGGTCGGGATGAAGACACCCCTCAATACAACGGTGGGATGATTCACTCGCCGCCTGCTGTGCCCTTATCGTCCGTGCGCGCCATGTCCTGGGTTGAAGAATGGCACCGGTGACGACCGGCGCCATGTGAGTCGCACTTTAACGCAGCCGGCCGCTCGGGTGGAGCGCGGACGAAGGGCGTCCAGCGGTGGCATCCTGGATGTAGCAAACCCCAGGCGCCGGGGATCGACGAGCGGCATGCAGGGTGTGATAAAGGGTGGCGTAGCGTTGTGCTACGCGGCTGATGTCGTAGTGCCCGCGCGCATATTCACGTGTCACGGTCGCGCGTTCGCGTGCACGGCCTGGGTGGGCCTCCAACGCAACCAGCGAGTCGGCATAGGCATGGGGTGCGTGTTCGTGCACCAAGGTGCCGTAGGCGCCGAAACCGAGGAGGCGGGCCATGTCATGGGTGGCGTGGGCCACCACCGGAACGCCCAACATCATCGCCTCCAGCACTCCCGCGGGCGAAGCCTGCGTCTCACCACACCACAGCAGGGCATCCATGCGCGCGAGCCATGGCGCAAGGACGGGCGTGTGATCATGGAAGACCACGCTGGCATCCAAGTCGTGGCGTTGCACGAACGCCTCGCAATGGGGGCGTGTCTCGCCTTGGCCAAACACGTGCAGCCGAAATCGCCCGGGTCGATCCTGTGCGAGCAACCAGGTTGTGGCAAGCGCCATGTCGAGGCGCATCTCGTCGCACAGCGGGCCGACGAAGGCTACCTGGAAACTGTCGTCAGCGAAGTCGAGTGGCGCAGCGCAGGCGGCCTGTGTGTCCAGTGCCTGCACGTCGATGCCGGGCTCGATCACGGAGACGTGCGACCGCGCACGGGGAATCAGGCGTGCCGCGAGTGCATGCGAATCGCAGACGACGTTCACATGCGTGCAGTTCCACAGGATATCAGCGGCACGATGCAGCGCGCCGCCGCGGTTGCTACGTATGCGGTTGTGCATGCTGTGCAAAGGCGTACTGCGTGCGCGCAGCGTGACCCACATGCACAGCGGACCTTCGGCGCAGCCGTGTGCGTGCACCACGTCGGGCCGCTGGGCAACGAGAGCGGGCAGGGTTTTCCAGCGCTGGACAAGCGTGCCTTCACGCTGGTCGATGACCATCACGCGATCATTGTCCACACTGCATAATGCAGCGTCGTCGGCGAGCAGGACGATACGGTTGTCGAGTCCGGGCTGGGTGTGGAGCGCGTCGATGAGCGCCGATTGCGGTGGGTTTCCTGCTGCCCATCGCGAGGCACACACGATGTGCAATATGCGCAAGGATGCCTGATCCATGGTGACCTCGCGAATCTGGAAGCCCTGAGGTCGGCTGACTATAGTTGCTGCACTTTACGACGGGTGTGACGGCGTCCGCATGGAAGCGATCTTCTGGATCAGTCTGCTCGGTGCACTCTATAGCTATCTCGTGTATCCGGTGGCACTCCTCGCTATGCCAGCACGCCGCGTACGTCCCATCGCACAAGCCGGGTCTCCCTCGATCACGGTAATTATCGCGGCACACTATGAAGCGTCAAGACTGACCGCGAAGCTTGAAAATCTGCTTGCATGTGACTACGCGCGCGAACGCCTGGAAGTGATCGTCGCCTCGGATGGCTCGGAAGACGGCACCGATGCGGTGGCCGCACGGTTCGCCGACCAGGGGGTGCGTGTGGTGCGCGCGGAAATGCGCGGTGGCAAGGAGCACGTACAACACCTCGCGGTGGCCGCCGCCCGGCACGACATCCTGGTATTCACCGACGTAGCCACGCGCATGGATCCAGGTGGATTGCGCGCTATCGTGAGGCCGTTCGCCGATCCACGCGTGGGCGCCGTGTCCAGTGAAGACCGGTTCCTGGATCGCGACGGCCGGCCCATGGGCGAAGGCGCCTACGTACGCTACGAAATGATGCTGCGTCGGCTCGAAGGCCGCCGTGCCGGCCTGGTCGGGCTGTCCGGTTCCTTTTTCGCGGCGCGGCGGGAGTTATGTCACGACATCGCACCGGGCGTGCCCTCCGATTTCACTGTGGCGTTGAACGGGGCACGTCGCGGCATGCGTGCGGTGGTCGCAGCGCAGGCCTTCGGCTACTACACCGATCTGGCCGATGACACGCATGAATACCAACGCAAGTACCGCACCGCACTGCGTGGCATGGCGGCGCTCTGGCGTCATCGCGATATGCTCAATCCGCTGCGTCATGGTTTGTTTGCGTGGCAACTCTGGAGCCACAAGCCGCTGCGCTGGCTGGTTCCGTGGTGCCTGCCGGCGTGCTTGGTCAGCTCTGCACTGGCCGGCGGCAGCTTCTACGTCGCCATGTTCATCGCGCAACTGGGCCTTTATGCCCTGGTGCTGCTGGGGTTCATGTCACGCTCACTGCGTCAGCGTACGCTGGTGCGTGTTCCCTTTTTCTTTGTGCAGGCCAACGCAGCGTTGGCGCACGCCTTCATCGCCTTCCTGCTCGGTATCCGCATCCAGGCCTGGGAGCCCTCGCGACGATGAACTGGACACGTGTTCCGCCTGCGGGCGATCGCATTCCCTGGCAACGCGGCCCACGCAATGCGCTGCGCGGCCTGTTTGCACCCTGGCACGCAAGCCTGCTCGGCTCAGGCACCCAGGCACTGGCGGCGACCTTGCTGGCACTGCGCGAAGCCTCACCTGGGCGTGATGAAGTGATCTTCGCCGCCTACAACTGCCCGGCGCTGGTGAGTGCCACGGTGTACGCCGGCTGCCAGCCAGTGTTGGTGGACTACGAGCCGGAACGTCCCTGGCTGGACCTGCATGCACTGGCCACGAAACTGTCCACGCGCACCCTGGCGGTGATTGCGGTGGATCTGCTCGGCCTGCGCGAACGTCACGCCGGGCTGCGGGCCGCCTGCGCGGGTGTGGGCTGTGCGCTGGTGCAGGACGGCGCACAGGGTTTTCCCTCGCGTGCCGGAGAACGCGCCTGGCAAGGCGATGCGGTGGTACTCAGTTTTGGTCGCGGCAAACCCGTGAGCCTGCTCACGGGCGGGGCTGTACTGACCCGCGATCCCGAACTGGCCAAGGAGGTGGCACGCGTGGCGGACACGGTCGCGTTCAATGGGTGGCGACACGCGCTCAAGGTGCGGGCCTACAACCTGTTGCGGCATCCCTGGCTGTATGCGCTGCCGGCCGCACTGCCGGGACTGCGTCTGGGTGAGACGCGCTACACGGCGCTTGCAGGCATTCAAGCCATGCCCGCGGCGCTGGAGCCGTATCTAGCTCCCGCGGTGCATGCATTCCGGCGCGCTGCCCACCCGCAGTCCATTTACCCGTCGCTGCTCGCCGGCAGTGGCGTGGTGGATCTGCCGAGTGTCTGCCGTCAGCGCGCTGAGCGCTTGTCGCGCTATCCGGTGCTCGCTCGCGATGCACAGTACCGGGACCGGATGCTCGAGGTGCTGGCGCCCCTGGGTGTATCGGCACTGTACGGCACCATCCTGCCGCAAGTCCCGGGCGTGGGTGAGCACCTGGCGGAGCAGGGCGAGTTCCCTGCGGCGCAGGCGTTCGCCGGGCGTCTCATGACGCTGCCCAATCATGACGGCGTGAGGCGCCGTCATCTGACCCAACTGGCACGCCTGTTGCGCAACGATGCGCCGGGCGCGGTGCTCGCGGAGGCCGAGGCATGAAGATTCTGCACGTGGTCGGTGCCCGTCCCAACTTCATGAAGGTCGCGCCGGTGATGGCGGCCTTTGAACGACGCGCCACGATGCTTCGCATCACCCAGCGTCTGGTGCACACCGGCCAGCATTATGATCGCCGCATGTCCGAATTGTTCTTTGACGAACTGGGCCTGCCGCGCCCCGACATCAACCTGGACGTGGGGTCGGCCAGTCACGGTGCCCAGACGGGACGCATCATGGAGAGATTCGAGACCGTGCTCGCCGACGAACGCCCGGACTTGGTGATGGTGGTGGGGGACGTCAATTCCACCCTGGCCTGCGCCGTGGACGCCAAGAAGATGGGTATTCCCGTGGCTCACGTGGAGGCGGGGCTGCGCAGCGGCGACATCACCATGCCGGAGGAGATCAATCGCATCGTCACTGATGCCATCTCCGATCTGTTGTTCACCACCGAACACAGCGCGGCGCACAATTGCCATGCGGGCCAGGTGCATTTCGTCGGGAACGTGATGATCGATACCCTGCTCACCCACCGCGAGCGCGCCCTGGCACGGCCTACCCTGCACCAGCTCGGGCTTATGCAAGGCGACATGCCGCGACCGTATGCGGTATTGACCCTGCACCGTCCGTCCAACGTTGAGACACGCGAACTGCTCGCGGGACTGGGCGAGGCCATTGCAGAACTGGGGCGGCGCATGCCGGTGGTGTTCCCCGTGCATCCACGCACTCAGGCGCGCATCTCGGCCTTCGACCTGGATGGACTGTTCTCGCGGGAGCTCGGCTATCACTGCATCGAGCCGCTGGGCTACCTCGATTTTCTCAACCTCATGGCCAATGCGCGCGCGGTGCTTACCGACAGCGGCGGGGTGCAGGAGGAAACGAGCATTCTCGGCGTGCCCTGTCTCACCTTGCGCGACAACACCGAGCGACCGGCCACGGTGGAGCAGGGGACCAACCGGCTTGTCGGCGCGGCACCGGCGCAGGTGCGTGCCGGCATCCAGGCCTTCCTGGATGAACAGGGTCAGCGTCCCGCGCGCGTGCCCGAACTGTGGGATGGCCACGCCGCCGACCGCATCGCCGACGTGGTGATCGCGTGGTGGGGAGGTCTGAAGTGCGGGCAATGACGTGACGTAAGAAGAACTTCCAACGCGAGAAGACTCCAACGCAAAGACGCAAAGGGCGCGTGTGGTCTCGTCACGCGGCGAGTTCCGCGGTACGCGAGAGGTGTTGTCTACACGAAGATCGTTATTTCTTCGCGAGCTTTGCGCCCTTTGTGCCTTCGTGTTCGACTTTTCCCCACCGTCGCCTCATGCCTGTGCCGCGCGGCGTGCACGTTCGGTGTGGGCGAGGTGTTGTTCCCAAGCCAGGGCGGTGGTGACGATGGTGTCCAGGTCATCGTGGCGCGGGACCCAGCCGAGCACCTGACGGATGCGCTCGGCGATGGCGATGAGTGCCGGTGGATCGCCAGCACGGCGCGGGCGCTCGCGCACGTCGAGGGGATGACCGGCGGCGCGTTCCACGGCGGCAAGCACTTCGCGCACGCTGTAGCCGTGCCCGTAGCCGCAGTTCAACACGGTGGATGACCCGCCACCGCGCAGGTAGTCCAGGGCGCGCAGGTGGGCGTCGGCCAGGTCTTCCACGTGGATGTAGTCGCGAATGCCGGTACCGTCCGGGGTCGGATAGTCGGTGCCGAAGATGGCCACGTGTTCGCGTCGGCCCACGGCCGCCTCGCAGGCGACCTTCACCAGCAGACTCGCGTTCGGCGTGGACTGGCCGATGCGGCCGCCCGGATCGCAGCCGGCGACGTTGAAATAACGCAGCGCCACATAGCGCAGCGGTGTCGCTGCGGCAAGGTCGCGCAGCATCCATTCGGTCATGAGCTTGGAGGTGCCGTAGGGATTGATGGTCTGCGTGGGCGTGTCCTCGGAGGCCGCCCCACCCGCGGGCATGCCGTACACCGCGGCGGTGGAGGAGAACACCACGTGGCGCACACCTGCGGCGTGGCAGCATTCGAGCAGGTTGCGGCTGTTGGCGGTGTTGTTGCGATAGTACTTGAGTGGGTCGCACACCGATTCGGGCACCACGGTGTGGGCGGCGAAATGCATCACCGTGTCCACCTCGTATTCCGCCAGCAATGAGCGCACCAGGGTTTGGTCACCCACGTCACCCACGGCCAGGGTGCCGTACAGTACGGCATCCGCGAAACCGGTGGAGAGGTCATCCAGCACGACCAAGCGTTCGCCGCGCTCACCCAGTTGTCGCACCACGTGGCTGCCGATATAACCTGCACCGCCCGTAATCAGAATTCCCTTTCTCATGTCCTTGTCCGGTGTGGCGAGAGGTTACGCAAAAAGATAGAACAGCGGGATCTTTCAGCCGTGCAAGGTGCCGCGGAACACGTCTTCCGGGTAATCCACGTCCACCAGCACGCCCGCGTCGTCCACCTCCACCAGGTGCAGGCGCTCGCGGTGGATGGCGAGCAGGTCGCGCGCACCGTGATCGCCGTGCAACCTGCCCAAGGTGTCAAACCAGTCGGCGGCGAAGCCGACCGGATGGCCACGGGAGCCGCGGTAGGTCGGCGCCACCAGGCTGGCGCCGTCCTCCAGGCAGGACACCACGCGGCGGATACTGTTGGCGCGCACGTAGGGCATGTCTGCGAGCGCGACCACGCAGCCGGTGGTGCCTGCCTCCAGTGCGCCGATGCCGCGGGCGAGGCTGGCACCCATGCCCGCACGCCACCCCGGTGCCTCGGTCACGCGTGCGCCTGCAGCCGCGAACCGCGTGGCGAGTGCCCCATCCTGCGGTCGCACCACCACCACCACCTGGTCCAGCACGGTAAGCAGCGGCTGCAGGGCGGCCAGTGCCATGGGGGTGCCGTCACCCAAGGCGTGCAGGCGCTTGTCGTGACCGAAGCGTGTAGAGCTTCCGGCCGCGAGCAGGATGCCGGCGATCATTGGGATGCGGTAATGGGTGCGTCCCGGCGCACCGCCACCAGGTGGGCAAGGATGGCCACGGCGATCTCCGCCGCACCGTGGCTGCCTATGGGCAGACCGACGGGCGCGTGCAGGCGCGCCAGCGCCGCCTCGGAGACACCGATCATGGCCAGGCGCTCGCGCCGCAGGGCACTGGCCTTGGGGGAGCCCATGGCGCCCACGTAGAAGGCCGGCGAGGCGAGCGCCGCCTCCATGGCCAGGTCGTCTAGACGCGGATCGTGGCTGAGCGCCAGCACTGCGGTGCGCGCGTCCGCCAAGGCCTTCACCGCATCGTCGGGCATGCGCGGATCGAGGCGTGCCTCGCGTACGCGCCATGTGGCGCGCAACGCCGCACGCGGCTCGCACACGCGCACGCGATAGCCGAGCGCAGGTGCAAAGCATGCCAGGTGATGGGACACGTCACCGGCACCGATGAGCAACAGACGCAGGGAGGGGCCGAAGCGGCGCACCAGCGTGCGTCCATCGTAGGCGAAGTCGGGGCCATGGTCGCGCAGTTGCACGACCCCGGTGTCCAGGTCGAGCATGCGCACCGGGGATTCGCCGCGGGTGAGGGCGGCCGCCACCGCGCGCAGGCCGTCACCGGCACGCAGCGGCTCTACCACCACTTCCACGAAGTCCCCGCAGGGCAGGGCGAGGCGACCGCGGCGCGCACCAAAACACAGGCGTGTGGCGCGACGGAAATCCCCCTCCGCCAGGCGCTGGGTCAGTGCGTCCTCGGCGCAGCCGCTGGTGATGGAGCCGAGCCGCCGGCCGCTGGTGGTGAAGGCGAACAGGCTGCCGTGCATGCGCGCCTTGCCGGCGCTGCCTGCAGCCAGGGTGGCGAGGGCCGTGTCCATGCCCTGCGCATGCCAGTCCAGGGCTTGTCCGAGGATTTCGGCGTCAATCATGACAGGTCTTCCGGGCGGATGGGCAGGCGGCGCACGGGGCGGCCTGTGGCGGCGAATACGGCGTTGGCCACGGCGGGTGCCAGCGGCGGTACACCGGGTTCACCCACCCCACCCGGCGGTTCGCCGCTTTGTACCAGGTGCACCTCGACGTCCGGCATCTCGTCCATGGCGAGCAGCGGATAGTCGTGAAAATTGGATTGTGCGATGCCGCCATCGCGCAGGGTGACGGCGCCCTTGAGCGCGGCAGTGAGGCCCCAGGCGACGGAACCTTCCATCTGTGCCACAACGGTGTCCGGGTTGACCACGAAGCCGCAGTCCAGGGCACATACCACGCGCAGCACGCGTACCGCGCCGTTCTCCACGGCGACCTCCGCCACGTGCGCCACGTGGCTGCGGAACGAGGAGGCGGCGGCGATGCCGCGGCCGTGATTGGCCGGCAGCGGGGTACCCCAGTCCCCGCGTGAGGCGGCCAGGTCCAGCACGCGTTGCAGGCGGGGGTGCGCCGCCAGCAGCTCGCGGCGCAAGACATAGGGATCCTGGCCCGCCGCAGCGGCCAGTTCATCGAGGAAGCACTCCGCCGCAAACACGTTCTGGGAATGGCTCACCGAACGCCAGAAGCCCACGGGTACCCCCAGGTCCGCCAGGGCGTAGCCCACGTCCACATTGGGGATGGCATAGGGCAGACTGGATGCGCCCTGCACCGAATTGTTGTCGTGTCCGTTACGCACGCCGGCGGGCCACACGCGCGCCATGATGGACGGGCTGGCGACGTCGTGGCGCCAGGCGATGGGTATGCCGCGGTCGTCCAGACCGCCGCGCAGACGGTGCAGGCTGGCGGGGCGGTAGAAGTCGTGGCGCAGGTCGTCCTCGCGGCTCCACAGCAGTTTCACGGGGGCGCGCACCACCCGGGCGATCTGCACGGCCTCCTCCACGTAGTCGGTCTCCAGGCGCCGGCCGAAGCCGCCGCCCAGGAAGGTGGTGTGCACGTTTACCTTCGCCTCGGGCAGATCGAGCAGCTCCGCGGTGATGCGCCGCACCTTGTCCGGTACCTGGGTGGGCACCCACAGGTCACAGCCTCCGTCGTGCACCTGGACCGTACAGCAGGGGGGTTCCATGCAGGCATGGGCCTGGAACGGTACCGCGTATTCGGCGGTGATCACCTTGGCGGCATGGCTCAGTGCCGCAGCGACATCGCCGTCGCTGCGCATGGTGACGGTGGTGTCCAGGGCCTGGCGCAGGCGTGCCCAGGCGGTTTCCTCCTCCGGTACGCTACCCCGGCCGGGTTGCCAGACGATGCGCAGGGCGGCGCGACCGGCCTGTGCCGCCTCGAACCCGTCGGCCACCACCGCCACGCCGTGTTCCAGTGGTACCACCTTGCGCACACCGGGCAACTTCATGGCCGCCTCGGCATCGACCCGGCGCACGCGTTCGCCGAAACGCGGGCTGCGCTCGATGGAGGCGATCAGCAGGCCGGGGAGGTGCACGTCCTGACCGAACCCTGCGCTGCCGTCAACCTTGGCGGGCGTGTCCAGGCGCGGCGCGCCATGGCCGAGCAGGCGCAGTTCGGAGGGTTCCTTGAGGGATACCTGTCGGGGCACGGGGAGCCGGGCTGCGTCAGCGGTCAGTTGCCCGAAGGGCAGGGTACGGCCGCTCGGTACGTGCAGCACGATGCCATCCGCTGCGCGGAGCTCGTCCACCGGTACCTGCAGCCGCGCGGCGGCGGCACGCATCAGCATGTCGCGGGCGGTGGCGCCGGCCTCGCGCAAGGGCAGGAAGAAGCCGTGCACCGAATTGCTGCCGCCGGTGGTCTGGTTTTTCGCCGATGGATTGGCGTAGGCGACGTGGGCGGGGGCGTGCTCTGCCCGCACCCGCGCCCAGTCTGCACCCAGCTCCTCCGCAACCAGCATCGCCAGTGAGGTGAACACCCCCTGGCCCATCTCACTGCTCGGGATCATCACCAGCACGCCACCGTCGGGTTCCACCCGCAGGAAGGCGTTGGGAGCCAGTGCGCCCGCGGGCAGATCACGCTGCAGGGGAACGGCCTCGGCCTCGTCACCGCTGCAGCCGGGCAGGACCAGGCCCAGCACCAGTGCGCCGCCCGCACCCGCCGAGGCCTTGAGGAAGTTGCGCCGATCAACGCGTAGCACGTTGCGGCTCCGCCATGAGGGTGATGGCGCGCCGCACGGCGCGCCGAATGCGCGGATAGGTACCACAGCGGCACAGGTGGCCACGAAAGGCCTCGGTGATCTCCCGCTCGCCGGGGCGCGGCTTCGCCTCCAGCAGGGCCACGGCAGCGAGTACCTGCCCGGATTGGCAGAAGCCGCACTGCGGTACCTCCTCGGCCACCCAGGCGCGTTGCACAGGGTGATCGCCGCCAAGCCCCTCGACAGTGATCACCGCTCGGCCGGCCACCGCGCCCACGGGTGTCACGCAGGCACGCACGGGCGCGCCCTCCACCAGCACCGTGCACGCACCACAGGCGGCGATGCCGCAACCGTACTTCGCGCCGGTCAGTTGCAGGCGTTCGCGCAGAACCCACAAAAGATTGGCATCGGCAGACACGTCGAGCGTGTGCCGGCTGCCGTTCACCAGCAGGTCGATCATGGGACAACGTCCTTGCTGTTGACGGGAAAGGCCGAAGCGGAGAACCGGAAACATAGCCCACGTTCGTGCGTTATGGGTGCACCCGGTGAATTACTGAAGCAACCCGCGGAAACGTTAAGTCGTCTGTGGTGTGCAGGCCATGGATAAGTGCTTAAGGCACTGCGTGGGAAACGTGGCGCAGGCACGGCAGGCCCATGGCGGACCTAGTGGGGCTTATGCACGAGCACACTGTGTGCGCCCCACAGCACGGCCAACAGCAGCAGCGCGGCGCCCGCCGTGTGTGCCACCGCCACCGCCAGGGGCACACCCAGCAGCACGTTGCCCACCCCCAGGGAGAACTGCAATGCGAGCGCCGCACCCATCACCATGCCCACCCTGCGCAACCTGCCCCCGGCGCATACCAGGCCGGCAGCAAAGATGCCCGCCGCACACACGGCGAGCAGTGCACCCAGGCGGTGGGCCAGGTGGATGGCGGTGCGGCCCACGCCGCTATGGCCGCCACCCTCCCAGCTCGCAGCGATGGGCGCGGGCAGGGAGAACGCCTCACCGAAATCGGCCTCCGGCCACCACGCCCCCTGGCAGGTAGGGAAATCGGGACAGGCGATGGCGGCGTAGTTGGCGCTGGTCCAGCCGCCGAGGGCAATCTGCAGCCCCACGGCTGTTACGGCGATCAGGGCGAAGGGACGCAGCGTGGGGTGGGGCAGGGCAGGATCCCGCGCCAGCCGCCAGAGCCACAGCAGTGACAGCAGGGCGAGGCCGCCCAGCAGGTGGCCCATGACGATGGCGGGTTGCAGCCGCAGGGTCACGGTCCACATGCCGAGCAAGGCCTGGAGTATCAGTAACAGCACCAGGGGCGCCGCGAACCGCCGGCCCGAGCGGCGCTGGAAGGCCGACACTGCGAGGGCGACGATGCACAGGCCCAGGAAGCCCGCGGCGTAGCGGTGGACCATTTCGATCCAGGCACGCGTGTGGGCCTCGCCCCCGGTCGCGCGCAATTCGCCCGGGACCACCAGCCTGCCATAACAGCCAGGCCAATCCGGGCAGCCCAGCCCGGCGTTGGAAAGGCGTACACAGGAGCCCAGGGCAATCACGCCCAGGGCAAGCAGGAGAACCGCGGCGAGGGCACGTCGCTGGGTCATGACCATGATCCGGAAGAAATCCAGTGGACTAACTAATAGACGCCGCCACAGGGCGATGCGAGCCACTGTGCAGCCTGCACCCGTCGCCGTCGGGTGTCAGTCACTCCAGGCTCAAGGCTTGCAGGGGGAACATGGTCACGCGATGGTTCACCACGGCGGGGTCAGGCACCGCGTTCAGGAGGTGCTGCAGGTTCGTGCGGCCAAGATCGCATTAAAGAAAATCGTGGGGCTGCGCGCCTCATCAAAATCATTATCTCGCGCTTGACTGCGCGCACAACTCAACCATGGTTGTCGCATCCTCGAACCGGCATGCGCGCATGGCTAAGGAAAAAGTCGTCTCGCCGATGCCGTTCCCCCACGACCGCCCGGCATGCATCGTGGTCCCGGCCGGCGGGGAACGCTGGACGGAGATGTTCATCGTGCAGGTCCCGGGTGGCGTGGCCAGCATCCAGGCCGAGGCGTACATGAACTTCCTTGCGGAACGCGTCGCGTGGATGTTGCGGCGTTCGCAGGACGAGGACGACGCCATGGCGGAATTGCGCGCCTCACTCAAGGAGCGACGGCTGCTCAGGAAGGAACCGCGTAACAGCACACCGGGTCTGTTTTGTATCGACTGCATCGCCACGAACGTGATTTTGTTGTCACGGATCCGTGCAACGCTGGACGACTTTCCCGTCGAGGTGCTGCGCGGTGACCACACCGCCGTGACGGTGTTGCTGCGCACCGGTATCCATGAATGGCTGACGGCCCTCAGGAACTGGGCCGATGACACCAACAAGGAGCGTAACAAGGCACCGGCGGAGCCGAAGCGGCGATCGTCATCCCATCCGTCGCCTTGAGGCGGTGCGCTGCGCCTTTCGAGGACATCACTGCAGCCTGGGATGGCATCATGTGGGACTGGCTCAAGAATCTGCGTGAGATCCTGCACGGCAGCCTATGGTTCATCCCGAGCTTGCTGGCTGTGCTGGCGATGGGCCTTGCCGTGGTGATGCTCGCATTGGATCGCACCCTCATACACAAGACCGCACCCTCCTGGCTGTACCAGGGTGATCAGCAGGCTGCGCGGGAAGTGGTGGGTGTCATCGCAGTCTCGGTCATCGGCGTGGCCGGCGTGGCCTTTTCCGTCACCATGGTGGCGCTGTCGCTGGCGGGCTCGCAGTTCGGGTCGCTGCAGCTTGTCAGTTATCTGCGCGATCGTCTCAACCAGTCCGTGCTCGGCACCTTCGTGGGCACGTTCATCTATTGCCTCATCGTGCTCGGCAACGTCGGTGAGCGTATGACGCCGGCGGAGGTGATCCCTGAATATGCGGTGACCGTGGCGTTCCTGCTTGCCATCGCCAGCCTGGTGGCGTTTATCGCCTTCATCCACAACATCGGCCAGTCTCTGCAAGCCGAGCGTTTGGCGTCACGGGTGGGCGGCTGGTTGCTGGAGTCCATCCACGGGCTGTTTCCTGACCAGCCGGCGCAGCACCTGCCCGTGGGGAGGCGTGAAGAAGCATCCGTCGCCGAGCAGTCCGTGCAGACGCTGCGGGCCCACCACACCGGCTACCTGCAGGCCATCGAATACCGGCGCGTCATGCATATCGCCACGCATCACGACGTCCTGGTGTATCTGGAACGACGGGCCGGCGATTTCATGACCGAGGGCACCGTGATCGGGCAGGTGCACTGGGCCGGCGACGGTCGTGGCGAGGCGCTGGCGGCGGAACTGGTGGACTGCCATGTGATCGGCTCGTTTCGCACCCCCACCCAGGACCCGGAATACGCCGTGCACCAGCTGGCCCAGATCGCCGTGCGGGCCATGTCGCCGGCCATCAATGACCCGTACACGGCACTCATCTGTATCGACTGGATGGACGCGGCCCTGCAATTACTCGCGCGGCGTGACAGGCCGTCGCGCCGGCATCACGACGAGGCGGGGAGGCTGCGCCTGGTGGCGGTGCAGCCGGAATTCGGCGTGGTGGCCGATGCCATGTTCAACAACCTGCGCATCGCCACACGCACCCACCAAGCCGTGCTGCTGCGCGTGGTGGATATGGTGGCGAATACCGCCCGCTACGCATGCAACGAGGCGGTACTGCACGCCTTGACCCAACACCTGGACCGATTGGCGGAGGACGGTGCCCATATGCTGCCGGTGGCACGTGAGCGCGAATTGCTGCGCGTCCGATGTCGTGAGGTGCAGGCCGTACTGGCAACCCGAGCTGCGGAACTGATCGCACGCTAGCCGTGTGCAAGCGCCGTGCAGCAGGAATCACGGCGAGGGCATCACCCGTTTAGCGATTGTGGCACCGTTATCTAGGATCAGAGGAGTGACCACGCGACCGGAGGTGCGCCATGGGTGAGCAAGTGGCGGATTTCATACTGCACCGGCTCTCCGAGTGGGGCGTGCGGCGCATTTATGGCTACCCGGGCGATGGTATCAACGGCCTGATGGGCGCCCTCGGCCGTGCCGAGGAACGCTTCGAGTTCATCCAGGTGCGCCACGAGGAGACCGCGGCCTTCATGGCCTGCGCCCATGCCAAGTTCACGGGCCGGGTGGGCGTGTGCCTCGCCACCTCCGGGCCCGGGGCCATTCACCTGCTCAACGGACTCTACGACGCGCGCATGGATCACCAGCCGGTGGTGGCCATCGTGGGCCAGGCCAAGCGCATGTCCCTCGGCGGCGATTTCCAGCAGGAGGTGGACCTGTCCACGCTGTTCAAGGATGTGGCCAGCCATTACGTGCAGACCATCACCACGTCCGCCCAGGCCCGTCACGTGGTGGACCGCGCCTTCCGCATCGCCATGGCGGAACGCACCGTGACCTGCATCATCGTGCCGAACGATGTGCAGGAATTGCCCTCCATGATGTCGCCGCCACGCATGCACGGCGCCATCCTGAGCGGCGTCGGCTACAACGCGCCGCGCGTGGTGCCGCAGTCCGCCGACCTGCAGCGCGCCGCCGACGTGCTCAACGCAGGCAAGCGCGTGGCCATGCTGGTGGGTGCCGGCGCCTTCGGCGCGGGCGCGGAGGTGATCCGGGTGGCCGATACGCTGCAGGCGGGTGTGGCCAAGGCGCTGCTGGGCAAAGCGGTACTGCCCGACAACCTGCCCTTCGTCACGGGTGCCATCGGTCTGCTGGGCACCAAGCCAAGCTACGACATGATGATGGACTGTGACACCCTGCTCATGGTCGGTTCCAGTTTTCCGTACTCGGAATTCCTGCCGCCGGAGGGACAGGCGCGCGGTGTGCAGATTGACATCAATCCACGCAAGCTGTCCTTGCGCTATCCGATGGAAGTGAGCCTGCAGGGAGATGCCAGGGCAACACTGGAGGCGCTGTTGCCGCTGCTCAGGCAGCGCAAGGACCGCGGCAGTATCGCCTGGCGTCGCGGCATCGAAAAGGACGTGGCGCATTGGTGGTCGGTGCTCGAGGCGCGCGCCATGAACACCGGGGAACCCATCAACCCGCAGCGCGTATTCTGGGATTTGTCGCCGCGCCTGCCCGACCACTGCATCATCACCTCCGATTCAGGCTCGGTCGTCAATTGGTATGCGCGGGACCTCAAGATCCGGTCGGGCATGATGGCGTCCTTGTCCGGCGGTCTCGCCACCATGGGCTGCGGTGTGCCTTATGCCATTGCGGCCAAGTTCGCCTATCCCGATAGGCCGGTGATTGCGCTGGTGGGTGACGGCGCCATGCAGATGAACGGTAACAGCGAGCTGGTCACCGTGGCGAAGTACTGGAAGCGCTGGCGCAATCGTACCCTGGTGATCGGCGTGCTGAACAACCGTGATCTCAATCAGGTCACTTGGGAGCAGCGCGCCCTGGCGGGCGACCCCAAGCTTTCGGCCAGTCAGGACGTGCCCGACTTTCCTTACGCGCGTTACGCGGAACTGCTGGGGCTCAAGGGTTGCTGCGCGGACACGCCGGAGTCGGTAGCCCATGCATGGGAAAAGGCGCTAACAGCGGACAGACCCTGCGTGGTTGATATCTACGTGGACCCGAACGTGCCGCCACTGCCGCCGCACATCAGTTTCAAGCAGGCGCGTGCCTACATGAGTGCGCTGTGGAAGGGCGATCCGGATACGGCCGATGTGCTGCGCCGCTCCGCTTCCGACTTCATCGAAGCCTTGATCCCGCGCCGCTGAAACATGGATCGCGTCCTTATCGAGGAAGTGCGTGCCACGGCCTATACGGTGCCCACTGATGCGCCCGAGTCCGACGGTACCCTGGCCTGGAGCGCCACCACAATGGTGCTGGTGGAGGCGCGCGTAGGCAAGGTGATCGGGTTGGGTTACAGCTACACCCATGCCAGTGCAGCGGCGCTCATCAATCAGGAGCTGGCACTGCGGGTGGTGGGTGGCGATGCCATGGCACCGGTGCAGCACTGGCATGTCATGCAGGAGGTGGTGCGTAATCTCGGCCGGGCGGGTATTGCCGCTACCGCCATCAGCGCGGTGGATGCGGCGCTGTGGGACCTGAAGGCACGCTTGCTCGGCATCTCGCTGGTGTTGCTGTTCGGGCCGGTGCGCGACAGGGTGCCGTTGTATGGCAGCGGCGGGTTCACGTCCTATGCCTTCGAGCGACTGGAGCAGCAACTGGCGCACTGGAGTGCCGTCGGCTTCGGCGCGGTGAAGATGAAGGTGGGGCGACTGCCCCGGGATGACGTGGCGCGCGTGCGGGCCGCGCGTGAGGCGATCGGTCCCCACACCGCCTTGTTCGTTGACGCCAATGGTGCCTATGCGCCGCGCCAGGCATTGGAAAAGGCCGAGGCCTTCGCCGCCTTGGGCGTGCGCTGGTTCGAGGAGCCGGTGTCCTCCGATGACCTGGCGGGACTGCGCTTTGTGCGCGAACGGGTGCCGTCGGGAATGGTGGTGAGTGCCGGTGAATACGCCTATGGCATCGATGACTTTCGCAGCCTGTTGCAGGCTGGTGCGGTGGACGTGCTGCAGGCGGATGTGACCCGCTGCGGCGGCTACACCGGGTTTGGCATGGCGGCTTCGCTGGCGGAGATGTACCACACGCCGCTCTCCAGTCACACCGCGCCTGCACTGCATCTGCCCATCGCCTGTGCCACGCGTGGCCTGGAGCACATGGAGTGGTTCCATGACCATGCGCGCATCGAGCGGCTGTTCTTCGAGGGTGCGCCCGAGCCCGCGCGCGGCGTGCTGTGTGCCGATCTCTCACGACCCGGCAACGGCCTCGAATTTCGCCGCAGTGATGCCGCGCGTTACGCCGTCTGACGACGGATGCATCTCGTGAAGCCACCCCTTCTACAGTGAACCGCCGCACCGATACCGAGGCCTTCCTGCCGCTGCAGCGTGCAATACGCAGCGAACTCGATGCGCTCGCCAGCGACTTGCGTGCCGAATTGAAAGGACCCGTGCTGTTCGATGGCGGCAGCCGTGCCCTGTACGCTACGGACAGCTCCAATTACCGACAGGTACCGCTCGGGGTGGTGCTGCCGCGTGATGCGGAAGATGTGGAGGCCGTACTCGCCGTATGCCGCCGCTATGGTGCGCCGGTGCTGTCGCGTGGCGCCGGTACCAGCCTTGCCGGGCAATGCTGCAACGTGGCGGTGGTGTTGGATTTCTCCCGTTACATGAACCGTACTCTGGAGATCGACCCGGAGCGGCGCCTGGCGCGCGTGCAGCCAGGCGTGATCCTGGAACGCCTGCGCCGCGAGGCTGCTCGCCACGGCCTCACCTTCGCCCCCGATCCGGGCACCCACACCTCCAATACCCTGGGCGGCATGATCGGCAACAATTCCTGCGGCGTGCACGCGGTGATGGGGGGACGCACGTCGGACAACGTCATCGCGCTGGATGTGTTCACCTATGACGGCACGCGCCTCGTCCTCAGCGAGACGCAGGAGCAGGACCTCTCCCGTTACCTGCAGACAGGCGGACGCGTCAGTGAGATTTTCACGCGACTACTGCACCTGCGCGAGCGCTATGGCAGTCTGATCCGCGCCCGCTTCCCCGCTATCCCGCGTCACGTATCGGGCTACAACCTGCCCGACCTGCTGCCGGACAAGGGTTTCCACGTGGCGCGCGCCTTGGTGGGCAGTAAGGGTAGCTGTGTGACCGTGGTGGAGGCCACGGTGCAATTGGTGGAGGCCCCGCCCGCGCGTGCACTCCTGGTGTTGGGTTATGCGGATGTCTTCAGCGCTGCCGATCACGTACCCGAGATCATGGCCTTCGGTCCCGTGGGGCTGGAGGGCGTGGACGATCGGTGGGGCGCCGACCCGCAAGCGGGCGGGAGCACTGGCTTGCTGCCGCCAGGCGGCGGCTGGCTCCTGGCGGAATTCGGCGGTGCCGTGGCGGAGGAGGCCGAAGCAAACGCGCGGCGTGCCATGAACTACCTGGAAGGCGTGTCGTCACCGCCCGCGATGCGCCTTTACACCACTGCGCGGATACAGGCACAGGTGTGGGAGCTGCGGGAGGCCGGGCGCGGGGCCACGGCACACCTGCCGGGGCGTGCCCTCATCTGGCCCGTATGGGAAGACTCGGCCGTGCCACCGGAGCGACTGGGCGAGTACCTGCGCCGCCTGCGGGCACTGCTCACCCGCCATGGTTATGGCTGCGACCTGTACGGCCATTTCGGACAGGGCTGTGTACACACGCGCATCGACTTCGATCGTGAGAGTGCGGACGGTGTAGCGCGCTGTCGTCGTTTCCTGCAGGAGGCCGCCGATCTGGTCGTTACACTGGGTGGTGCGTGCTCGGCGGAACACGGTGACGGCCAGGGGCGTGCTGAACTGCTGGAGCGCATGTACGGCGTCGAACTGGTGCAGGCCTTCCGCGAGTTCAAATCCATCTGGGACCCGCTTGGGCGCATGAATCCCGGCAAGGTGGTCGACCCGTTCCATGCCGGCGAAAACCTGCGTGCAGGCCCGTCGTTCACGCCTGTTACGGTGACGACGGCCTTTCATTATCCCGCTGACCGTGGCGACTTCACACGTGCCGTGCAGCGTTGCGTGGGCGTCGGCAAGTGTCGCCGCGAGGAAGGCGGTGTCATGTGCCCGAGCTACATGGTCACGCGCGAGGAGCGGCACAGTACACGCGGCCGTGCGCGCCTGCTGTTCGAAATGCTGCACGGCAGCGTGATCACCGACGGCTGGCAAAGCGAAACGGTGAAGGAGGCCCTCGAGCTGTGCCTGTCTTGCAAGGGCTGTCGTGGCGAATGTCCGGTGAATGTGGACATGGCCACGTACAAGGCAGAGTTTCTCCATCACTACTATCAGCGGCACCGCCGTCTGCGCGAGGCGTTGTTTTTCGCCAATGTCGATCGCATTGCGCGTCTGGCAGCGCGCGCACCCCGCCTTGCCAATGTACTTACCCAGCGCCGCCCTTTCACGTCCTGGGCCAAGTGGGCCGCCGGCGTGGCGCCGGAACGCAGGCTACCGGTATTTCCGCAGCAGACATTCAAACACTGGTTCGCGCGCCGCCGGCAACGCGGTGAGGGGCCACCCGTGATCCTCTGGGCCGACACCTTCAACAACCATTTCCTGCCGGACACCGCCAAGGCCGCGGTGGCGGTCCTCGAGGCGGCGGGCTTTTCGGTCCAGGTGCCCATGCAGCCGCTGTGTTGCGGACGCCCGCTGTACGCGTATGGTCTGCTCGACCGTGCCCGTGAGTCCCTGCGCGGCATCCTGGGGACATTGGCCGTACCCATACGCGAAGGGGTGCCTGTGGTGATGCTGGAGCCGGCATGCGCGTCGGTGTTCCAGGTGGAGTTGCCCGAGCTGTTCTCGCGTGACCGCCAGGCGGCGCAGCTGGCGCGCCAGACCTTCCTGCTTGCAGACTTCCTGCATCGCAACGCACCGCACTGGCGACCGCCGCACCTGGCGCGCAAGGCACTGCTGCACCTGCACTGCCATCACCGGGCGCTGATGCCCGTCGATTCGGATCGGGTGTTGCTCGATGCCATGGGGCTCGACACGCGGTTCCCCGACAGCGGCTGTTGCGGCATGGCGGGCGCCTTCGGCATGGTGCGCGCGAAATATGACGTCTCCATCGCCGCGGGCGAGCGGGTACTGCTGCCCGCAGTACGCAACAGCGACGCCGACACGTTGATCATCGCCGACGGTTATAGTTGTCGCGAACAGATCCTCCAGTGCATGGGGCGCGCGGCGCTGCATCCGGCGGAGGTGATCGCCCTGGCGTTGCGGTCGCATCGCTGATAACCGGAACTATAGGCGTCATGTAACTGCAGGTTGGCCAGGCGCGCGGCCGTTCTCGTACGATCGCGTTCGGCGCTTGAGCGGAGGCGGCACAGCGCGATTTCAGGTATGCTGCCGCGCTGCCATTCAATGAAAGAGATCCGCATGTACTGGGAAGGATGTGATGGACGTTGTGCGTGCACTCCGCAAGGTGCAGACGATTGCCGGGGACACGGGAATGCGGTGCTTGCGGCGGTGTTCGACAGTATCCATGTGCACATCGCCGTCATGGATCGCGACTTCACCCTGCTGCAGGTCAACAAGGCCTACTGCCGCGCCGATGGCCGACCCGAGGAGGCCCTGCTGGGGCGCAACCATTTCGAGCTGTATCCCGATGAAGAAAACGAACGCCTGTTTCGCACGGTAGTGAACACGGGCAAATCCTACAGCGCCACCGCCAAGCCGTTCGTCTATGCGCATCAGCCGGAACGCGGGGTGACTTACTGGGATTGGACCTTGTCGCCGATCCATGATGCCGCCGGCGGCGTGGAAGGACTCATCCTCACCTTGGCGGACGTCACCGACAAGGAACGGCGCCGCATCGAGGCCGAACGTATCCGCGAGGCATTGGAGCAACGCGTGTCCGAGCGCACCTCGGACCTGGAGAGCGCGGTACGTGAACTGGAGTCCTTCTCCTATTGCGTATCGCACGATCTCTCCACGCCGTTACGTGCCATCAACGGCTACGCCACCCTGCTGGAGGAGGAGTTTGCACCCCAGTTGCCGGCCGAGGCGATGGGCTACATCGGGAGGATCCGCGAGGCGAGTGCGCGCATCGATCAGCTCATGGCCGGGCTGCTGCAGCTCAACCAAGTGTCGCGCTCGGAATTGTCGCGCAGCACCGTGGACATGTCGTCCCTCGCCGCTCACATCATCGAAGACCTCAGGCGCGAGCAGCCGGGACGGAACGTGAACTTCATCTGCGGCGAAAACATGTCCGCGTACATGGACCAGGACATGGCGGGCATTCTCCTGGCCAATCTGTTGGGTAATGCATGGAAGTTCACCAGCCACGCCGCGCAGGCCGAGATCCGGTTTGCTTGCGTCGACGGCGGTACCGAGACCATCTACAGCGTGAGCGATAACGGCGCCGGGTTCGACATGGCCTCTGCCGACAAACTCTACGGCCTGTTCCAGCGCCTGCACGGCAGCCATGAGTATCCCGGTTCCGGAATCGGGCTGGCCACCGTCGCGCGCATCATCCGCTCACACGGCGGCCGGATCTGGGCGCAGGCCCGGGAAGGCGAGGGTGCCACGTTCTTTTTCACCTTCGGGGGCGCCTAACCGAGCGTTGTGGTAATCGCGCGCGGGAGCCCACTCCCACCGCGGGGCCGCGGCAGTGCGGTGATGGCGGATGCCGCTTTCGCTCAGTCACCCTTGAGCCGCTTTCTGCCCTTCCCCCGTGCAAGTGCATATGCCGCCAGCCCGGCGAAGATCGCCGATGTACCGAGCTTGCGCCGCGTCAGCCAAGCCTGGGCGCTGCGCGGCCGGGCACAAATACCGAAACGCCCGTGACTGCCGTGGTCGTTCTCCACGGGGGCGTACAGGTTGTCGGCGCGGCCGGGCAGTTCCTGCTCATGTGCCAGCTGGTCCTTGTAGCCGCTGCGCGCGAGGCGGCGATCGAGCCACCCTGCGGGCAGCAGGCGGGCGGCGGCTATGGCAGTGGCCGCGGGCAGCCCCACCCACATCTCCCGTCGGGGATGGTCCGCCAGCCAGGCGATGGCGCGCCCCGCGACCTCGGGCTGGTAAATCGGTGGCACCGGCTGCGCGCGTCGCGCCATGCAGGAGCGCGACCAGTCGAACTGGGGGGTGTTGAAGGCGGCGAGGTGCACCGTGCAGTGGCGTACCTGCGAACCTTCGTGCAGCAGCTCTGAATTCAAGGCGTCGGCGAAGCCGCGCAGGGCGGACTTGGCGCCGCAGTAGGCCGATTGCAGCGGAATGCCGCGATAGGCGAGCGCCGAACCCACTTGGATGATGATGCCGTGATCGCGCGGTTTCATACGGTGCAGGGCGGCGAGGGTGCCGTGCACACTGCCCAGGTAAGTGGCCTCCGTGGCGCGGCGGAAATCGGCCGGGTCCATGCGGTCTGCCGGGCAGAATACGGTGGCCATGGCGGCGTTCACCCACACATCGATGGGGCCTGCTTCAGCTTCGATGCCTGTGGCCGCCTGGTCCACCGCCTGCCAGTCGGCCACGTCAGTGGGGTACACCAGCGCCCTCGCACCCGCGGCCTCCACTTCACTGCGCGCGTTTTCCAATCCGGCCTGCCCACGGGCGAGCAGGGCCACGGTGCCGGCGCCGCGGCGTGCGAATTCCACCGCGGCGGCACGGCCCACGCCGGCGGATCCACCGGTCACGACCACCACCTTATGCCTCATATGGCCTCCTTCAGGTGCCATAGAAGATCCCCAGCACACCACCGTACAGCGCATGGCCGAGCACCGTGGCCAACGGGGTGCGATGGCCGTAGTTCAGGCCCATGAAACCGGGTGGTTCCAGCCGTGGATGCCCGACGGGCCCGTCGTATTCCGCCGCCATGCGGGGATGCACATAGGGCAGCAACGGCAGCACGAATACCAGCAGGAACAGTGCATGCATGGTGCCGAGTGCCAGCCCCGGCACCAGCCCGCCGTGGCCTACGCGCGCGAATACGGCGAAGTAGAGGAAGGCGAACAACCAGCCACCCAAGAAATACACCACGGCGCCGAGCACGCTGGCGCGAAATCGATCACCGGTGATGAACGTGCCCACCAGGAAGGGCAGGGAGAGCCGCGTGAGTCCCAGGCCCTGGCTGCCTGACAGCACCACGGTCAACACCGCCGTGGCGAGCCCGCCCCACAGGAGCAGCGCCTCCAGTCCCCGCATTACCTCCATGACGGCCATGGCAACCTCCGTGCGTTCCGCCGCCTGCGTTCAGCTTGGCCCGGAACCCGCCTGCGTGCCTTCCTGCAGGGCGAGCGCGGCGGTGATCACGGCCGCATGGGTGAATGCCTGTGGGAAGTTGCCGAGGGCACGGCCATCGGGGGTGAATTCCTCAGCGAATAGCCCGACATCGTTCGCCAGTGCCATGAGGGCGTCGAAGTGGGCCCGGGCCTGCTCCAGGCGATTGGCGCGGGCAAGGTGATCCACCGCCCAGAAGGCACAGGCGGCGAAGGTGCCTTCACGCCCGGGCATGCCGTCACTTTCCGGTGGATGGCGGTAAAAGAGGGGGCCGGCACCCAGGCGTTGCTCGAGAAAGGCGTAGGTGGTGCGCTGGCGTGGTGCGTCTGCTGTCTCGAAGCCGTACCGTGGCATCAGCAGCAGGCTGGCGTCGGGCCAGTCGCTGTCGAACATGCCGGTATAGGCCTGCAGCGCCGGGTTGTAGGCGTGCTGCTCGATGGCGCTGCGTATGGCGTGGGCGTGGGCGGCGAAGCGCTGCGTGGGGACCCGCATATGTCCCTCGCGCTCCAGCGCCAGCAGGCAATGCAGGGCGACCCAGCACATGAGCTTGGAGTAGGTATGATGGCGCGGCTCCCCGCGGATCTCCCAGATGCCTTGATCCGGCTCGTTCCAGCGCTTGCACACCACCTCGCCGAACGCACGCAGGATTGAGCGCTCGCTGCGGCCCAGTTCGCCGCCGGCGTGTGCGAAATACCAGACGGCCTGTACCACCTCACCGTAGACATCCAGTTGCAACTGATTCCAGGCGCCGTTGCCGATGCGCACGGGGCGTGCGCCGCCGTAGCCGGCGAGATGAGGTAATTCCATCTCCTGCAGTCGTGACTCTCCGAAGATGTGGTAGACCACCTGCAGTTCCGGGCGCGTAAGACGGGTCGCATGCAGGAGCCAGCCCATGAAGGCTGCGGCCTCATCCTGATAACCCATGCTCTCGAAGGCCTCGATGGTACGCGCCGCATCGCGCAACCAGCAGAAGCGATAATCCCAGTTGCGCATGCCCTGTTCACTTTCAGGCAACGAGGTGGTGGGTGCGGCGATGAGTGCTCCCGACAGGGTGTGGGTGAGGAGTTTGAGCGTGATCATGCTGCGGTGCACCAGTGGCGCGTGCGGGCCACGGTATACACAGCGCCCGCTCCAGCGACGCCACCACTCGGCGGTTACCTCGCAACGCTCCGCGGCAGCTTCCCCCAGCGCCGGCAGGATGAGTGGGTCCTCGTCGGCATAACAGAGTGACAGCACATGACGCACCCCGCCACGCAGCCGCACGCGCCCGTGTACACGGCGGTGCGTAGCATCCGCGTGCAGTGCGATGTCACTGCACAACAACAAGGCGTCGCTGCGGTACGCGCAAACCCATCCCATCCCGGGGCGTTCGTTCAGATGGAAGCGCCAGCGCCCGTACCCCGGCCGTGGCACGAATTCCACCGCCAGTTCCATCTCACCTTCCAGGCCTTCCAACAGCCGCAGCAGTTCGCGTTGGGGTTCAAGATGACCGCCGCCGCGTGCGATGGGCATGAGATCACGCAGTCGCGCACGACCGCTCGCGGTCTCGAACACCGTCTCCAGCACGGCGGTGCCGTCCAGATAGCGGCGTTCGCTGCGGAATGGCCCTATGGGCGTAATGGCGAAATGACCGCCCTGTTCGTCGAGCAGTGCGGCGAACACGCTGGGATCGGAGAACTGCGGCAGGCACAGCCAGTTCACCACACCGTCCCGCGTCACCAGTGCTGCCGTGCGGCAATCGCCGATGAGGGCGTGGTCCTCGATGCGGGGCGATGGGTTCGAAGCTGCGGACATGGTGGCGATGCGCAGATGGGCGCCTGCCTTTGACAGTAGCCGGGCTGCAGGCGCTTCTCCATCGGTGTTGGCGGCCTACCGGTCCGTTATGCCCTGCATGGCGAGTATTCCCAACGTTGATACGTGAGGTACAAAAACATTTCGCACGATTGCGTTCGGGAAATTCTTGACCACGCTGCTAGTGCACTGACCAACATTTGCCTTGCACGACATTGCGGAGGTAGCCGCCATGGAAGACCGTAGCCGCAGTGGAATGGCATTGACCTTGAAGTGGTTCGGCGTCTGGCTGGTGTTCACGGCCGCGCTGATGCTCTACGGCGAGACCGCCCCCTCGGTGCTCGAACCCAGTCTATTCGGTACCTTGGTCTGCGCGCTCACCGGCCTGGTCTGCTTCAACGCAGGGTGTTTGTGCGCCTATCGCGCACGTAATAAGCCGCTTCCAAAGCAGTGAATCTGGTCTATGTTTCAAAAACCAAGCTGAAACCAGAAGCCCTTGGCGAAAGGGATGACGCGGCACGTCCGCGTTTCTGTTCGAGGGAAAAATGATGCGGATCAGCGGTACGCCTGTCGCCGCACTTGCGGCGGCCACGCTCAGTGCTTCGCCAGCGGCACAGGCGGCATTCGGACTCAACCTCCCGCCGCCGGCAAGTGTCGGTGCGCAGCAGATATTCGATATCCACATGATGACCTTGAGCGTGGCCACCGTGCTAATGATCGTGGTGCTCGCCGCCGTGGTGTATTCCGTGGTGACCTTCCGCAAGGACCGCGGGTACCAGGCCGACCAGCATTTCCACACCTCGCGCCTTGCCAGCTGGTCGTGGATCGCCGTGCCCATCCTGGTGCTCGGCGTCGATTTCGCCATCGCCGGCAGCGCCAAACGTGTACTCGCCTCGCTGTGGAACGTGCCCCACGGCGACATGCTGGACGTCAAGATAACCGGCCATCAGTGGTGGTGGGAATTCGATTATCTCGCGGATGGCGTCAAGGTGGAGAGCCGCTTTACGCCGCAGGACCAGGCGGGCAATCTGTATCTGCGCGATGTGGACAATCGCCTGGTGCTGCCCACCCACACACCTATCCGCTTTCTGCACACATCGGCTGACGTCCTGCATGCCTTTTGGGTCCCCGAGTTGGGTTTCAAGAAGGACGCCATTCCCGGCTACGTGACCGAGACCTGGACCACCATCGAGAAGGAGGGCGTGTTTCGCGGTCAGTGTGCCGAGCTGTGCGGTACCTGGCACGCGCGCATGCCGCTGGTCGTGGAAGCGGTGAGCCCGGAACGTTTCGACGCCTGGCTGGCCGAGCGCAAGGCGCACATCACGGCGCTTGCCGCGCAGGACAGTGCCGATCGCCAGTGGGCACGTGACGAACTCGTGACACGCGGCCAGCCCGAATACAACACCTACTGCGCCGCCTGCCACCAGCCGGGCGGCGAGGGCATGCCGCCAGCGTTCCCGGCGCTCAAAGGCAGCGCCATCGTGAAGGGGCCGTTCGAACAGCACCTGCGGCGTGTCTTGCATGGTGTCCCCGGGACGGCCATGCAGTCGTTTGCGCACCTCAGCGACGCACAGATCGCCGCCATCGTCACCTATGAGCGCGCCGTGTTCAACGAGATGGATGAATCCATCCAACCCGCCATGGTGCGGGCGGCACGCTAGTGTCCTGGTTTGCGCCGGATGGCGTTTTCAGCGGCTCGCCCGAGGAGCCTCGACACTGGGAGCCTGTTCCATGAGCACCACCGCCATCGTCCTCGAACGGGACTATCACCACGATCGTCCGCGCGGCTGGCAGCGTTGGCTGTTTTCCACCAACCACAAGGACATCGGCACGCTGTATCTGACCTTCGCCATGACCATGCTGTTCCTGGGCGGGGCCAGCGCGATGGTGGTACGCGCGGAGCTGTTCATGCCGGGCCTGCAATTGGTGGACCCCGACCTCTACAACAACCTCATCACCAACCACGCGCTCATCATGATCTTCGGCGCCGTTATGCCGGCGGCGGCGGGCATGGCCAACTGGATGATCCCGCTCATGATCGGTGCACCCGACATGGCCTTGCCGCGCATGAACAACCTGAGTTTCTGGTTGTTGCCCGCCGCGGCGCTGCTCATGTTCCTGTCGTTCGTAGTGCCGTTCTTCCCCGGCGGCGGCAGCCAGATCAACACGGGCTGGACGCTCTATCCGCCGTTGTCGCTGCAGGTCGGCATGTCCATGGATTTCCTGGTCTTCTCCCTGCACCTGCTGGGTATCTCCTCGGTGCTGGCGTCCATCAACATCATCGTCACCCTGCTCAACATGCGCGCGCCCGGCATGACCCTCATGAAGATGCCCATCTTCTGCTGGGCCTGGCTGGTGACCGCCTTCCTGCTGATCCTCGTGATCCCGGTGCTTGCGGGCGGCATTACCATGTTGCTGTTCGATCGCCACTTCGGCACCACCTTCTTCACGGCGGCAGGCGGTGGCGATCCGGTGTTGTTCCAGCACCTGTTCTGGTTCTTCGGACACCCCGAGGTGTACATCCTGCTGCTGCCGGCGTTCGGCATCCTGGCTCACGTGATCCCCACCTTCGCCCGCAAGCCGCTGTTCGGCTACAAGGTGATCGTGGGCGCCATGCTGGGCATCGCCGCCATCGGCATGCTGGTGTGGGCACACCACCAGTACACCATCGGCATGTCCATGGCCGCGGTCACCTATTTCATGGTCGGCACCATCCTGATCTCGATCCCGGTGGGTCTCATCGTCTTCAGCTACATCGCCACCATGTGGCGCGGCGCCATGACCTTCGAGACTCCCATGCTGTTCGCGGTGGGCATCCTCATCATGTTCACCTTCGGCGGCCTCTCCGGGATCATGCTGGCCGTGGTGCCCGCCGACATGCAGTACCACGACAGCATGTTCGTGGTGGCGCACTTCCACTACGTGCTGCTGCCCGGCGCGCTGTTCGGCCTCTATGCGGGCGTGTTCTACTGGCTGCCCAAGTGGACCGGCCACATGTACGACGAGCGTCTGGGCAAGCTGTTCTTCTGGTTCAACGTCATCGGCTTCAACGTGACGTTCTTTCCGCAGCACTTTCTCGGACTCGCGGGCATGCCGCGTCGCATAGCCGACTACAACGCCATGTTCGCCGAGTTCAACATGATCTCGAGCATCGGCGCCTTCGTGTTCGGCCTATCGCACCTGCTCTTGCTGTACATCGTGGTGAAAACGGTGCGTGGCGGCGTAGCCGCCACGGATCAGGTGTGGGAGGGGGCGAAGGGATTGGAATGGCAGCAGCCGTCGCCGCCACCGTTCCATAGCTGGACCAAGGCGCCGGAGATTGCGTGATGGATACAAAGCTGCGCCGTCGCAATCGCCGCCTTGCCTGGGGACTCGGCCTGTCCGCGGTGATCATCGGAGTGCTTTCGGCGGGTTTCTGGATGCGCATCGCCGAGGCCATCTCATGAACGTGCGGCGGGCAGGTCTCAGGCTGGCCGTGATTGCTCTGGGCATGTTCGGCTTCGGCTTTGCGCTGGTGCCGCTCTACGGCTGGGTGTGCGAAGCCGCCGGGCTGCAACGGGCAGGTGCCGTTCAGCTCAGTACCGGCGCGCCTGGCCCGGTTTCGGACCGCAGCGTAACGGTGCGCTTCGATGCGACGGTGCACGCAACGCTGCCCTGGGCGTTCGAGCCTGTGGAAGCAGCCCGTACGGTGCACCTGGGGCAGACCCACGAAGTGAGCTATCGGGTGCGCAACCTCACCAGCCGCACCATCACCGCACAGGCCGTGCCCAGCGTGACGCCGTGGCAGGCCACCCGGCACTTTGCCAAGATCGAATGCTTCTGTTTCGATCGCCAGACCCTGCAAGGTGGCGAGTCGCGTGACATGCCGCTGCGGTTCGTGGTGGATCCGGAGCTACCCGAAGGCATCGACACGCTCACTATCTCGTACGCCTTCTTGGGCCTGTCCGAGTAAGCGAGGACGACAGCATGAGCCGAGCACAGGATGGGTATTACATCCCCGGGCCAAGCCACTGGCCGCTGGTGGCGACCACCTCGGTGTTCGGCATCCTGGCGGGTATCGCGCTCGGTATCAACGATATTCCCGCAGGATTCTATTTTGTTGCGGCAGGGTTGCTCATGTTTGCGGTCCTGTTGTTCGGCTGGTTCGGTGATGTGGCACGGGAGAGCCTGTCCGGCTATTACAACCCGCGCGTGGACCGGTCTTTTCGCCAAGGTATGTTTTGGTTCATCGCGTCGGAGGTGTTCTTCTTCCTGGCCTTCTTCGGGTCACTCTACTATCTGCGCAACATCTCCCTGGATTGGCTCGGTGGTGCCGGTTACCTGGGCACAACCAACCAACTGCTTTATCCGGATTACGACGCACAGTGGCCCACCAGCGGCCCGGGCGAAGTGGGCGGCAAGTTCACGCCCATGGAGGCCATGGGCATTCCTGCGCTGAATACGCTGATCCTGCTCAGCAGCGGGGCCACCATCACCTGGGCGCACTGGGGCCTGAAGCTGGAAAGACGATCGCAATTGATCTGGGGACTGGTCGCCACGGTGGCCCTGGGTCTCACCTTCGTGGTGTTGCAAGCCTGGGAATATCGTGAGGCCTACCAACACCTGAACCTCACCTTGCGTTCGGGTGTATACGGCTCCACCTTCTACATGCTCACCGGCTTCCACGGCTTCCATGTGACCATGGGTGCCATCATGTTGCTTTCCATTCTCGCGCGCAGCCTGCGCGGCCATTTCACGCCCAAGAACCATTTTGCCTTCGAGGCCGTGGCCTGGTACTGGCACTTCGTGGATGTGGTGTGGCTCGGGCTATTCGTGTTCGTGTATTGGTTGTAGGGAGCGTAACGGTGCGCCGCAGATCAGCAGTGCGCGGAGCGACACGGGTCCCGGTGTAAAGCCGCGGAAGACAGCCATCATGTTGTTTGTTCGTTGTCGGGTTCTATGCTGAAAACGTGCGACCGCCGTTCAATCGGGGTTGAGCAAGCCGATACCGGCCCCGGTCATGAGCAGGGCGAACAGGAACAGGGATAGAACGATACGGGCGGTGAGGGCCCGCGCGACGCGCCGTTTCTCCACGTTGCCGCTGTCACGGGCGAGATACCACATCGCCTCGGCGAGCGACAGCACGACGAGCACGAGCACGACCACGAGCAGGACGCGAAACGCGGACTCCACACGAACTCCTGGGCATGAAGGCAGGTAAAGCAAGCATAGGTGAGCGTG
The DNA here is from genome assembly GCA_041677345.1 of Thiohalomonadaceae bacterium. Classification (GTDB taxonomy): domain Bacteria; phylum Pseudomonadota; class Gammaproteobacteria; order Thiohalomonadales; family Thiohalomonadaceae; genus JALOAT01. The sequence continues at coordinate 69,338 of JBAYQE010000002.1, forward strand.
GCCGGCTCGCCGCCGCCATTGGGCTGCTCGGTGCGTGCGGGTTGTTTGTCGCGCTTGGCGTATGGCAGTTGGCGCGCGCCGAAGCCCAGGATGCCCGCTTGGCTTCAGCGCGTGCGGCCTTGGCAGCGCCGTTACTCGATTTGCAGCGCGAACAGGTCACTGCACGGCATGCCTACCGTCGAGCCCATGGTGAAGGTGAATTCATGCCCGTCCAGTATTTCCTGCAAGGGAGGAGCGACATGGGGCGCAGCGGCTACGGTGCCGTGGCCGTGTTGCACACGGGTGGGCGCCATATCCTGGTGGAGCGCGGTTTCACACCCGTGGCGGAGGGTGCCGCGCCAGCGGGCAGGGTACGTGTAGAGGGGGTCCTGGTACCGGTGTACCGACCGCCACTGCGCATGGGTGAGCCCAGCGGATTCGTGCGCCCCTTCCTCGATCCGCGCGCCCTTGCACGGGAACTGAACATCGAGCTGGCGCCGCTGGTGCTGCATGCCAAGCCGCCGCCCTTGCCTCCGTTGAAAAGCGCCATGCATGTCGGCTACGCCGTGCAGTGGTTTGTGTTCGCCCTGGTGGCCATCGTGGCCGCGCTGGCCCTGTTCAGGAATCGCTGACATGCGTTACGCGCCGCTCTATTGGGTGCTCATCGTGTTTGCCTTGCCGTTGTGCGCCGCCTGGACGCTGGCATTCCAGCCCGAATGGCAACCCGCGGGTGGAAATCACGGCGAGCTCATCAATCCGCCGGTGCAGGTGGGTGGAGGGCCCGACTGGGTCCTGGCGGTGCCCGCCACGGAAGGATGCATGGCTGATTGTGCCGATACGTTGCGACTGTTGCGACGGGTGCGGCGTGCCCTGGGTGTGAATGCACGGCGTGTGCAGCCCTTGTCCTGCGCACCGCTACAGGCCGAGGGTCCGTGTGCGGGTCTGGCGGCCGCGCTCACCGACGGTACGGTGCTGGTGGTCATCGATCCCATGGGTAATGCCGTGCTGCGCTACGCGAGCGGCTTTTCACCGTTTGACTTGCTGGATGACCTGGAACGCCTGCTGCGGGTTTCGCAGAACTGGAGGAGCGATGGCAAGCACTGAGGTTACCGCCGCCGGGATGCGTACGCATGCGTGGCAGCATTATCTGGAACTCACTAAGCCAAAGGTGGTGGTACTCATCGCTTTCACCGCCCTGGTGGGCATGCTGCTTGCCGTGGGTGACGGGCCCGTGCCATGGGGACGATTCGCCGCGGGGCTGGTGGGGATTTCGCTCGCCGCAGCCGCGGGCGCGGTATTCAACCATGCGGCGGAGGTGCGTACGGATGCCGTCATGGAACGCACGCAACGACGCCCACTGCCCAGCGGCCACGTGGACACCCTGCATGCGCTTGCACTCGGCGCCATGCTGGCACTGTCGGCGATGGCCCTGCTGCTCACTTTCACTGACCTGCTTACGGCTACCCTGACATTGGCATCCATGGTCGGCTATGCCGTGGTGTATACCGTCTATCTCAAACGCCGCACCCCCCAGAACATCGTGTGGGGCGGTGTAGCCGGCGCGGCGCCGCCGGCCCTCGGTTGGTGTGCCATCACCGGCGGACTGGGGGCCGAGGCACTGTTGTTGTTTCTTATCGTCTTCACCTGGACGCCACCCCATTTCTGGGCGCTGGCCATCCATCGTCGGGAGGACTATGCGCGTGCCGGCCTGCCCATGCAGCCCGTTACCTACGGGATCGCCTTCACGAAGCAGCAGATCCTGATCTACGCGGTCATGTTGTTCGCCGTGAGCCTGCTGCCTTTCGGGCTCGGCTTTCAGGGGATGATCTATCTGGCCGGCGCGGTGGTGCTGGGTCTCGGCTTTCTCTGCCACGCCTGGCGTCTGTTGCGTACCCACGGCGATGACCATGCCATGGCGACGTTCCGCTATTCCATCATCTATCTTGCCGGCCTATTCCTGGTGTTACTCGTCGATGCATGGTTGCCGCCGCTGGCATAGATGCTTCCTCAGGAAAGCGGCTGTTTGACAGCGGGCTGCTAGGCTAAGTCAGGGAGACCACAGGGACGGTGGTATGGAACCCATCAGGATTGCCGTGCTCGGCGTTGGAAACTGCGCGAGTTCACTCGTGCAGGGTATCCACTATTATCGTTCGCATCCCGGCTCAGTCGGACTTATGCATGCCAGCATCGGCGGTTACGGCCCGGGCGACATCCAGGTGGTGGCGGCCTTCGATATCGATCGGCGCAAGGTGGGCCTTGATCTTGCCGAGGCGGTTTTTGCGGAACCCAACTGCACGGCACGTTTCATGCCGGGCCTTCCCCCGTTGGGGGTGAAGGTGATGATGGGCCGTGTGCTCGATGGTTTCCCGGCGCACATGAAGGAGTATCCCGAAACCGTTTCGTTCTTGCCTGCGAACCTGCGCGAATCGGAGGCCAGCGATGTCGTGAAACAACTGCGCGAGACGCGCACGGAAGTAGTGCTGAATTACCTCCCCGTGGGCAGTGAACAGGCTACGCGCTTCTACGCGGAGTGCGCCCTGCGCGCCGGCGCGGCCTTCGTAAACAACATCCCGGTGTTCGTGGCCAGCGATCCGGCATGGGCACAGCGTTTTCGCGAACAAAACCTGCCGCTCATCGGCGACGACATCAAATCCCAGGTGGGCGCCACCATCGTGCACCGTGCTTTGGCCGACCTGTTTCGGCAGCGTGGTGCCAGCCTGGACCGTACCTATCAACTCAATACCGGCGGAAACACCGATTTTCTCAACATGCTCGACCGGCGTCGGCTGCGCTCGAAAAAAACGTCCAAAACCGAGGCGGTGCAGGCGGTGACGGGCACACGCCTGGCCGATGAGGCCATCCACGTAGGCCCCAGTGACTGGGTGCCCTGGCAGAAGGACAACAAGGTGTGCTTCATCCGCATGGAGGGCCGCTTGTTCGGCGAGGTCCCCATCACGCTCGACCTGCGGCTTTCGGTGGAGGACTCACCCAATTCCGCAGGCGTGGCCATTGATGCCATCCGCTGTGCCAAGCTCGCTCTGGAGCGGGGCGAGGGGGGGGTGCTCAGTGGGCCGTCGGCCTATTTCTGCAAGCATCCGCCGCGCCAGTACACCGATCATGACGCGCGGCGCCTGCTGGATGCCTTTCTCGGCGCCGAGGTCGATGACGCCGCCGAGGAATAGGGCGCCGTGATCGAAGCCATCAAGTTCTGGAACGAGCCGAACAATCTGTCCCACTGGGATTTCCAGATGGACCCGGATTGGTGCGACTTCGCCGCCATGACGTGTATGGCGGCGCAATTGGTGGGCAGACGTCGGCCATGGATCACCCGGGTGCTGGGCGGCATCTCACCCATCGACAGCGACTTCATCAAACTGCTCGGTGGCCATGGTGTGCTGGCCGACATGGACGCGGTGGCGGTGCACGGTTTTCCACTCGATTGGAATCACTGGCGCCTGGATGAGTGGCCCACCAAGGTGGCGGAGATCGAGGGTGCGTGCGGCCTGCCGGTGTGGGTGACGGAAGTGGGCGTGTCGAGTTTCGGCGCGGACGAGGTGCAGGTGTTCGGCCTCGAGCGGACCACGGAACTGTTGCTGGGGCGTGTCGACCGTATCTACTGGTACAGCCTGTTCGACCTGCCACCCGCGTGGGAGGCCACCACGCGCCATAGGGAGAGCGAGGGCTCGGCCTATTACCGTCACTTCTACATGGGGCTGGTGCGTGCCGACGGCACGCCCAAACCGGCCATGGAGCACTTCGATGCTCGGCTCGGTATCTGCCAGTGGTTCCACTACGAGGATCATCGCCTCGACGAAGGCGTGCGCTGGCTGCGGCGTTTGGGCATAAAGCGCCTGCGCACCGGTATTTCCTGGGCCGACTGGCATCGACCGGACGCACTGCGCTGGTTCGATCGGCAGATGGCGGCCCTGGAGGAGTTCGATCTCACCGTCACCCTGTGCTTTACGCCACCTTCGCGCGGGCGGCGTCCGCACCATACCAGTCCCCCGGTGGTGCTGGAAGAATTCGCCCAATTCACCGACGAGGTGCTCGAGCGCTATGTGCCGGCTTCGTCGGCACGCGCCGCAGGAGAACGGCCGTGACGGTGTTTTATCTAGTGCGCCACGGTGACAACGACAGTGTGGGCCACGGCATCTCCGGCCGACGTGACGGTATCTACTTGAACGGGCGCGGTCGCGCGCAGGCGCGCGCGGTCGCTGCACGGCTCGCTGATCTGGGTGTCACGCATGTGTACTCGAGCCCACTGGAGCGCACGCGTGAGACCGCCGGTTTTATCGCCACACGGCTTGGACTCGACGTGGAGATCGTGCCGGAACTCAACGAAATTGCCTTCGGCAACTGGACCGGTCGGAGCTTCACCGAACTCGACAGTGACACGCGCTGGCGACGTTTCAACCGGGTGCGCAGCATCACCCGCGTTCCCGGCGGTGAAATGATGATCGAGGTGCAGGCACGTATGGTCACGGCCCTGGAGCGCCTGCGTCAGGACTGGCCCGAGGCCAAGCTGGTCATCGTCAGTCACGGTGATCCCATCCGTCTGGCCATTGCCTATTACACGGGCATCCCGCTCGACCTGCTGCAGAACATCCATGTGGACCTGGGTTCGGTGAGTACCCTTGCCGTGGATGATCACGGTGTCTGCCTGCGCTGTCTCAATCATACCGGCCACACGCCCCCCGGCTGAAGGAGGCGCGCATGGACGACATCCGTCTGGACGACGATATCCGCGCCCTGGGACCGTGGTTTCACAATCTGCACCTGCCCGACGGACGCCAGACCGCACCTGATCATTTTCTCGGTGATTTCCCCTTATACAAATGGCAGGAAATCGCACCGTTGTTGCCCGAAAAAATGGACAGCTGGCGCGTGCTGGATATTGGCTGCAATGCGGGGTTTTACAGCATCGAACTGGCGCGGCGCGGCGCTGAGGTGACAGCCATCGACGTGAACGCCCATTATCTCGGGCAGGCACGCTGGGCAGCGGAGAAATTCGGCCTACTGGCCAACATTGAACTGCATCGTATGCAGGTGTACGATTTGGCGCGGTGGGATACCCGCTTTGATCTGGTGCTGTTCCTTGGTGTCTTCTATCACCTGCGTTACCCGATGCTGGGGCTCGATATCGTCACGCGACGTGTTGGACGCATGATGGTGTTCCAGACACTGACCATGCCAGGCATGCACGTGGCCCCGCCCGTGGAAGACATTACCTTCGAAGGTCGTGAACTGCTCACGGCCGACGGCTGGCCCCGCATGGCTTTCATTGAGCAGCGGCTCGCCAACGACCCCACCAACTGGTGGGCGCCCAACCACGCCGCCGTACTCGCCATGTTGCGTTCGTCAGGCATGCGCGTGGTTTCACAGCCCGGACACGAGATGTACGTGTGTGAGCCGGATCCTGACAATCCCTCCTGCGTGGACACCTGGAATGCCGAGGAATACCTCGCCGTGACGGGGCACAGCCCGCGCTCGTGAATCCCCATCGGTCGTCGTTGTCGCATGCCCCTTTTTGAGCTCCTCATCGTCGCCGTGTTGATTCTTCTGAATGGCTTTTTCGCCATGGCGGAACTGGCGGTGATCTCATCACGCCGGGCACGCCTGCAGGCCATGGCCGATGAAGGCAGCCGTGGCGCGCGTGCCGCACTCGGTTTGCTCGATAACTCCGGCCGCTTTCTCTCTTCCGTACAGATTGGCATCACTCTGGTAGGCATCCTGGCAGGCGCGTACGGTGGCGCGAGTCTCGCAGAGCCGTTGGGCGCAAAACTGGCCGCCATACCTTGGTTGGCGGCGCATGCCGAGGCCGTCGCCTTTGCGTTGGTAGTCGCGGTAATCACCTATGCCTCACTCGTCATCGGCGAACTGGTTCCCAAGCAGGTGGCGCTGACCCATGCCGAGCGTATTGCCGCATGGGTGGCGCTGCCCATGCGGCTTGTCGCCACCGTCGCCTCACCCCTGGTGCACGTGCTCGATGCCTCCACGCGCGTGGTCATGCGCCCGTTTGGACGGACCGAACGCAGGCCAACCATCACGGAAGACGAAATCAAGATGCTCATCGCCGAGGCTACCGAGGCGGGCGTGGTAGAGCATGCAGAACGGCAGATGATCGCCAGCGTCATGCGCCTGGGTGAAATGTCGGTGCAGGCCATCATGACGCCACGGCCGGACATCGTCTGGCTCGACCTGGAAGATGACCTCGCGACGACCCTGACACGCATCCGCGAGAGCGGCCACGCGCACTTTCCAGCCGCGCGCGGTGACCTGGATGATCTGGTGGGGACGGTCGCCGCCAAGGATGTGCTGAGCGCACGCCTTGCGGATCCGGCAGCGGAACTCGCCTCCGTGGTACGCGATCCCCTCATCGTGCCAGAGAGCGCGGATGTGTTGCAGTTGGTGGAACTGCTCAAGCGCTCACCCATCCACCTGGCCATCGTCATCGATGAATACGGCACCATCCAGGGTCTGGTTACGGCCACGGACGTGCTTGAGGCCATTGTGGGGACACTCGCAGAGGAGGGGGAAACGGCCGAGGAGGACGTAGTGCATCGCGAGGATGGCTCCTGGCTCATGGACGGCGGTCTCGCCAGTGAACACATGAAGGACATTCTCGGCCTGAAGTCACTGCCCGATGAGGGCGATTTCCATACCGTGGCCGGATTCCTGTTGAGCCTCATGGCGCACGTCCCCACCGCCGGCGAATATGTGGAGTGGGCCGGCTTCCGGTTTGAGGTGGTGGATATGGACGGCAACCGCATCGACAAGGTGTTGGTGATGCCGCTTGCCCAACCCGGCGCCGAGCCGGAACGCCCGCACGAGTGATTCCCGGAAGAAGGATCAACCACGGAGGCCACGGAGAAGAAGAAGTTCTTTTCTTCCTGAATCGCTGCGGTCATTCGTGCCGCAGACGGTTGCGGAATCCTCCAGCGTGCACGTCACGTAGGCGCTGCGCGCCAACGTGACCTACGACGGTGACATGCCATCGACGGGTGAGGCATGCCGTAGGTCACGTCGCGAAGCTACGTGACGACCGCAACATCACACATCCGCCATAAGCAAAGCCCAACGAACGGTCTACTCAAGACACCGAAGCCACTTGCCCCGGCGCACCGGCGCATCTAGCGTTAACCCGCGAGGTGCCCATTGAAACTGGAAACCGCGACCAACATCTTGCTGTGCCTGCGCTATGGCATCGGCGACCTGGTGATGGAACTTCCGGCCATCAAGGCGCTGCGCGCGGCCCGGCCACAGGCGCGCATCACCGGCCTGGGTGCCCATCCCGCCATCGAACTCCTGCAGGGCGAAGGCTGGCTCGATGCCCTGGTGACTGCCCAGTCCTTCGGTTACCGTGAATGGGCCGATCCCGGCACGGAGTTCAGCAACACCGCCTTTGCCGACTGGTATCGCGCGCAGCGCTTCGATGCAGTGCTCGATCCCTCCCATGCAGTGTTCGGGATCGCCGCCACCATATGGCGCGAGGGCGCGCCCTGCATGTACGACGTGTCACGCGAGTTGCAAAGTCGTGCGTTGGCCCTGGGCCTGCACGGCTATGAGGCGGTGCGGCGTTCCGTGGGCGACGGCTGGGGGATCCACATCCCCGCAGAAGCACGCCCCGCGCTCGCCCTCACCGTACAGGAGCGGGCTGCGGCGCAGGCCGTGTTATTTGCAGTGCACACCGGTAGCCGCCCGCTGGCGGCCGTGGCCACCGCCGCCTCGTCGCCCCTGAAACGCTGGTCCGTGCAGCGCTTCGCGGCCGTGGCCGAATTTCTGTCGGACGCCGGATATGCCGTGCTCGCCCTGGGTGCACCCGAAGAAACCGCCGCAGAAAAGACGCTGTTGTCGGAACATGCCGTGTGGCTCACGCCGCAACACCTGCGCGTCACCACCGCAATCCTCGAAAACTGTCGGCTGCTGGTGTGCAACGACACGGGCCTGATGCACCTGGCGGCTGCCGTGGGTTGCCCGGTGGTGCCCGTGTTCGGCCCCACCAGCCCGACCATCTACGCTCCACCGGGCGCGTTCGCCGTGGGAGGGATGCCCGCGCCGAGCTGCCGCAAGGAAATTGAATTCGGCCCCACGGATTGTGTGATACGTGGGACCTGCGAGGAGGGCGCACCGGGCTGCATTGCGCGCATCACCGTCGATCAGGTACTCGCAGCCGTCGGCAAGATCATTCGCGGAGATCGTACATGGCAGCCCCCAACCGCGTACTGAATCTGGCGGAGATCGATTCGCCCGGATTCCAGGGTCCGCTTGCGCGCATGGAAACGCTGCTGGCGCGGGAACATATTTCGTACCTGCATCCGAGCAAGTATTGGGAGTATCCCTGGGCGTTGGAGCGGGCGCAGTTGGCTGCGCACGCCCGTGTGCTGGATGCCGGTTGCGGAGCCTCCATCTTCCCCATCTATCTCGCCGATCAGGGCTTCCGTGTGAGTGCCATCGACCTGCAACCACCGTTCGGTCTGGACGAGCTGCATGGGCTTGCAGTGGAGTACGTGGCGGGCGACCTGTGCCGGCTGCCCTGGGCCGACGCCAGCTTCGACGCCGTGTTCTGCATCTCGGTCATCGAGCACCTGGGCCACGACTGGGTGCCGCAGGCCCTGGGGGAACTGCGCCGCGTGCTCAAGCCGGGCGGGCAGCTCCTGCTCACCACCGACTACTACGAGCGGGCCGATGCCACGTTGTGGTACGAGGGTCCGGGCGAGCGCTTTCCGGTGGACTGGGGATTCTTCGACGAGGCATTACTGAGAAAATATTTTCTCCGTGCCGAGGGCTTCCGCGTGGACGGTGATGTGGATTTGGCGGTCAACTGGCCTGCAACCCGCGACATCATGCGTCGCTTCCACGGCTATCCCTATACCAGTGTTGGCATCGCCCTACGGCGAGAGTCGCGATGACGGGGAGACCCGGAGTACCGGCTGCCACGCTCATCGAAGCGGTTCCATCCGTGCGCCACAGATACCAGGAAGCAGAGAGGTGTCTGGTCTGCACGCACCTGCATCCAGCGCTCGCCTTTCGGAGGGCCACCCGGGGATCTCGGGCGAGTCGCCGCGGGCAGGTGGTCCAAAACAAGAAAGGCCGGCAACACATGTTGCCAGCCCTTTGTTTTTCTTGCGGTATTTGGTGGGCGCGACAGGGATTGAACCTGTGACCCCATCCGTGTGAAGGATGTGCTCTCCCGCTGAGCTACGCGCCCAAGAAGGTGATTTTCGTGGCCTTTTGGCCGCGAGGCAATCGCCCCTCGGAGGCCGCGCATATTAGCGATGCCGATCGGCTTCGTCAATACTTCTTGTGTACCCCCACGGCCCGAAGGGGCGGCTATAATGCGGCCCTTCCGTATGCCAGGGTTTTCACATGTTGGACCTGAAGTTGCGCGCCGGCGGCAAGCGCGCGGTCGAGTTCGTGGAGGACATCGGCCTGTTCATCATCCTGGTGGCCACGCTCATCGCGGGCGGCCAGGAGGTGTGGGCCATGATCGGCCACGGCACGGTGCGGCTTGCCGACCTGCTGTTGCTGTTCATCTATCTTGAAGTGGTGGCCATGGTGCACGCCTATTGGCAGGCGGGCCATCTGCCGGTGCGTATGCCGTTGTACATTGCCATAGTGGCTCTGGCGCGGCATCTGATTCTGGATATGACGCATCTCAGCACAGAGAAGATCCTTGCCATCGCTGCCGGCATCGTACTGCTCGGGCTGGCGGTGCTCGTGGTGCGCTACGGCCATATACGCTTTCCCTATGAAGGTTCCGGCCAGAAATGAGGCCGGTGTGATTCGGACGAACCAATGACCATAAGAACCCGTTTTGCCCCCAGCCCCACCGGCTATCTGCACATCGGCGGCGCCCGCACGGCGCTGTTTTCCTACCTCTATGCGCGCCACCATGGCGGCGTGTTCGTGCTGCGCATCGAGGACACGGACCTGGAGCGTTCCACACCGGAATCGGTGAACGCCATCCTGGAGGGCATGACCTGGCTCGGGCTTGAATACGACGAGGGCCCGTTCTACCAGACCAAGCGTTTCGACCGTTACAAGGAAGTGGTGCAGCAA
>JBAYQE010000003.1:0-73615 GCA_041677345.1 Thiohalomonadaceae bacterium
ATGGCGAGGCTGTTCACCACGTGCAGGTAGGTGATCATCACCATCATGCCCATGAAGAACCAGTTCGACACGTAGATGTGCGAGGTCTTGCGGTTGGCCACGGTCATCACGAAGTTGAACGCGTAGGACAGCCACACGACGGCGATCATGATGTCGATCCACCACTCGAGCTCGGCGTATTCCTTGGCCTGGGTCAGACCCAGGGGCAGGGTGATCACGGCCAGCACGATGATGAGGTTCCAACCCCAGAAGGTGAACCTGGCCATGGCGCTGCTCCACAGACGCACACCGCAGGTACGCTGCACGGAGTAGAACGCCGTGGCCATCAGGGCACAACCACCGAAGGCAAAGATCACTGCATTGGTATGCAGCGGACGCAGACGGCCGAAGGACAGTTCCGCCATATCAAAATTGAGGAACGGCCAGGCCAACTCGGATGCGACGTACACACCCACCAGGGTGCCTACGACCAGATAGACGATCGCCGCGACGGTAAACCATCTGACGACGTCAAAGTCGTATTTGTTTTCTACTTGTGCTTCCACGAGTAGTTCTCCTCTCTATTGCCAAAAGTTACTTGCCAGCTGCTCCCGCCTCGATCGGGGTTGTAGATCTCGGCGGCAAACCCCATTTCCGAGCAGTGCCCGGATCCTACCCCCTGTACCACCGTTTAGGTAGCGGCATACCCCTTATTTTTTGATCGAGTTTATCGAAAGTCTGAGTATCGTTGACGGGTATTCCGAATCGCCAGCACCTCATGATCCTTGCGCAAAAGAAGGACGTGGCGTTGGTTGGAAAAACGTGGGAATGGGAAACCAGGAAAAAGCGCGATGCCTGACGCGGGGGGTATACAACGCGATGGGGTTTTGGCATGCAGCGGCACCTTCGTTGCGTCGTGAAATCGCTTTCCCCGACGCACGGCTGCATGTTAGCCAGCCGTTAGTTCGGGAAAATCTCGATGCCCGTCAACGAATATGCCATTTCGCTCGCTGTGGAAATAAGCATTTGTCTTAGTTGTCAGGCCTGTGAAGTAGCTCGCGGATCGTTTTGACAAATATTTGTCGCGAGCGCCCGCAGGCGTGGCAAATCGAGGATGCGGATGTATTTGCGCTGTACGCTGAGCAGGCCTTCGTCCTGGAAGCGCGTGAACAAGCGGCTGACCGTTTCAACCGCGAGCCCGAGGTAATTGCCGATGTCATTGCGCGACATGCTCAGATGAAACTCCGATACCGAAAAACCGCGCTGTCTGTAACGATCGGAGAGACTGATCAGTAAGGCGGCCAGGCGTTCCTCCGCACTCTTTTTGCCCAGCAGCATGAGCAAAGATTGATCATGAAGAATTTCCTTGCTCATGACCTTGAGCAGTTGATGCTGCAGGCTTGGAATGCGCTCGCTCAGCACTTCCAATTCATCGAAGGGGATCTCGCAGACGCTGGAGGTCTCGAGGGCCTTGGCCGCACAGGGATGGGATTCAGCCGTGATGGCGGCAAGACCAAGCAGTTCACCCGGTAAATGAAATCCGATGACTTGCTCGTGGCCGTCTTCGGTGGGGGAGTAGGTCTTGATGGAGCCGGAGCGGACCGCGTAGATGGCCTCGAACCGGTCACCCACCTGGAACAGGTGCTCGCCGCGGCGTACCGGCCGCTTGCGGCGGATGATGCGGTCCAACTGCTCGAGGTCTGCTTCGTCGATCCCCACGGGCAGGCAGAGCTGAAAAAGGTTGCAGTCCTTGCATGCAACCTTGATCTGCGTCAGCGAGATCACTTTGCTGAGGTCTTCGCCTCCCATCAGGGTCCCGTCCGCCTAGTAGGGACTGCCGATCCTCTTATATGTTTCGGGCACTTGCAAGACTATGTTCAACAGAACCCGCAGGATCAGGTATCCTAGCGGCGCATTCGCCCCGCCGTGGGGCGTGAGGAACCGCCATGGCAGCACGCAGGGCCACCGTAGCCCGTAATACCCTGGAAACCCGGGTCGAGGTCAGCCTGGACCTGGACGGCAGCGGCCGTTCGGAACTGGCCACGGGGGTCCCCTTCCTGGAGCACATGCTCGATCAGGTGGCACGGCATGGCCTGGTGGATCTCCACGTGAGCGCCGAGGGCGACCTGCACATCGATGCCCACCATACGGTCGAGGATATCGGCATCACCCTGGGGCAGGCCCTGGCCCAGGCCGTCGGCGACAAGAAAGGCATTCGTCGCTATGGCCATGCCTATGCGCCCCTGGACGAGGCCCTGTCCCGCGTGGTCATCGACCTTTCGGGCCGGCCTGGGCTGGAATTCCATGCCGAGTTCCCGCGCGCACACATCGGCGAATTCGACGTGGACCTGCTGCAGGAATTCTTCCAGGGCTTCGTGAACCATGCCCAGGTGACCCTGCATGTAGACGCCCTGCGCGGACGCAATGCCCACCACGTGGCGGAAACGATTTTCAAGGCCTTTGGCCGCGCACTGCGCATGGCCTTGGAGCCGGACGCACGCATGGCGGGCATCACCCCCTCCACCAAGGGCACCCTCTGAAACCCATCACCTTCGCGGTCCTTCTTCCATGAGCTCCGTCGCTGTCATCGACTATGGCATGGGCAACCTGCATTCGGTGGCCAAGGCCCTTGAACACACCGGCTGCGGCGACCAGGTCCTGGTCACCCATGATCCTGACACCATCCGCCGTGCCGACCGGGTCGTACTACCGGGTGTAGGCGCCATCCGTGACTGCATGGCCGAGTTGCACCGGCTTGAGCTCGACGAGCTGGTGCGTGAAGTGGTGCGAACCAAGCCCTTCCTGGGCGTGTGCGTGGGCATGCAGGCGCTCATGGAGTGGAGCGCGGAGAACGAAGGCACCCCCTGTCTGGGCCTGTTCCCCGGTCGTGTCGAGTATTTCGGCGCCGCCCTGCGCGACCCGGACAGCGGCGCCAGCCTGAAGGTCCCGCACATGGGCTGGAATCAGGTGCACCAGCGTGGCGGACACCCTTTGTGGAAGGGGATCCCCCAGGACACGCGCTTCTATTTCGTGCACAGCTACTGCGTGCAGCCGGCCGACGCACCCTTCGTGGCGGCCACCACCACTCACGGCGTGACTTTCGCTGCCGCGGTGGCCCGTGGCAATATCTTCGCCACGCAGTTTCACCCTGAGAAGAGCCACATCGCGGGCCTGACCCTTTACGCCAATTTCCTGCGCTGGGACGGCAAGTCCTGAAGGCGCATTCGAACCACTGAGAGGAAGCACTTCCATGCTGTTGATTCCCGCCATCGACCTGAAAGACGGCAAGTGCGTGCGTCTGCGCCAGGGCCGCATGGAGGACGCCACGGTGTTTTCGGACGACCCCGTGGCCGTGGCACAGCGCTGGGTGGATGCCGGCGCCCGCCGCCTGCATCTGGTGGATCTGAATGGTGCGTTCGAGGGCAGACCGGTGAACCGCGCCGCCATCGAGGCCATCTGCCGGGCCTTCCCCGACCTGCCTATCCAGATCGGCGGCGGTATCCGCGATGAGGCGACCGCAGAGACCTACCTGGAAGTGGGCGCCCAATACGTGATCATCGGTACCAAAGCGGTCAGTGCGCCCCACTTCGTCCAGGACCTGTGCCTGGATTTCCCGGGCCACATCATCGTGGGCCTGGATGCGAAGGAGGGCCGGGTGGCGGTGGACGGCTGGTCCAAGCTCTCCAAGCACGATGTCATCGACCTCGCCCGCCATTTCGAGGACGATGGCGTATCGGCGATCATCTATACCGACATTGGCCGCGACGGCATGATGAGCGGCGTGAATGCGGAGGCCACCGTGCGCCTGGCGGAAGCAGTGCAGATCCCCATCATCGCCTCGGGCGGTATCACCAACCTGGACGACATCCGCAAGTTGTGCGCGGTCGCGGACGCCGGAATTACCGGCGCCATCACCGGCCGTGCCATCTACGAAGGCACCCTGGATTTCGCCGAGGGCCAGCGCCTTGCGGACGAACTCTGCGGATGAAAAGTCCGCAAATGAACGCCAATGAACGCGAATTGCTTTCCGTTGGCAAGATTTTGCGGATGATGCGCCCTCCATTTGCGTCTTTTTGCGTTCATTTGCGGACTTAATTCCTCATGGGCCTCGCCAAACGCATCATTCCCTGTCTGGACGTGGACAACGGCCGCGTGGTAAAGGGTGTCCAGTTCGTCGATATCCGCGATGCGGGCGATCCGGTGGAGATCGCGCGCCGCTATGACGAACAGGGCGCCGACGAGATCACCTTCCTGGACATCACCGCCAGCGCCCACGAGCGCGAAACCATGGTGCATGTGGTGGAGCAGGTGGCGGGGCAGGTGTTCATCCCGCTCACCGTGGGCGGTGGCATCCGTACCAGTGCCGACGTGCGCCGCATGCTCAACGCCGGTGCTGACAAGGTGGCCATCAACACCGCCGCCGTGTTCAATCCCGAGTTCGTGAAGGAAGCCTCCGATCGCTTCGGGGCACAGTGTATCGTGGTGGCCATCGATGCCAAGCGGGTCAGTAGCGAAGGCGAGAGCGCGCGCTGGGAGATATTCACCCATGGCGGACGCAAGCCCACCGGCCTTGATGCCATCGAATGGGCGCAGAAAATGGTGGCCTACGGCGCCGGCGAGATCCTGCTCACCAGCATGGACCGCGACGGCACCAAAGTGGGTTTCGACCTGGAACTCACCCGCGCCGTGAGCGACGCCGTGCACGTACCCGTGATCGCCTCCGGCGGTGTGGGGAACCTGGATCATCTGGTGGCCGGCATCAAGGAAGGGCACGCCGAAGCCGTGCTCGCCGCCAGCATCTTCCACTTCGGCGAATACACCATCGAACAGGCCAAGCGCCGCATGGCCGAGGCCGGCATCGAAGTGCGCCTGTAGCGGAATGAAAAGAAATCAACGCAAGGGCGCAAGGAACGCGAAGGAGACAACATGAGCAGCTTCCAATGCAGACCTTTGCGTCCTTGGCGCCCTTTGCGTCTTTGCGTTGAGATCTTCTGCGAATGACCTGGCTGGACGAGATCAAGTGGACCGAGGACGGGCTGGTGCCCGTCATTGCGCAGGAGACCGGCTCCGGGCGGGTGCTCATGTTCGCGTGGATGAACCGCGAATCCCTGGCGCGCACGGTAGCCGTGGGACGTGCGGTGTACTGGTCGCGCTCGCGCGGCAAGCTGTGGCCCAAGGGCGAGGAGTCGGGACATGTGCAGCGGGTGGTCAGTCTGCGCCTGGATTGCGACGCAGACGTGCTGCTCATGGAAGTGGAACAGCTGGGCGGAATCGCCTGCCACACGGGCCGGCACAGCTGCTTTTACCGCGAACTGCGCGACGGGCAATGGGTAGAAACCGACCCGGTGCGCCGTAGCCCTGACGAGATCTACCGCAAGCCATGAACGACATCCTTTCCCGCCTCGACACGGTGCTTGCCGAGCGCAAGCAGGCCGATCCCGAGTCTTCTTACGTGGCCAAGTTGTATGCGAAAGGGCTGGATTCCATACTGAAGAAGGTCGGCGAAGAAGCCACGGAAACCGTGATTGCCGCCAAGGGCGGTGACAAGGGCCAGGTGATCTACGAGACCGCCGATCTGTGGTTCCATACCCTTGTAATGCTCAAGCACCTCGACCTGGGCCCGCAGGACGTGCTGGATGAGTTGGCACGCCGCTTCGGGCTCTCGGGCATCGAGGAAAAAGCCAGCCGAGGCAAGTGATGACCGACTGCATCTTCTGCCGTATCGCCGCGGGTGAAATCCCGGCGCGCAAGGTCTACGAGGATGAGGATTTCGTCGCCTTTCACGATTTGCACCCCAAGGCGGCGGTGCACCTGCTCGTCATCCCCCGCGAGCACATCACCAGCCTGGCCGAACTGGAGCCGGCAGACGAAGGTCTGATGGGACGGATGCTGCGATTGTTGCCACAACTGGCCCGTGACCAGGGCCTGGACGGTTTTCGTACCATCATCAACACCGGCCGCAGCGGCGGCCAGGAAATTTTTCATCTTCATATCCACCTGCTCGGCGGCGAAGGGCTGCCGGGGTTTTAAGCGGAGAGTCGTGCAATGGGAATCAGCATCTGGCAGCTTCTGATCGTCCTGGCCATCATCGTGCTGCTGTTCGGCACCAAAAAGCTGCGCAACATCGGTTCGGACCTGGGCGGCGCCATCAAGAGCTTCCGCGGTGCCATACGCGAGGGCGAGAACGAGGCCGCGGAACAGAAGGGCGCTGAGGCGCAAGGTAATCTGCCCAAGGACCAGGGTACCGTCATCGAAGGTCAGGCGACCCACGAGAAGGACAAGGTCTGACCGCCGCGCCTGCCGGCCTGGCGCCGGCGCCTTAACACGGGGACGCTTACATGTTCGACGTGGGATTCTGGGAGTTGGTGGTGATTAGCGTGGTTGCGCTCATCGTCATCGGCCCCGAACGCCTGCCCGGTGTCGCCCGGACGGCGGGCTTGTGGATGGGGCGCATGCGCCGTTTCGTAGCCGGTGTTAAAGCGGACATCGAGCGGGAGGTAAAGGCCGAAGAGCTCAAGCGCATGATGGAGGAGCAGGCGAAGAGCTCGGGCATCCACGAGATCATCGAGGAGACCCGCGCCGTGGCCGGTGACCTGAACCGCACCGTGTCCCTCGACGAAACCACACCGGCCCGCCCGCCCGAAGCGGCTGCACCCGCCGCACAGAAAGACGCCGCCGCGCCCGCGGCACTGAAACAGCCGGACGCCAAGCCGTCCGAGGAAACCAATGGCTGATACACCTCGCGAGCCTCAGGCGGACAACGAGCAGCCGCTCGTCACCCACCTCATCGAGCTGCGCAACCGCCTGCTGCATGCGGTACTGGCAGTACTGGTGATCTTCGCCGGCCTGGTGTACTTCTCCAACGATCTCTACACCCTATTGGCCGGGCCGCTGCTCGCTCACCTCCCTGCCGAGGGCACGATGATCGCCACCGATGTGGCCTCACCGTTCCTCACCCCGCTCAAGCTCGCACTGGTGGCGTCCGTGTTCGCGGCCATGCCGTTCATCCTGTACCAGGTGTGGGCCTTCGTGGCACCTGGGCTGTACACGCATGAGCGCAAGCTGGTGTATCCGCTCATGGTGTCGAGCATCTTCCTGTTTTATGCGGGAATGGCCTTTGCCTATTTCGTGGTATTCCCGTTGGTATTCGGTTTCTTTACCGCCACGGCACCGGCGGGCGTCGCGGTGATGACCGACATCAGCAAGTACCTGGACTTCGTGCTCACCATCTTCTTCGCCTTCGGCGTGGCCTTCGAAGTGCCCATCTTCACCATCCTGCTGGTGTGGACCGGCATGACCACGCCCGAGAGCCTGCGCGGGAAACGCCCCTACATCATCGTGGGAGCCTTCGCGGTGGGCATGCTGCTGACCCCGCCCGACGTGTTTTCCCAGACCCTGCTCGCCATCCCCATGTGGCTGCTGTTCGAGGCCGGTCTGTTCTTCTCCCGTTACTTCCTGAAGATAAAGGAAGAGCGCGAACGGGAGGAGGCAGAGGAACTGGACATGGACGCCACCCTGGCCCGCTACGAAGCGGAACAGGCGGCCGTCGAAGGGCGGGCTGAGCAGGACAAAACCTCGTAGCCTCATTCGTGGGGCAACGCGGAGGACGCGGAGGCGCGGAGACCGCGGAGAAATCGAATGTGCCACTATCGGGGCGTGGCAGTCAGGGTGCGCCGTATCGACGGCTACGCAGGAGAAGGCAAGGCTCCGTAATTCTTTTTCGGGTTCTGGTTACCCGGTCCCTCGCGGCTAACGTCCGCGCGTGACGCAGTCCATACTTCAACTCCTCCGCGGCCTCTGCGCCTCCGCGTCCTCCGCGTTGTAATGACCCTCTTACGCTGCCTGCACGGCGGTACCCGGCGCCCGTTCCGGGTGGAACCAGCGGTAGACGATGGGCACCAGCATCAGGGTGACGAACAGGGAGAGACTCAGGCCGCCCACCATGGCCACCGCGAGGGGTTGCAGCATCTCCGCGCCTTCACCCCAGCCCAGCGCCAGGGGCAGCATGCCCATGACTGTGGTGAGGGTGGTCATCATGACAGGGCGCAGGCGCAGGCGTGCCGCTTCCACGATGGCGGCATCGCGAGAAAGCCCGCGGGCGCGGGCCAGTTCCACGTACTCCACCAGCACGATGGCGTTGTTCACCACGATGCCGGACAGCATGATGAGACCGAGCCACACCGGCATGGACAGGGGCAGGCCGGTCACCACCAGGCTGAGTGCCACCCCAGCCGCCGCGAAGGGCACGCACAGCAGGATCACAAACGGGTTGCGCAGCGACTCGTATTGCACCGCCAGTACCACGAACACCAGGAAAATCGCCAAACCGAGCAGAACACGACCCAATGCGGCGCCTTCCTGCAGGGCCTCCACGCCGCCACCGTCGTAAAGGGCATAGCCGGGCGGCAGGACAAGGTCGGCGAGGCGTGCCTTGATGGCCTTGTTGGCGCTGGCCAGGTCCAGGTCTCCGCCCAACGTGGCAGATATCTCCACGATGCGCCGCTGGCCGTCACGCATGATCTCCGCGGGTGATACCCCGAGCACGATATCCGCCACCTCGCCGAGGCGGATGGCCCGGCCATCCACATGCGTGGCGACGATCACCTGCTCGATGGCGAGCGGCGAGGTGACATCCCCGCGCGGTAGGCGCAGGCGCACGTCAAAGCTGCGATCCCCTTCGAAGAGCTCGGTGACCTCCTCACCGTCCAGGGCGCGGCGCACGGCGAGGCCGACCGACTGCGGATCCAGTCCCAGTGCCGCGGCACGCGCGCGATCCACCACCACGTTCAATTCCTGGCGTCGTTCCTCCGCGGAATGGGTCAGATTGGTGAGCCCCGGGATCCCGCGCAGTCGCACCACGGCCTCATCGGCGATCGCAGCAAGGCGCTCGAGATCGGGACCTTGCACACGCACGCTGATATCGTCGTCACCGCGCCCTACCCGGATGCCGCGGATCCCGCGCTGGCGCATGCGCACCTCCATGCCGGCGAATTCATGTTCCGCGATCCGCTGCTGCATGCGCAGGATCCACTGCTCGGCCGTAATGGCACGCTGCTCACGCGGGACCAGCTGCACGCTGAGTGAGCTGCGGTTGCTGCGCTCCACCTGGTTGCGACCGAACACGTACCCGCCCACGGTGGCGAATACGGTGTGTACCTCGGGCTGGGCACGGAACAGCGCTTCGAGGATGCTGACGCGCCGGTCCATGTCGGCGAGATCAATGCCCGGATCGGCATCGATGCTCACGGAGATCTCGCCGGTATCCAACTGTGGCAGGAAGTCCTGCTTGCCGTGAACGAACAGGCGCACGCTGGCCCCGAGGGCAGCGATGAGCACCACCACCACAACGATGCGCAAGGCCCGGCGCGTGAGCAGTACGCCTACCATGGCACCGTAGCGATCCTGCAGCCAGCGGACCAGGCGATCGGCCGGGGCCCGTTGTTCGCGCTGTACACGCACGTGCACGCCCCAGGCCGGCACCAGGGTGATGGCCACCATCAGCGACGCCACAATGGCGGCCGAGATGGTAAAGATGAGTTCGCGGAACAGCAGCCCCACCAGACCGCCAATGAACAGGAACGGCAGCACCGCGGCGAGATTGGTGCTGGTGGAGGCCACGATGGCGCTGGTGATTTCCGCGGCGGCAGTGGTGCCGGCGGTCACGGGCTCTTCACCCTTGCGCTGGTGGCGGTAAACGTTCTCCAGCATGACGATGGTGTTGTCCACCAACATGCCGATGCCCAGGGCCAGGCCACCCAAAGTCATGATATTGAAGGTGAGCCCGCCCAGATCCATGAGCGTGAAGGTGACCATCACAGCAATGGGTATGGCGGAGCCGATGATGAGGGTACGCCGCAGGTCGCCCAGGAACACATACACCACCAGCATGGCCAGCACCATGCCGCTCAGGGCGGCGCCCGTGGCGTTGTCGAGGGCACTGCGCACGTACACGGCCTGGTCGGCCACCGGCATGACTTCCACGTCATCCGGGATGAGCCGCTGGGTACGCAGCCACTCGAGGCGGGCGTTCACTGCGTCGACCACGTCCACGGTGTTGGCGTTCGGCTGCTTTTGCAGCGAGATCTTCACGCCGGGCACGTTGTCGAGGCGCACCAGCACGCGCTGGTCCGCGTGGGTGTCACGGATGTCGCACAGTTCGCCCAACGCCACCGTGGTACCGTCGGCCAGGCGCAGCGGGAGGTTGCGAATGTCGTCCACCGAGGCGAAACGGCCGGTGGTACGCCCGCTCAGCTCGCGCCCCGGCAAGGTCAGGCGCCCCACCGCGGTCTCGCTGTTGCCCTCTCGCAGCGCACGTACCACATCCTCGAGGGCGAGCCCCATGGCGGCGAGGCGCTGCTGATCTGGTAGCACGTGGATCTCCCGTTCCACGCCGCCACCCACCTCCACGGCTGCTACGCCGGGCAGGTTCAGGAACTGCTTGGAGAAATCGTAATCCACCCAGGTGCGCAGCGCCGCCGGGTCGCGCAAGGGCGAGCTCACCACGAACTCAATCACGGCGATCTGCGAAGGATCGCGCTTGAAGATGGTGGGTGGATCAATGGTATCGGGCAACAGGCGGCGGGCGCGGTCCAGGCGGGTACTGGCATCGCGCAATGCCACATCGATGTCGGTACCGTACGCAAACGACAGATCGACGCTGCTTCGCCCTTCACTGCTGCTCGATTGGATGGCGATGCTGTCCTCGGTGACCGCGAGTTGCTCTTCGAGGTGACGCGTCACCTGGTCTTCCATGATGCGCGCGGGAACGCCCGGATCGGCGACACGCACGGCGATCTCCGGATAAATGATGTTGGGCAGCAGATCGACCGAGAGGCGCGCGAAAGCAAAAACGCCAAGCACCACCACCGCCAGGGCGATCATACTCACGCCCACCGGGTGGTTAATGGACCAGGTTGCCAGCCCGCCGCCGCGGCCGTCGCCTTTCATGGGGATGCCACCACCTTCACGGCCTTGCCATCGGTGAGATTGAGGAAGCCGCGCACCACCACGAGGTCACCCTCGGTAAGCCCGGAGACGATCTCCACCGATTCACCCAATTGCAGACCGCTCGCCACCGGGGCGCGGCGTACCACCTGTTCCACGATGCGGAACACGAATTCCCCCTCGGCGTCGCGCTGCAGTGCTGCAAACGGCACCGTGAGGCGCTCGGCCCTGCGGACGTGGATATGCAGGCGCGCCAGTTGCCCAGGCCCGGCACCTGGCGGGGCCGGATCCAGAGCCACCTCCACCATGCCCTGACGTGTGGCAGGGTCCACGTTGGGATGGATACGCAGGACCTTTCCCTGTAGCCGGCGTGCACCCAGGGCATCGATGCGCATGTCGACCGGGTCACCCACTTTCAGGTCCGGCAGCAGCAGTTCGGATACAGGGACCTCGGTCACCAGGCTTTCCGGATCGGTAAGGGTCAGCACATGCCCGAAGCGCTGCACCACATCACCGGGTTCCACCAGGCGGGCACTTATCACGCCCGCGAACGGTGCAGTGACGCGTGTGAAACCCAGGCGTACCCGCAACAATTCTGCCTCGGCCTTCGCGATCTCGGCGCTGGCGCGTGCGCGGCTGAGTTCATCCTCTGACGCCAGGCCTTTCGCCTGGAGGCGTTCGATGCGTTTCAGGTTGTCTTCGTCCTGGCGTAATTGCGCCTCGGCCTTGCGCAGTTCGGCTGCAAGCAGGACATCATCCAGGCGCGCCAGCAAGGCGCCCTTGCTCACGCGGTCACCAGCGTGATGGGGCAACTCCAGGAGGCGCCCCTCTTCGCGCATCAACACCCGGATCTCACGCAACGCGCGCAAGGTGCCTATGCGCTCCAGCGTGGCGCCATGGGTACCCCGGTTCACCTGGGCAGCCTCCACGAGATGCAGGCGTTCAGGACGGTCCTTCGCGGCAGGCGGTTGCTGGCCGCAGCCCACCAGCACCAGCAGGGCGACCGCCAAGCCGGACTTCAAGAGAGTAGACATGGATGTACGGTTCTCAGCTGCGTGGGAGTTGCAACGGCAGAGTGGAGGCGGCACCATCGGAGCTGCAAACAGGAAGTAACTGACAAGTTTATAAGGATAAGCTGAATCCACCATGAAAGCCTTCTCGTTTTTCGCTTTCGTGCTGTTTGTGGCTTCGACCGGTCATGTGACAGCCAAGGATACTCTCATGTTCGCCACGGCGCCGACGGAACAGTCGCACGAGGTGAACACCGTTTACCAGCCCATTCTCGATCTCATCGCCAAGGCGAGCGGCAAGAACGTCGTCATGGAATCCGCAGTGAATTACGTGGAATACACCAACCGCATGCGCGAGGGTGCATACGATTTGGTGTTCGATGGGCCGCATCTGGTGAGCTGGCGCATGGAACGGCTGGGCCATGTGCCGCTGGTGCGCCTGCCGGGAAAGATTCAAATCGTGGTTGCCGTACGCGACGAGGACGGCAGCCCCCAATCACTCGAGGAGCTCGCGGCGGGGCGTCGCGTGTGCACCTTCCCGTCGCCCAACATGCTGGCGATGGCCTTCCTGAGTTACTACCCCAACCCGGTGCGTCAACCCGACCTCGTCCCCGTGAAGGGCCTGCCCGCACTGGTGAGCTGTCTGCGCGAAGGGCGTGGCGAGGCCGCCGTGCTGCGCCAGGAACCCTGGGACACGCTCGACAAGACGGGCCTCAGGGCGTTGCCCGTGCCGGTGCACGGCTATCCCGAGCGGACCCTCAGCATTTCGTCGGAGGTCGAGCCCGAAATCCGAGCCAGGATCACTGAAGCCCTGGTCGCCGAGGAGGGTACGCAGGCCGCCGCCCGCCTGCTCAGGGCCTTCAAGCACGAACGCTTCGTGACGGCGGACCCGGCGGAATACGAAGGCATGAGTGACCTGCTCGCACCACTGTGGGGTTTCGACTGATGGGCCGTGACGTCGTCGCCCAGATCGTGATCCATGCGCCGGCGGAACGCCTGTGGCAGACGATCTGCGATTTTCCTTCCTATCCCGCATGGAATCCCTTCCTGCGGGAAGTGCGCGGGACCCTCGGTCAAGGCGAACACCTGATCATCACCCACCACCTGCCGGGTGCCTCCCCGTGGCAGGAGCACATGCGCATCACGCGCATCCACGAGGAACGCGAGATCGCCTGGGCTGGACACCGGTTCTTTCCCGGCATCCTGAGCGGTGAACACGCCTTGTTGCTCGTTCCGCTGGATGAACACCGCACCCAGGTCGTGCAGCGGAAGCGCTATTCGGGCCTGCTCTGTGCCTTGGCCTGGCCTTCGATCCGCAAACGGACGCGCCGCGGCCTGATGATGACCAACGTGGCCCTCAAGTCTCACGTCGAAGGACGACAACAACACACCTGAGCACGGCCCTTGAAAACCTCGCCCGAAAGACAGCGAGGTCCTTCAGCGCCTGCATGGTGAGCTGAAGCACGCTGGGAAAGCGATGGTGACCTGACAGGGAACGCTGCCCACCCGGGGCACGCGCTCGCCCACATTCAAGCCTCTGCCGACTCCTCTTCGGTCAGGCCATCGAGCGCCACGGGGCTCAGCCCCAGCAGCGTGGTAGCCTCGTCCTCGGGCAGGGTGCCTACCGCGCGTAACTTGCGATCGATGGCACGACGGCGCACCGCCACCTCGTCGATGCTCTTCGAGGCCTCCTGCAGCTTCTTGTGTACCTTGTCGAGCACCACGCCGTACTTGCCAAACTCGGACTTGACCGCCTCGAGCACCTGCCATACCTCGCTGGACCGCTTCTGAATGGCGAGTGTGCGGAAGCCCATTTGCAATGCATTGAGCGTCGCCGCGAGCGTGGTGGGTCCCGCCAGGCTCACGCGGCATTCCCGTTGAATCTGCTCCACGAGGCCGGGCCGGCGCAGCAGCTCCGCATAGAGCCCTTCCGTCGGCAGGAAGAGGATGGCGAAATCGGTGGTGTGGGGCGGATTGATGTACTTGTCGCGGATCTCCTTGGCAAACGCGCGTACGCGTTGCTCAAGCTGCTTCCCAGCCGTTTCGAGGGCCTCGGTGTCGGCGCGATCGGCCGCGAGCATCAGGCGCTCATAGTCCTCCTGGGGGAACTTGGCATCGATAGGCAGGAGGACCTCCGACTCACCGTCATCCCGGCCGGGCAAGCGGATCGCGTACTCCACCCGTTCGAGGCTGCCCGGCCGGCACACGGCGTCGCGCTTGTATTGCTCGGGCGTGAGGATCTGTTCAAGCAGACTGCCGAGCTGCACCTCGCCCCACGTGCCACGTGCCTTCACATTGGTCAGCACACGCTTCAGGTCACCCACTCCCGTGGCGAGGGACTGCATCTCGCCGAGGCCCTTGTGCACCTGTTCCAGACGTTCGCTGACCAGCTTGAACGACTCACCGAGGCGCTTCTCCAGGGTCCCCTGCAACTGCTCATCCACGGTCTTGCGGATGGTCTCGAGCTTCTCACCGTTTTCCTGGCGCAGCACATCGAGGCGTGCCTCGACGGTCTTGCGCAGCCCCTCCTGAGCCTGCTCGTGCTTCTGCGTGAGGGCGGCAATCTCCTTCGCCACCTGCTCCAGCCGCTCCTTCTGCGTCGTGGAGCTGAGATTGATGTTGCCGATCAGGGTCTCGTTGAGGTGTTTGAGCGTGTTCGTTACCTCTTCGCGCAGGCCCTTGGCGGAGAGCGAGGCGTCGGTACGCATCTCTCCGAGCTTCGCCTCCAGCGCCTTGCGCAACGCCGCCTGTTCGTCGCCCTGCCGCTGGGTCAAGGCGCCGATCTCCTTAGCTACGGCCTCCAGCCTCTCGCGCTGGAGATCCCCAAGGCGCGTGATGTTCTCACCGATGCCCGCACCGAGTCGGGCAAGGTTGTTGTGTACTTCCTCGCGCAGTGCG
Source organism: Thiohalomonadaceae bacterium (assembly GCA_041677345.1). Taxonomy (GTDB): domain Bacteria; phylum Pseudomonadota; class Gammaproteobacteria; order Thiohalomonadales; family Thiohalomonadaceae; genus JALOAT01. Next base: position 14,832 of record JBAYQE010000003.1, read on the forward strand.
CGCTGGCCTTCTGCGGTGATCTTGCCGAGTGCTGAGAGTTTGTCATCGATGAGGGTCTGCACCCGGGCGTGGGCGCTGGCGAGTTCATCGCGCAACTCCTTCGCGCGGGATACCGCCTCATCGCGGTTGCGCGCGGATTCCTCGCGCATGAGGCGCTCGAAGCGTTCACCGGCGGCGGCCAGCTCGGCGAGCCTGGGAGCGATCTCGGTAGCAGGTCCCGCCTTCTGGCGAAGCATCAGCACGGTCACCATGATGAGGGCGCCGACGGAACTCGCCACGGATACCCATACCAGTACATCCATCGTGCTCTCCTCTCCTGCTCGTCGCCTGTGGGCCCATCCCGGCACTGCAGTGCACTCCGCACCCACACGCGCCGGAAACGGCTTCCATGATACCGCGCTGGCCATCGCCAGGTTGGAGCGAGATTTCCATCGCCGGCGGGTCGCACGCATCGATCACGCGGACCGTAGAACGGAGAACGAAGGGCGGGCGATGCGGAACACGGGCCGGCGGGACAGACGCTCCGGAGCGGAGACACGGTCCATGGTCCCACCAGCGGTCCCCCACGGGACCGGTACGGGTGACGTGCGGCCAAGGACTTACAGAGGCTTACATGGTGGGCCCACCAGGACTCGAACCTGGAACCAAGGGATTATGAGTCCCCTGCTCTGACCATTGAGCTATAGGCCCTGAAACGAAAGCGCCCGGGCTTGGCCCGGGCGCTTGAGTATACCCGCTGGCGCGGGAGGAATCACTCTGCGTCGAGGAAGCTGCGCAGGATCTCGCTGCGGCTGGGGTGACGCAGCTTGCGCAGGGCCTTGGCCTCGATCTGGCGGATGCGCTCGCGGGTGACGTCGAACTGCTTGCCGACCTCTTCGAGGGTGTGGTCGGTGTTCATGTCGATGCCGAAGCGCATGCGCAACACCTTGGACTCGCGCGCGGTGAGGCCTTCGAGGACGGAGGCCGTGGCTTCGCGCAGCCCTGATTGGGTGGCGAAGTCCACGGGCGACATGACGCTCTGGTCCTCGATGAAATCACCGAGGTGTGAGTCTTCGTCGTCACCGATGGGCGTCTCCATGGAGATGGGCTCCTTGGCGATCTTGAGCACCTTGCGGATCTTGTCCTCGGGCATCTCCATGCGCTTGGCCAGTTCCTCCGGCAGCGGTTCGCGACCCATTTCCTGCAGCATCTGGCGTGAGATGCGGTTCAGCTTGTTGATGGTTTCTATCATGTGCACCGGGATACGGATGGTGCGGGCCTGATCCGCGATGGAGCGGGTGATGGCCTGACGGATCCACCAGGTGGCGTAGGTCGAGAACTTGTAGCCGCGACGGTATTCGAACTTGTCCACCGCCTTCATCAGGCCGATGTTTCCTTCCTGGATGAGGTCAAGGAACTGCAGGCCGCGGTTGGTGTATTTCTTGGCGATGGAGATCACCAGGCGCAGGTTGGCCTCCACCATCTCCTTCTTGGCGCGACGTGCCTTGGCCTCACCGATAGACATCTTGCGGTTGATGTCCTTGATCTCGGCGATGGTCATGCCGCACTCGGCCTCGAGTTGGGCGAGCTTGGACTGGCTGCGTACGATTTCCTCCGAGGCTTTACTGAGCGTCTCGCTGTAGGGCTTCGCCTTCAGGTGACCCTCGATCCACTTGAGGTTGGTTTCATTGTCGGGGAAGGAGGCGATGAATTCCTTGCGCGGCATGCCGTGGTTGACGCACAGGTCCATGATCACCCGCTCCTGCTCGCGAATGCGCTCCACCAGATGGCGCAGGTTGCCCACCAGGAAATCGACCATCTTGGCGGCAAGCTTGAACTCCATGAAGCACTGGGTGAGCTCACCCCGCAGCTTCTTGGTCTTGGCGTGGCTCTTGCCATGCTTGGCCATGGCGCTGGTGCACTTCTCGTGGACCTCTCGCAGCGCGCTCATGCGCAGGCGGGTTTCCTCGAGATCGGGGCCGCTGGCGGCTTCGTCTTCGTCACCGTCACTGGAGCTCTCGTCGGACTCGTCGTCGTCGCTGGCATTGGCATTGGCATTGGCATTGGCATTGGCGGCGGCAGCGGGGGACAGGCCGCTTTCCTCGTCGTCGGCGTTCTCGTCAGCAAGGGTGTCCGGCTCCATAAAGCCCGAGACGATGTCCGCCAAGCGGCCTTCGCCGTTGTCGACCTTCTCAAACTCGCGCAGCAGCACCGCAATGGTTTCCGGATGGGAGGCGAGGGCCTCCAGCATCTGGGTCATGCCATCCTCGATGCGTTTTGCTATCTTGATCTCGCCCTCGCGGGTGAGCAGCTCCACTTGGCCCATTTCGCGCATGTACATGCGCACCGGATCGGTGGTGCGGCCGAACTCGGCGTCGACAGAGGCGAGCGCAGCGGCGGCTTCTTCGGCGGCATCGTCATCCGGACCGACATTGCCCTCGGTCATGAGCAGCGTATCGGCATCGGGTGCCACTTCGTGCACTGTGATGCCCATGTCGTTGATCATCGCGATGACGTCTTCGATCTGTTCAGGGTCGACGAGGTCGTTGGGCAGATGGTCATTCACCTCGGCATAGGTGAGGTAGCCCTGCTCCTTGCCCTTGGCGATCAACATCTTGAGCTGGGATTGCTGGTCTTGATCCATCATCTCGGCGTTACTCGCGGTGGTACGGCCCGGTGGCCAAAAAGATCGCAATAGTATAGACGACCCCTGCCAGTTTGCGAGGCAAAGGCCATGGAATTCGCTATGGTCGTTTCGCGGACGACAGCTAACCGCATGTCCGACAGTGTTTTCATGAGGCGCTCCTGCCCGGCACCGCGGTGCCGGCCGCATGCGTGCCGGTAGTTAGATGCGGGCACTTTCGCGTCAGTTCAATGAAAAACCGGCCAATATTTTTTTCGGCATGAACCACGTCGCGGTTGAGCCGGGGCTGCACAAATGTCGACGCCGGCACATTTTCCACCGATTGGCGCGCTCAGGCGTTACGCAGTGAACGTTCGCGAATCAGGATCTGGTTCAGCTCCAGCTTCTCCATCTCGCTCAGATTCTTGAAACGCTCTTCCAGTTCCTCCCGGCGCTGGCGCAGGAATTCCCGCTCCAGGATGTGCAGCGCCCCGACGAACTCGTGTTCCAGCAGTTCGCGCTCCTCGATGAGCGGTTTCTCGGCGGCCAGGCGCGCCAGGTACCGGCCTTCGTCGGTACCGCGCCAGTGTTCGAGCACCGCGCCCCAGCTCATATCCGGCTTGCGCTGCAGCAGTTCGATGACCTCGGCGAGCAGGCGTACGCCGGGTAGACGCAGCCCACTGAAGCGGGCCGGATCACCGGCCGCCACCGCCAACGCCGGCTCCTGCACCAGCCGCGACAGGGCATGGCGCACCGCGGAAGGCGCGCTGCGTCCCTTGGGCGCCACAGACTGCTGCTGGCCCTGCGGCCTGCTCGGCCGCTGCGTGGCCGCCCGCTGCGGGCGCGCGGGATCGCGGCCTTCGAGCAGGGCGATCAGTTGCTCCGGGGCGATGCGCGCAAACTCCGCGAGCCGCTCCAGCAGCAGATGCCTGTAAACACCCTCGGGCAGGGTCGCCAGCAGCGGGCGGACCTTTTCCACCAACTGGGCACGGCCGTCCAGGCTGCCCAAGTCCACCTCGTGCCGCAGGTGATCGATGAAGAACTGCGACAGTGGCACGGCCTGCCCAAGCCCGGCCTCAAACGCGTCCCTGCCAATCTTGCGCACCAGTGAGTCCGGGTCCTCGCCTTCGGGCAGGAACATGAAACGCACCTGGTAGCCCTCACGCATGAGCGGCAGGGCGTTTTCCAAGCCGCGCCAGGCCGCATCGCGTCCCGCGCGGTCGCCATCGAAACAAAACACCACTTCCCCGGTGGTGCGGAACAGCCTTTCCAGGTGCTCGCGGGTCACCGCCGTGCCCAGGGTGGCGACCGCGTAGCGGATGTCGTACTGGGCCAGGGCTACCACGTCCATGTAGCCTTCGACCACCAGAATCCGGTGGAGGTCCCGCAGGGCCTGGCGTGCCTCGAAAAACCCATAGAGCTCGCGGCCCTTGTGAAACACCGGGGTTTCCGGCGAGTTCAGGTACTTCGGTGTCTCGTCGCCGAGCACCCGTCCGCCGAAGCCGATGTACCGCCCGCGGCTGTCGCGGATGGGAAACATGATGCGGTCGCGGAAGCGGTCGTAGCGCTTGCCCTCGGTCTCGATCACCAACCCGGCCTCGGCGAGGCGGCCGTGTGCCGGGTGCCCGGCGAAGGCCTGCATGAGGTGCTGCCAGCCCGGGGGCGCATAGCCAATACCGAAGTCGCGAGCGATCTCCCCGGACAGGCCACGGCGCTTGAGGTAATCAATGGCGCGCGTACGCTCGGGATGCTGGCGCAACTGCTGCCGGAAGTAGGCCCCGGCATCCTCGAGCAGGCCGTACAAGGCCTGATTGTCCTTGCGCCGCTCACCCCCGGTCCGCGTTTCGGCGCGCCCCTCGCGCGGTACGGGGATACCGGCGCCGGCCGCCAGGGTCTCGATGGCATCCACGAACTCCAGGTGTTCGTAGGCCATGAGGAAGCCGATGGCATTGCCATGGGCGCCGCAGCCGAAGCAGTGATAGAACTGCTTGCTCGGGCTGACGGTGAACGAAGGCGTCTTCTCGTTGTGAAAAGGACAGCAGGCGACGAACTCACGCCCGGCTTTCTTCAGCGGAACGCGGGTGTCCACCACCTCGACGAGGTCGATGCGGGACAGCAGTTCATCAATGAAATCCTGTGGGATTCTGCCCATGGCCCCGATTCTGCGTTGCGGGCCGGGGCGTGTCGACCATCAGGTCGGCAGCCGGGCTTTGATTGTGGCGCTGACCACGCCCATGTCGGCGCGGCCTTGAACCTTCGGCTTGAGCAGGGCCATCACCTTGCCCATGTCCTTGATCGACGCGGCGCCACTTGCGGTGACCGCCTCGGCCACCAGCGCTTCCAGTTCGGCCTCGGTGAGCGCCGCGGGGAGGAACTCCTGGATGACCTTTACCTCGAACTCCTCACGCTGCGCCAGCTCCTCGCGCCCCGCGTTGCGGTACTGCTCGATGGAGTCACGGCGCTGCTTGAGCATCTTGTCGAGCACCGCCAGCACCTGGCTGTCGTCCAGGGTGATGCGCTCGTCCACCTCGCGCTGCTTGATGGCAGCAGCGACGAGGCGAAGGGTCCCGAGCCGGTCTTTGTCCTTGGCACGCATCGCCGCCTTGATTTCCTCGTCGATGCGCTGCTTCAGGGACTGGCTCATGGGTTCGCCTCAGGAGTTCGGGAACGTTCCGCCCAAGAGAAAATCAATACAGGCGACGACGACGTGCAACCTCGCGCGACACCTTCTTCTGCTGGCGCTTCACGGCAGCCGCCTTCTTGCGCTTGCGCTCCGTGGTCGGCTTTTCGTAGAACTGACGCGCACGCACCTCGGAGAGGATGCCAGCCTTTTCACAGCTGCGCTTGAAGCGGCGCAGGGCGACGTCGAAGGGCTCGTTTTCTCTTACGCGAACGGAAGGCATGTACCTTTTCTACCTCTGGTTGATCGGGGGCCTGTGGCCAAGAACCGCGCATTTTAAGGGCGAGACCCGCAGAATGCAAAAACTCTTGTGACGAGTGTAGCGGCCCCGGACAATAGCCCCATGCGTGTTATCGGCATCGAAACCTCCTGCGACGAGACCGGTCTGGCGCTGTACGACAGCGATCACGGCCTGCTCGCCCACGCCCTCCACAGCCAAATCCCGCTGCACGCCACCTACGGCGGCGTGGTACCGGAACTGGCCTCCCGCGACCATGTCCGCAAGGTACTTCCTTTGTTGGATCAGGTGCTTGGCGAATCCGGCCTGGCGCGTGGCGACATCGATGCCGTGGCCTATACCGCCGGACCGGGTTTGGTCGGTGCCCTGCTCGTCGGTGCGGCAGTCGCGCGCAGCCTGGCCTGGGCACTGGACGTGCCGTCACTGGCCGTGCATCACATGGAAGGGCATTTGTTGGCCCCGCTGCTGGAACCCGACCCACCGGCCTTCCCGTTCGTGGCGCTGCTGGTCTCGGGCGGGCATACCCAGCTGGTGCAGGTGGACGGGGTCGGGCGCTACCGGCTCCTGGGTGAGTCCCTGGATGATGCCGCCGGGGAGGCCTTCGACAAGACCGCCAAGCTGCTTGGCCTCGGCTATCCGGGCGGCCCCGCGCTGGCGCGGCTCGCCGAGCAGGGTGATGCACAGCGCTTCCGTTTCCCACGCCCCATGACCGACCGTCCCGGCCTCGACTTCAGTTTTTCGGGGCTCAAGACCTTCGCGCTCACCACAGTGCAGAACGAGGGCATCTCGGCCGCTGCGGACATCGCCCGCGCCTTCGAGGATGCGGTGGTGGACACGCTGGTAATCAAATGTCGTCGGGCATTGCAGCAGACGGGCCTCCAACGGCTGGTGGTGGCGGGTGGTGTGAGCGCCAACCAGCGCCTGCGTACGCAGCTGAGTGCCATGGTGGAGGCCGCGGGCGGTCGCGCCTATTACCCACGCCCCGCGTTCTGCACCGACAACGGTGCCATGATCGCCTTCGCCGGCGCCCAACGCCTCGCCGCCGGCCAGCACGACCCCGGCCCCGGCTTCACCGCCCGCCCCCGCTGGCCTTTGGCGGAACTGCCGGCGCTTGAGGAAGAAGAAACAGCTTGAACACGGGGAACCCCGGGGAAAGATCATTGTTGTTCTTCCCCTGCGTAGGAGCGGCCTCAGGCCGCGATGGGTTTGAAAACGGACGGCAACCGCGGATGTGGCTGTAGGTCACGTTGTGAAGCTACGTGACACGTTGGAACCGCAGAATGTCACGTAAGCGCTGCGCGCAACGTGACTACGAAACGTGTGATCCCGAAATCCCCGTGGGCTTTCTTAGCTCTTTCCCCCGATGCGGCCTTCCTCACCGCGCAGGAGTTTCTGGATGTTGCTGCGGTGGCGCAGGAGCAGCAGGGCGCTCATGGCGCCGATCATGATCAGGTAGGCCGGCTGCGGGTCGAGGGCCCAGGCGTACAGCGGGGCGAGTACGGCGGCGGTGAGGGCGGACAACGAGGAGATGCGCACCACCTTGGCCATGAACATCCAGGTGGCGAGTGCGGCCACAGCCACGGGCCAGGATAGGCCGAGCAGCACGCCGAGGGAAGTGGCGACACCCTTGCCGCCCTTGAAGCCGAAGAATACCGGATAGAGGTGGCCGATGAAGGCGGCGAAGGCGACCGCCGCGAGCACGGCCGGATCGTCCGTGAACAGACGCGCGGCCAGCACCGGTACCAGACCCTTGAGGCTGTCGCCGAGCAGGGTCAGGGCCGCAGCCTTCTTGCCGCCGATGCGCAGCACGTTGGTGGCGCCCGGATTGCCCGAACCCTGGGTGCGCGGGTCCGGCAAACCCATGGCGCGCGCCACGAGGATGGCGGTGGAGACGGAACCGAGCAGGTAACCTGCAAGCACGAGGATGATGTTCATGGACGCACACAGCCGGAAGGTGGCGCGATTATAAGGATTCGCTCCCGGGTCTGCACTGGCCCGTCCCTGGATGGCTCGTTATAGTTGCGCAACCATGAAACCGCAAAACCCTGACATCATCTATCTCACCGACCTCCAGGTCGAGACGGTCATCGGCATTTACGACTGGGAGCGTCGCATTCGCCAGACCGTCAGCATCGATCTGGAAATGGCCGCCGACATCCGCCGCGCCGCCGCCACCGACAGTATCGAGGACACCCTCAACTACAAGGCGGTGGCGAAGCGCATCATCGCCTTCGTGGAGGGCAGCGAATTCCAGCTGGTGGAGACGCTCGCCGAGCGGATCGCACAGATCGTGTTGACCGAATTCCAGGTCCCATGGGTACGCCTGCGCCTCAACAAGCGCGGCGCCGTGCGGTTTGCCAAGGACGTGGGCGTGGTGATCGAGCGCGGAACCCGGCCGTGACCACGGTTTTTGTCAGCATCGGCAGCAACATCCAGCGGGAACGCCACGTCCGTGATGGCGTGCAGGCATTGCGCGAGCGCTTCGGTGAGCTGCAGCTCTCCACCGTGTACGAGAGCGAAGCCGTGGGGTTCGAAGGTGACCCGTTCTACAACCTGGTGGCCGGTTTTCAGACCGATGCCAGCCCCGCAGAGGTGGTGGCAGCGCTGCGCGCCATCGAGGATCGTTTCGGCCGTGTGCGCACCGGCCCGCGTTTCTCCTCACGAACGCTGGATATCGACCTACTGCTCTATGGCGATGCCGTGTTCGAGCAGCCGGTGGTGATTCCCCGCCAGGAGATCACTCGCAACGCATTCGTGTTGCTCCCGCTCGCTGAATTGGCGCCGGATACGGTCCATCCGCTGACCGGCAGAACCTACGCAGCCATGTGGGCGGATTTCGACAAGGCCGCACAGCCCCTCTGGCCGGTGGCGTTCCCATGGTAATCAGGAATTGAGTGAGCGGCCTCCATCCACGGTAAGTATCTGTCCGCTCATGTAGTTGGCATCACGCATCAGGAACAGCACGGTCTTGGCAATATCGCGGGGCGAGCCCTGGCGCTTGAGGAAGGTGCGGGAGATGATGCGTTGCTTGGTGATGTCATCCATGTCCCGCTCCGGCCACAGGATGGCACCGGGTGCCACCGCGTTCACCCTCACCTCCGGGCCGAGTTCGCCCGCGAGCGCCTTGGTCATCATGGCGAGGCCTGCCTTGGCGATGCTGTAGACCGGATGTCCCTTGAGCGGACGATCCGCGTGGATGTCAACGATGTTGACAATACAGCCACGCTGCCGCGCGAGATGGGGCGCTGCGGCCTGGGACAGGAAAAAGGGCGCCTTCAGGTTGGTGCCGAGCAGATCGTTCCACTGCTGATCATCCACCGTGCCCATGGGTGTCGGATAGAACGTGGAGGCGTTGTTCACCAACGCGTCCAGGCGGCCCCACACGCCATGGGCCTCGCGCACCAGCGCGGGCAGCTTGCCGATGTCGAGCAGATCGGCCTGGATGAGCACCACGGAGTTGGGCCGGCGGCGCTGGAGTTCTTCCTGAACCTGGAGCGCCGGCTTGCGGGAGCTGCGGTAGTGCAACACGATGTTCGCGCCATTGGCGTGCAGCAGGCGCGCCGTTTCGGCGCCGATGCGCTGCGCCGCGCCCGTGATGAGGACTACGCGCCCTTCCAGGTTATCGCCGTTCTCCACGTTGCTCTCCGTAAGATTTTGCAAAACGTAAACTATATCCGTTTCCGGACCGAGCGTTTTCCATGCACAACTCCCATCAAGGGCGGTCGCCGTCAGGCCTGCCCACCCCCTCGCCCGACGCCCTTGCCGCCAGTGCCCGCTTGCGCGCACGCATCTGTGCGGAAGAGGCGGCAAGCGGCCCGCTATCCTTCTCCCGCTTCATGGAACTGGCGCTGTATGCACCGGGCCTTGGTTATTACACCGGCGGCAGCCGCAAGTTCGGCGAGGCCGGTGACTACGTCACCGCGCCGGAAATCTCGCCACTTTTTTCCTGGTGCCTGGCACGCCAGACCGCGGACGTGCTCCGCGCCATGGGCGGTGGCGACGTACTGGAGTTCGGCGCGGGCACCGGTGCGCTGATGATCGAGCTTCTGCGCGAGCTCGAACGCCTCGACGCCCTGCCCGCACGCTACCAGGTGCTGGAAGTGAGCCCTGAACTGGCTGAGCGTCAGCGTACACGGCTCGCCGCGGAATTGCCGCATCTGGTCGGGCGGGTCAACTGGCTGGGCGTGCTGCCGGCCGGCTTCGCGGGGGTGATCATCGCCAACGAGGTACTCGACGCCATGCCCGTGCAGCGCTTTCGCCTGCAACAGGACGGCGTGGACGAGTTGTGCGTGGCCTGCACGGACACGGGCTTTGCCTGGAGCGCACGCGCGGCCGGACCGCGCCTGGAAGCACGCGCACAGGGACTCGCACAGGCTTACGGCCTGCCTGCGAGCTACGAGAGTGAAGTGGGATTCGCCGCCGAGGACTGGATGCGTACGCTCTCCGACGTAGTCACGCGGGGGGTCGCACTGCTCATCGACTACGGCTTTCCTGCCCGAGAGTTCTATCATCCCCAGCGCCATACCGGCACACTCATGTGCCATTACCGTCACCATGCCCATACCGACCCCTTCTTCGCGGTCGGGCTCCAGGACATCACCGCGCACGTGGATTTCACGGCCATGGCCGATGCCGCTTTCGACACCGGGCTCGACGTACTCGGCTTCACCAATCAGGCCAATTTCCTGCTGGCCTGCGGACTCCTCGACTTTCTGCAACATGCCGCGCCATCTCGCGCGCAACTGGAAGACAGCACGGCGGTTAAGAAACTCACGCTGCCCTCGGAAATGGGGGAGCTGTTCAAGGTGCTGGCGGTCGGGCGCGGTGTGGAGGAGCCGCTCACGGGTTTTCGCATGCGCGACGATCGGGCGCGCCTCTGACTGCACGCCGAATGCGACGGCACGGGGACGCGGAGCTCACCGACGAGTCCCTCGGCTCGGGAGACGCGGGAGATCCCGTCCCCTGAGGATCTCGCTCCCGTCGTTTTCCCTCGCCTCGGCGTTGAACCCCACATCATCAATGGCCGTCTCAAGCGCATATAGCGACGCGCCGCCTCCCGCCCATGGGTGGCAGGGGCGTTCCTGGCGTCTCTGCTCCGGTCCGTGGGGTCCTGGCAGGCACACGCCAAGGGAGTGCTGCGGGTTAGCACTTAAGCCGCGCCAGTTCGGCGCGCCGTGCACTGAGAAGTGCGGTATAGGTACGTGCGAGCGAGCGCTCGTAGGCACAATCGGCACGCCGCGCGGCCTCGCGGGAGCGCGCTTCCAGAAAGGCGATTTCCTCGATCAGCCGCGCTTCACTATGGGGACCACGCGGCAAGGCCGCGGTGTAAAAATCAATGATCTCCGTCATGGATGTCCCTGTGTGTGGTTTGGAAAAGGGATAATGCCGGTTATTTGTGAATTTCTTGTGGCCGCCGTTCCGTGGGCGGCACATGGGTCGGTTATGATTCCGACTCACGAAAGGTAGCCCAACGGGCCGGGCTTTCAACACGCGGGTGAGGCATGGGTAATCAACTGGAACAGACGCAGGCGCTGCTGGCGAAACACCATCGCGACGGAGAGCGCTTCGCACGCATCATCAAGGAAGGTTTTGAGCGACGTTTCAACGAGGAATTCTGGGATTTCTGGAACGAGTGGATCGCACCGGTGTGCACCGATGGCGGCGCAGTGCTCGATCTGGGGGCCGGTCCGGGACTGTTCGTCCGCGCCCTGGCGCAGCGTTTCCCGCAGCTGCGCACCGTGGGCGTGGAGTGCGCACCCTATATGCTGGAGGCGGTGGAGCCACTTCCGGAAAATGCCTCCATGCTGTGCGAGGACCTGCACGACCCGCACCTTCCACTGGCCGACGCCAGCGTAGATGCCGCGCTCGCCTCGGTGGTGTTGCACGAGATGAACCAGCCAGTGCGATCATTGCTGGAGTTGCGGCGCTGCATGCGCCCGGGCGGGCGCCTGTTGATCCTGGATTGGGTGCGGGCACCATTGGATGTCTACGTGCGCCACCAGACCGACGAGGCACGCGTGTTCGGCGCGGACATGCCGGTGGGTGAGCTTGAAGACCTGTTCACCCACTTCATCGAGCACAACCGCTTTTCACGCGAGGATCTTGTCTATCTTCTCAATCGCACCGGATTTGCGGTCATTGATACCCACCTCAGCAAGGAAGGGCGCTATGCACGCATCGTGGCGGAGCGACGCTAGGTTGTTGCCATACCACGCCGGTCTCGACACGGTCTCCCCTGACCGCCCGGCAGGTGTCCGGTGAAGGGGCGCTTGAAGTATCACCGCACCTGGGTTGCCATCGGCTTCGCCCTGGTGGGTCTGCTGGTGGTGCTCTCGCTCATTCCTGCACCGCCCACGCCCCTCGGATTCCAGGGCGCGGACAAGCTGGAGCACTTCGCAGGATATGCCCTGCTCATGACCTGGTTCATGCAGATCTATCACGCGCGCGCGGTGCGTGCGTGGGTAGCGGGTGCGCTGGTCGTGCTGGGATTTGTCATCGAGGTACTACAGGGCCTCAGCGCGCTTCGTTATTTCGACTATCTGGATGCCGCCGCCAACGCGGCGGGGGTGCTGCTCGCCTGGTGGCTGGTGCGGCCGCCGTTTTCGCGGGTGCTTTGGCAGCTCGAACAGCGTTTCGCCTGAACCCTGTTTGCTACGGTGCGCAGCGCCCGACGCGTAGCGCCAGGGGCCAGCGGACGGACAGGCGTTGGTGCGCGCCCGACGCTGCGCCAAGCGCATCGGCCATGGCTTGCACGGGATCGACCCCACAGGCCTCCCGATAGCGCTTTACCGCCGACCAGGTGCGCAGGTAACCGAGAAGGTGGGCGAGGTCCCATTCCGTGCGCATCTCGAACGCAGGGACGGTGATCTCTGTGAATGGAAACGGCAGATCACGGTAGCCGTTTTCCACCAGGCGCCGCTCGCTCGGCCACCAGGGGCCAAGTACCTCGCCATACAGGTGGTCGACCAGCGTATCCAATGCATCGATGTCGGTACGGAACAGGTTATAGGTCCACACCGCCAGCAATCCGTCGGGGCGCAGCACGCGCCTGACCTCCGCATAGAAGCGCTCGAGATCGAACCAATGCAGCGCCTGGGCGACGCTGACGAGATCCACCGATCGTGCGGCGAGACCGCTGTCCTCGGCCGGTGCCACGGCGTAGCGCACGCGAGCGTGGCGGTAGGCATTCTCGATCTGCCCGGCGCTGGCATCGGTGGCGATGACCTGATCGAAATGCTCCGCCAAGCCGATGGCAGCCTGACCCGAGCCGGCGGCACAGTCCCAGGCCAGCGTCCGGCCTGGGGTCTGCTGCGCAAGCCAGGCATAGAGTGCGTCCGGGTACACTGGGCGGAAACTGGCGTAGCCCGTGGCCAGCGCCGAGAAGTGGTCCTTGAAGCTCACGCCTCCTCCTCCCCATCGGCCTGCCCGAGTGCGGCCTTTATTGCGCCCACCCGGCGGCGGTGTAATTCCGCTTTGATGGCAGCGCCCGCGAAGCCGGCCGCCATCACCTCCTTTGCACCGACACTGCAGGCAGCGGCATGGGCACGGAGGAACAGGGCGGTTTCCGGCCGTTCAGCCTCCTCGAAGCCGGGACGCCCGCGGGCATCGGCCTCGCAGGCCATCAGGTACAGTTCGAGGCGCTCAGGGCGGCGGAACACGTCCAGCGCCTCCAGAGTCTTGAGCAGCGTGGCGGCGCGCATCTCTTGCGCACGGTGGTAATGACCGTGCCAGCGCGTCACCAGCAGGGCAAGGTCACGGTGCTCGTTGGGTACACGCATGCGCGCGCAGAGTTGTTCCACCAGGCGCACGCCGCGGTCCTCGTGGGCGAGATGGTGCGGCCATTCCGCCTCGGGCGTGGTGCCCTTGCCGAGGTCGTGCACCAATGCGGCGAAACGCACGCGGGTATCCGCCGTGAGACGCGCGGCCTGATCCAGCACCATCAGCACGTGCACTCCGGTGTCCTCCTCGGGATGCCAATGCTTTGGCTGGGGCACGCCGAACAACCGGTCCACTTCCGGGAGTACCTTGGCCAGGGCGCCGCAGGCGCGCAACACCTCGATGAAGCGCGACGGCGTGGGCTCGCCCAGGGCCCGCTCCATCTCCTGCCACACGCGCTCGGGCACCAGGGCGTCCACCTCGCCGTTCTCCACCATCTGCCGCATGAGACGATGCGTGCCGTGGGCGACGCGAAACCCCCACTTGCCGTAGCGGGCGGCATAACGGGCCACGCGCAGGATGCGCACCGGGTCTTCGGCGAAGGCCTCCGACACGTGCCGCAAGCGGCCCTGGCGCAGGTCTTCCTGACCGCCGTACGGATCGATGAGCCGGCCCTGCTCGTCCATGGCCATGGCATTGATGGTGAGGTCGCGGCGGCGCAGATCCTCCTCCAGGGTCACTTCGGGTGCGGCATGAAACTGGAAGCCGTGATAGCCCGGGCCGGTCTTGCGCTCCGTGCGCGCCAGAGCATATTCCTCGTTAGTCTCGGGGTGCAGGAAAACGGGGAAGTCCTTGCCGACGGGGCGGAAACCGCGCGCGATCATTTCTGCGGGCGTGGCGCCCACCACCACCCAGTCACGGTCCTGCGGCGCGAGGCCCAGCAACCGGTCGCGGACGGCGCCGCCGACGAGATAGATCTTCATTCCTGCGAATCACCGCGTGAGATATCGGGGGACCATGTCTTCCACGGAGGCGGGCGTGATGCCCAGTGCTTCCGGGAAGCCTTCATGGCAGATGTTTTCGGTCGTCAAGGTGAGATAATTGTCCCACGAGAACGGCTTGCCGGGCACGTACTCGAGCAGGCGCGCGTGCAGCCGCGACATGCCGTCCCCCAGCGCCACGATACGCCTGCGCAGGTGCAGGGTGTTGGCGGTGAACTCCACCAGTTCTTCCAGTGAATACACCTTGGGCCCGCACAGCTCCAGACGTTTGCCCACCGTGTTTTGGTACGCGATGCTGCGCGCGAAGGCCTCGGCCACGTCACCCACGTACACCGGTTGCATGCGTGCGGCGGGACACGCGAGCGGAAACCAGTAAGGCGAGATCTTCAACAGCTTGGCAAAGCGGTTGAAGAAGGAGTCACCCGGGCCGAAGATGATGGACGGCCGGAAACTGGTTACCTGCAGGTCATGGGCCGCATGGACGATGTTCTCGCCCTCGCCTTTGGTGCGCTGATAATGGCTGCGCCCGTAGCCGGCATCGGCACCGAGCGCGCTCATGTGCAAAAGGCGCTTCACGCCCTGTTCACGGCAGGCCTGCACCAGCTTGCGCGGCAGCTCGGTATGTACCTGGAAAAAGCCGCGCCCACTGCGGCCCGCCTCGTTGAGGAGACCCACCAGGTTCACCACCACCTCACAACCTTCCAATTCGGCTGCCAGTACCTTGGGGTCGTGGACATCGGCTTCCACCAGGATCAACCGCGGCAGCACCAAGAGATCGCGGTGGCGTTCACGGTGGCGGGTCAGCACCTTGAGGCGATGGCCATCGTCGGCCAGGCGGGCGGCCAGGTGACGTCCTACGAAGCCGGTACCGCCGAGGATGCAGATGGTGTGCGTGTTCATGGGCGCTGGAGGCGGGAGGGAGCGGTTCCGCCTGAAGTGTATACTAGTGTACTGCTTCGCTCTTGGCGGCACTCAGCGACACACCCGAAGGGGCCGGCGAGAGCAGGTCCGCACATCTGGACCGAACCCCATCGGAGTACGCATGCGTTTCGTATCCGTCAATCCCGCCACCGGCGAGGCCTTCGCCGAGCACGCCGCCTGGGGCGAGCAGGAAATTGCACAGGCCCTGGAACGCGCCGATCGCGCCGCACCCACGTGGGCGGCGTTACCGGTAGCGCGTCGCTGCGAATACCTGCGCACGGTGGCGACCATCCTGCGCGGGCGCGTGGACAAGCTGGCGCGCCTGGTCACCCACGAAATGGGCAAGCTGCAAAGGGAGGCCCACGCCGAGGTGGAGAAATGCGCATTGGTGTGCGATTACTACGCTGACCACGCGCCCGACTTCCTGCGTGATGAAGTGATCCCCTCCGATGCCAGCCGCAGCCTGGTGGCATGGCAGCCGCTCGGCGCGGTGCTCGCGGTCATGCCGTGGAATTTCCCGCTCTGGCAGGTGTTCCGCTTTGCGGCGCCCGCCTTGGCCGCCGGCAACGTCGGCCTGCTCAAGCACGCCTCCAACACCCACCTGTGCGCCCTCGCCATCGAGGATGTGTTCCGCGACGCAGGATTGCCGGAGGGTGTGTTCCAGAATCTGATGATCGGCTCTTCCCAGGTGGCCCGGGTGATCGCCGACGATCGCGTGCATGCGGTGACCCTGACCGGCTCGGAAGGTGCCGGCCGTCAGGTGGCCGCTGCGGCGGGCACGGCCCTGAAAAAGACCGTCATGGAACTGGGCGGCGCCGATGCCTTCGTGGTGCTGGAGGATGCGGACCTGGACTTCGCCGTGGCGCAGGCCATGCTCGGCCGCTTCCAGAATGCGGGTCAGAGTTGTATCGCCGCCAAGCGTTTCGTGGTGGTGGATGCGGTGGCCGATGCCTTCGTGACACGCTTCCGCGACGCCATCGCGGCCCTGAAGCCGGGAGACCCCATGGACGAGGCCACGACCCTCGCGCCCTTGGTACGCGACGATCAGCGTCAGGCGCTCCATGCCCAGGTCACGGAAAGCATTGCCCGGGGCGCACAACCGGTGGTCGGCGGACACCCCATCGAGGGCCCCGGTTTCTTTTATGCCGCCACCTTGCTCGACCGGATGGGCCCGGGCATGCCGGCCTACGAAGAAGAACTCTTTGGCCCGGTGGCCGCGGTGATACGGGTACGCGACGAGGAACACGCCGTGGCCGTGGCCAACGACAGCCGCTTCGGCCTGGGCGGCAGTGTCTGGACCAGTGATCCGGCACGAGGCGAGCGTGTGGCACGGCGCCTGGAGTGCGGCTGCGCCTTTGTGAACGGCATCGTGAAGAGCGACCCGCGGCTACCCTTTGGCGGCATCAAAGCCTCGGGCTACGGTCGTGAACTGGCCCACCACGGGCTGCGTGAATTCCTGAACGCCAAGACGCTTTGGATACGTTGAACGGCGCTGCCCGGAGGTTACGGTCGCCGTGCTGTCGGAATTCCTTCCCTATCTGTTCATCGGCGCCTTCGCGGGCACCATAGCCGGTCTGCTTGGCGTGGGCGGCGGGCTGCTCATCGTGCCGGCTCTCGCCTTGCTGCTGCCGGCGCGCGGCGTGGCCCCCGACGTGGTAATGCACCTGGCCCTCGGAACCTCCCTGGCCACCATCGTTTTGACATCTATCTCCTCGGTGACGGCGCATCACCGCCGCGGCGCGGTGCAGTGGCCGGTGTTTGCCCGCCTGACACCCGGGATCCTGGCGGGTGCCTGGCTGGGTGCCAGTGTGGCCCATACGTTGCCGGGTGGGGCGCTGCGCCTGGTGTTCGGTACCTTCGCCCTGCTGGTGGCACTGCAGATGGGCTTCGGGGCCAAACCGCCGCCGCAGCGCACACTGCCGAGTGTCGCGGGGTTAGGGGCGACGGGAGGTGCCATCGGCTTCATCTCGGCCATCGTCGGCATCGGTGGCGGCAGTCTTACCGTGCCGTTCCTGGTTTGGTGCAACACCCCCATGCGTGCCGCGGTGGCAACCTCCGCAGCCGTGGGGCTGCCCATCGCCATCGCGGGTGCGGCCGGTTACCTGTTCATGGGGCTGGGTCATCCGGAGCTGCCCTCCGCTGCCGCAGGGTATGTCTACCTGCCCGCCCTGATTGGCATCAGTCTGGCGAGCGTACTCTCCGCGCCGCTCGGGGCGCGCCTCGCCCATGCCGTGCCCGCAGCCTCGCTCAAGCGCTTCTTTGCGGTGTTTCTGGCCGTGCTGGGCCTGCGCATGCTGGCGGGCTGATGGGTAGGGCCCGCTCGCTGGTGCTCGTGTTACTGCTCGTCGCGCAGGCAGCCGCGGCGCGGGCAGCCGAGGGGGAGGTCTACCTGGGTGCCATCCGCTTCGAGGGTAACGAGCGCACCCGTGAGCAAATCATGCTGCAGGAGATGCGCGTGCGCCCGGGGCGGTGGGTGAGCCATGCCGCGATCGAGGCCTCCCGCCAGGCCGTCATGGATCTCGGCCTGTTCCAGCGCGTGACGGCCAGACTGGAAGAGGGTGAGGAAGGCCAAGTGCTGGTGATGACCGTCAAGGAAAAGTTCTATCTCCTGCCCATGCCCATCCTGGACGGCGACCCCCAGACCCAGGACGTGAACTACGGCTTCGAGTTGCGCGCAGACAATCTCCTGGGCCTCAACCAGCGGCTGCGGGTCATCGCCGAGCATGAGGACTCCACGAGCGAGGTTACCCCCAAGAGCGACTCCTATCGCATCGCCTATCACTACCCGCGGCTGCTGGGCACCGCCTATACCTTTGACCTCGATACGCGCCTGACGAGCGAGAATTTCAATGCGGAGGATGAGGACGGCAGCATCGTCGGCAAGTACGACAGGGATGTGGTGAATGTAAGCATTCACGCCTCCCGCTGGCTCGCACCCGAGGGTCCGAGCGCAGGCTGGCGCGGCGGCATGGGCATCAACTATGCGGTTCACGCCTACGAGTACATCTCCGGTGAGCCCGACTTTTTCGAGGATGGCAGGGCCATCAGCCTCACCGCGAGCCTGGGATTCAGCGAGGTGCATGACCACGGCTATTACCTGAGTGGCGCCGCCTACGGCTGGGACGGCAACATCGGCCTACCTGCACTCGGTTCCGACTTTGCCTTCAACCGCCACCTGTTTCACCTGCGCCTGTACCATCACCTCCCCGAGCAGAATGCCAATGTGAACTGGCGCTTGCGCATCGGCTTCGGTGACGGTGAGGTATTCGGCGGCAAGGCGTTCAGCATCGGAGGCTTCACCACCCTGCGCGGATACGAGCGCTCCATCCGGGGCAACGCCATGGCGCTGTCCAATCTGGAATACCACCAGCAGCTCGATGACTGGCCCTCCGTGCGGGGCGTCCTCTTCCTCGATCTGGGCAATGTCTACGACGAAGTCATCGATATGGAGCCCGGTGACCTGGAGGCCGGCATCGGCTTCGGCGTACGCTGGCGTGTGCAGTTCCTGGTGGACGTCACCGTAAGCGCAGACGTGGGCTTCGGCCTCGGCCCGGGTGAGACCGTGGCCTACTTGGGGACCAGCGGCACCTTCTGAAGCCGATCGCGCGGTTAACCCTCGCCTCCCAAGGCTCTATGCTTGTCCCAAGTGCCATGAGCCCTTGGGAAACCTTCTCGCACGGGGCCGACATCGGCGTGCGCGGCCGGGGCGCCGACCCGGCTGAGGCCTTCGCCGCGGCGAGCCTCGCCCTCACGTCGGTGATCACCGATCCGGCCGGTGTCGGCTGCATGGAGCGGGTGGACATCGAGCGCGAGGCACCCGACCTGGAGATCCTGTTCCTGGATTTCATCAATGCGCTGATCTTCGAGATGGCCACCCGCAAGCTGGTGTTCGGCCAATGCGCCGTGCGCATCGAGGGCGGCCGCCTCATCGCCAGCGCCTGCGGGGAGCCCGTGGCGGCCCGGCACGACCCGGCCGTGGAGGTGAAAGGGGCCACCTTCACCGAGCTGAAGGTGGTGCAACAGCAAGATGGCCGGTGGCTCGCCCAATGCGTGGTGGACGTCTGACATGAACGACCTGCGAATCGATCCGTCGACGCTGCAACCGGTGCGTCGTTCCGAGTTCCAGTGGGAGATCCCGCCCCGCGGTGCCATGCGCGTACCGGCCATCCTCTACGCCACGGAGGCACTCATCGAGGCCATGGACCACAAGGTGTTCGAGCAGGCTGCCAACGTGGCGACTCTGCCCGGCATCGTGCAGGCCAGCTATGCCATGCCGGATGCCCACTGGGGCTATGGCTTTCCCATCGGCGGCGTGGCCGCCTTCGACCCCGCCGAGGGCGGGGTGATCTCCGCCGGCGGCGTGGGCTTCGACATCTCCTGCGGGGTCCGTACCCTGCTCACCGGGCTCACGCGCGCGCAGGTGGAACCGGCAAAGGCCGCCTTGGCCGACGCCCTGTTCGCCGCCGTCCCCGCGGGCATGGGCTCCACCGGTCGGCTGCGTCTGGGCGGTGAGGCCATGGACGCCATGCTGGCCGGGGGCGCGGAGTGGGCGGTGGCCCAGGGCTATGGCCGGCCGGAGGACCTGGAATATGTGGAGGAACGCGGGCGCATGGAAGGCGCACAACCCGACTTGGTGTCCACCCAGGCAAAAAAGCGTCAGCGCGACGAAATGGGCACGCTGGGCTCGGGCAACCACTATCTGGAGGTGCAGCACGTAACCGCGGTGTACGCACCGGATATTGCCGCCGCCTACGGACTTCGCGAGGGGGATGTGGTGGTGAGCATTCACTGCGGCTCGCGCGGCCTCGGCCACCAGATCGGTACCGAATTCCTGCGTGAAATGGCCGTATCCGCCGCCGGCCACGGCATCCACCTGCCCGACCGCGAACTGGCCTGCGCACCCATCGAATCGGCCGTGGGCCGGCGCTACCTCGGGGCCATGCGTGCAGGCATCAACTGCGCCCTGGCCAACCGCCAGATCATCACCCATCTCACCCGCGAGGCCGTTGCCCAGGTGCTGCCCCAGGCGGACCTGCGGGTGCTCTACGACGTCTCGCATAACACCTGCAAGGTGGAGAACCACGTCGTCGACGGCCGCCAGCGGCGCCTGTTCGTCCACCGCAAGGGGGCGACCCGGGCTTTCGGCCCGGGCCACCCCGATGTCCCTGCGGCCTATCGGGCAGTGGGCCAGCCGGTGATCATCGGCGGCTCCATGGGCACCGCCAGTTACGTGCTCGCCGGCACACCCGAAGGCGAGGCCCGCGCCTTCAGCTCCTCCTGCCACGGCGCCGGACGCGCCATGAGCCGCACCCAGGCCACGAGGCGCTGGCGCGGGCGCGAACTCATCGACGAGCTGGCCGCGCGCGGCATCCTGATCCGCAGTCCGTCCCTGCGCGGCATCGCCGAGGAGGCACCGGGGGCGTACAAGGACGCGTCCGAGGTGGTACGTGCGGCCGAACTGGCCGGATTGTCACGCCGGGTCGTGCGCCTGGAACCGCTGGTCTGCATCAAGGGCTGAGGGACGCCTTAAACCGGGCGAGGCTTTGGGTTACCATGCGCGCCCCAACGGAGTACCAGCCATGTCCGAAACCCTCGAGGAACTGCGCACGCGCCTGAATGCCGAGACCGGCAAGCTTGCCTGGAAGGAACTGGAGCGTTTCTACGCCCGTGGTGTGGTGATCGTGGTGGCGCCCGACCTGGACCTGGTGGAGGTTGCCGCGCGGGTGGCGGCGGACGATATCGCCCCGGTGCAGGGCTGGCTCACGGAAGGCCGTCTCGCCCGCGCCAGTGAAGACCACGCCCGCGACTGGGTGGCGCGGGCACCGGACTTCTGGGCGGTGGTGGCCGCACCGTGGGTCCTGGTGCAGGAAGTGGCCGAAATGCCCGCCGTACATTGACCCCCTCGCAGTGGCCCACGCCGCCGGTATTGCTGGCGTGGGATACACCCGTCCGCGGGTAGCATCTGCAGCTCTGTTAAAATCCCACCCCTGTTTACTGAGAGCGACTGCCATGTTCCAGGAAGACGATGCCTACGACCACGCCGCCCGCGAAGCGGTAGAACTGGGGAACCAGCTTCTGGAGCGTGACAAGGAGGCGCTCTGGGACGTCGCCGATGGGCTGCTCGCCGGCGCCATTCACTTCTGGCTCTACGCCCGCCAGCCCTGTGGTGACCCCCGCTGCGAAGACTGCGCCCCCATCAGCACCGCCGAACAGCGCCTCGCCGAACTCCTCCAGCTCACCCGCGAGCTGGCCGAGGACAGCGATTACTATCATTCGCCCAACGACACCAACGTCGGGCGGGCCTAATCGAACGCCTAACGCGGAGACGCGGAGATCGCGGAGGGATTGAAGTCGTTGTCAGCCCCTGCCGAGGGTGTCTGCCGACTCGAGCCCGATAGAAACGCAGAGGACGCGGGGTGCCGAGATCGCGGAGGTTGAATCTGTCATCAGCATCTGCCGGTGGTGTCTGCCGGCTCGCAATTCAAACCTCCGCGTCCTCTGCGTTTTGATTGTCGATGCAGTTACGCCGCCAGGACGTTCTTGAGCCGCGTCATGGCGTTCTTCTCCAGCTGACGGATGCGTTCGGCGGAGACGCCGTATTTGTCGGCCAGTTCTTGCAAGGTGGCCTTGTTCTCGTCGTCCAGCCAACGGCGCTGAAGAATGTCGCGGCTGCGCTCGTCCAGGGTGGCCAGGGCGGCTTGCAGCTGGTCCACGCTGGCGGATTCCCATTGTGCGGTTTCGACCAGCGTGGCCGGGTCGTGGCGCATGTCGGCCAGGTAGGCGGCCGGGGCAGGGGCCTCGTCATCATCGTCCGACTGGGCATCGAAGGCCACGTCGTGGCCCGACAGGCGTTGCTCCATCTCGAGCACTTGTGCCGAGGTCACGCCCAGGTTCTGGGCCACTTCGTCCACCTCTTCCTTCGAGAACCAGCCCAGGCGCTTCTTGGAACTGCGCAGGTTGAAGAACAGTTTGCGCTGCGCCTTGGTGGTGGCGACCTTGACGATGCGCCAGTTGCGCAGGATGAACTCGTGGATTTCGGCGCGGATCCAGTGCACCGCGAAGGACACCAGACGCACGTTCATGCCGGGGTCGAAACGCTTCACGGCCTTCATGAGGCCGATGTTGCCTTCCTGGATGAGGTCCGACTGGGACAGGCCATAGCCCGCATAGCCGCGCGCGATATGTGCCACGAAGCGCAGGTGCGAGAGCACCAGGCGGCGGGCGGCCTCCAGGTCGTTGTACTTTTGCAGGCGTTCGGCCAGGTCCCGCTCCTCGTCTGCCGTGAGCATGGGAATGCGGTTGACGGCCTGAAGGTACGCATCGATGCTGCCCGTCGGAACAAATTGCAGCTCAAGTGCCTTGGACATCATTCCTCCCCTGAAGAATTAGCGCATTCTTATGCCGATACTAGCACTCGACCTGTAAGAGTGCCAAGACCACGGAAAGTTCTGCCCCCTGAGCGTAAAGGCGCGCAAATCACAGGGTTACATGGGATCAAACGGCGTCTGCACGGGCAAGCGGCAGCAGGGCCTTGCCTGCATCGGTCACGTAGATGCGGTTGCGGCCGGCGGCCTTGGCCGCATACAGGGCCTTGTCGGCCAGGGCAATGAGGGCGTTCAGGTCGGCGTCGGGGTTCTGCTCGGAACAGGTCACACCGACACTCACCGAGATGGATACCCCGCCGGGTTTGAGCGCCGCCACCGCGACCCGCAGTTTCTCAGCACGCGCCCCCGCCTGCTCGTGCGTGCAGTGCGGCACCAGTACCGCAAATTCCTCGCCGCCGAAGCGCACCGCGAAGCCGTCGGGGAACTGCTCGGAGAGCACCTGGCCCATGGCCTTGAGCACGATGTCGCCCGTGAGGTGGCCATGGTTGTCATTGATGCGCTTGAAGTGATCCAGGTCGACGATCATCACGCACAGCGGTTGGTTGTGCTTGTCCGCCGCGAAGCGGATGCCCTCGTTGACCAAGTAATGGCGGTTGTATACGCCCGTGAGACTGTCAGTGATGGCCATGCGCTGCATGGCCTGGGCCTGCTGCCTGAGGGTATCGAACTGGCGTTTGACGGTGAGCAGCAGCCGCACCCGCGCCAGGAGTACTTCCTCCACCAGCGGTTTGCTCACGAAGTCATTGGCGCCGGCGCGGAACACCTCCAACTGGGTCTGCACGCCTTCATCCCCGGTGAGCACCAGCACCGGGAGTTCTTCCTGTGAATAGCGCAATTGGGTGCGCAGGACGTGCAGCAGATCGCCACCACTCAGTTCGCCCTTGAGGGCCAGGTCGGTGATGACCAGATCGAAGGCGCCGCGCGGCTCTTTGCGCACCACCTGCAGGGCCTCCTCGGCACTTAGTACATGCTCCACGTGCAGTTTCTGTCGTGCCAGGATCTTGCGGGTGAGTGTTGCCACCGTGTGGCTGTCCTCCACGTACAGCACACGACCACTGAGGCTGGCGTGACGCTTGAGGAGACGGCGCAGGAACGGGGCGAAGGCCTGATAGCCGTGGGACTTCTCGAAGTAATCCGTGACCCCCGCCGCGAAGCCCTCACGCAGCAGGCGCGCGTCGGCATCGCCGGAGGTCACGATGATGGGGGTGAGGTAGTGGTGTTCACTGGAGCGGATGTGATGGCACAGATAGAGGCCGTCCATGTCCGGCAACACCAGGGCCGTGGTGATGAGATCGAAATGATCGACGGCGAGCCGTTCAAGGGCCTCCTGTCCGCTACCGCAGGCCGTGATCCACGCGCCCTTGAGTTCCTCGCCGATCACGCGGGCCAAGAGTTCGCGGGAAACGGCGGAACCGTCCACCACGAGTACGTTGCGCACCGTTGAATCCCCTTGGATGAGTCGTACCACTTATAACATGCGATTCACCGTCAGCAAGGTCACAATTTGATGGCTGGGCAGGCAGCGTGTCAGGTCGGTTCGATATCACGCAGGTGGCGGCCCACCGCAAGCCAGGAACCGGCGAGTCCGAGCGTGATGCCCGCGAGCAACACGGCACCCGCGTCACTGAGGCCAAGGCCCTGGATGCGGAACGCACTGTGGTAAAGCGCTGCCAATTCGTGCGCGGGTCCGGCAAGCAACCAGAGCGAGGCGCTCACCAATGCCAGCGCAAGGAGACCACCCGCCAGGCCATACCACAGGCCCGCATACAGGAAGGGGCGGCGAATGAAGGCGTCGGTGCCGCCGATGAGCTTGGTGAGCACGATCTCATCGCGCCGGTTCTGGATGGCCAAACGGATGGTGTTACCCATGACCAGCAGCACCGCCAGCGCCAGCAACGCTCCGAGCACCCACACACCGCGGTGCGCCATGTCCATGATGGCGTAAAGACGTTTCACCCATTCCATGTCCAGCTGTGCCCGTTCCACTTCCGGCCGTGCCCCTACTTGGCTGAGCAGTTGGCCGATGGCGGCGGCATCGTTTTGTGCCAACGCCGGGCGCAGCACGATGACGGCAGGCAGCGGGTTTTCCTCGAGGGCATCCAGCGCCTCGCCGAAACCGGACAGGCGGCGGAACTCGTCCAACGCCGCTTCGCGCGAGACATAGTGGGCGTCCTTCACTTCGCCACGGGCACGGAATTCATCGGTGAGGGCACGCCCGCGCGCCTCCGACACCTCCGTCTTGAGAAACACGGAGATCTGCGTGGCGCCATCCCAGCCGGCGGTGACCGCACGGGCATTGCCGAGCAGCACGTGCAGCCCCGCGGGCAACGCGAGTGCAATGCCGATGACCGCCGCGGTCATCAGGGTGGACAAGGGGCGCGACGACAGCTGACCCAGTGCGTAGAACAGGGTCTGGGCGTGCCGCAGCAGGTACACGCGTACAGCGGTGCCCGGGCCTGTGCGCGCGCGGCGCGCCCTACCGGTACGTTCCGGCGCGCTCATGTCCCGCCCCCCGTGTCCGTCACCAAGCGCCCCTTGTGCAATTGCAGGATGCGGTGCGGCAGGGTCTCGATGAGCGGGATATCGTGGGTGGCTACCAGCACCGACACCCCCACACGCTGGAATTCCTCGAAAATACCCATGATGTCGCGGGCCATGGCCGGGTCCAGGTTGCCGGTGGGTTCGTCCGCGAGGATGAGTGCGGGCTTGGTGACCACGGCGCGCGCGATGGCCACACGTTGCTGTTCGCCGCCGGTCAGCGTGATGGGATGCATGCGTTCCTTGCTGAGCAGCCCGACCTTGTCCAGGGCCGCGCGTACACGCTTGCCGATGTCCTGGGCCGGCAGCCCGGCGATCACCAGTGGCAGGGCCACATTGTCGAACACGGTGCGATCGAACAGCAGGCGGTAATCCTGGAAGATGATGCCGATCCGGCGCCGGTGCGCCGGGATGGCGCGCCGCCCTACCTTGGCCAGATTATGGCCACCCACCACCACCTGACCGTTTGAACTGCGCTCGATGAGCGCCACAAGCTTGAGCAGGGTGCTCTTGCCCGCGCCCGAGTGGCCGGTAAGAAAGGCCATCTCACCCGGCGCGAGGTGCAGGCTCACGTCCTTGAGCGCCTCGAATCCGCCGGGATACCGTTTGCTGACGTTGATGAGTCGGATCATGGCAACAAGAGATCAACCACGGGGGGCACGGGGAACACGGGGCAAAAGGCTTGAGGTGTGTTGAGCCCGGCACTCATCCTTCATCACCCCCGTGTCCAGGCTTTCTTCCTTCTCACCCACCCAGCAGCGCGTCGACGAATTCGTCGGCATCGAACACGCGCAGGTCGTCGATGCCTTCACCCACGCCCACGAAGCGGATGGGGAGACCGAGTCTCTTGGCGACGGCGAAGATGATACCGCCCTTGGCGGTACCGTCCAGCTTGGTGAGGGCGATGCCCGTCACACCCACGGCGTTGTGGAACTGTTCGGCCTGGCTGAGCGCGTTCTGGCCGATGCCGGCGTCGAGCACGAGCAGCACCTCGTGCGGCGCACTGGGATCCACCTTGGTGATGACGCGGCGGACCTTCTTCAGTTCCTCCATGAGATTGCCCTGGGTGTGCAGCCGGCCGGCGGTGTCGGCGATCACCACGTCGATGCCGCGGGCCTTGGCGGCGTGCACCGCGTCGAAGACCACCGAAGCGGAATCGGCACCGCTGTGCTGGGCGATGACGGGGATGTCGTTGCGCTCGCCCCACACCTGCAACTGCTCCACGGCGGCGGCACGGAAGGTATCGCCTGCGGCCAGCATCACCGAGGCGCCCTGGGCCTGCAGGCGCTTGGCGAGTTTGCCGATGGTGGTGGTCTTGCCCGCACCGTTCACGCCCACCACCAGGATCACGAAGGGGCGGATGTCGTCCGGGATCTCCAGCGGACGCACCACGGGTCGCAACAGGCCGGCCATGTCCTCGCGCAGGGCCGCGAGCAGGGCGTCGCCATCGGAGAGCTGCTTGCGCGAGACGCGGCGGGTGAGATCACCGATGATCTCGCGGGTGGCATCCACACCCAGGTCGGCGGTAAGCAGTTGGGTCTCGATCTCCTCCAGCAGGTCGTCATCGATCTTGCGGGAACCGATCAGATCCCGGATATCGGTGTTGAGGACCTCACGGGTGCGCGCCAGGCCCTGCTTGAGGCGCGCCAACCAGCCGGTCTGCTCCGTCTTCTCGACGGCCTTGTCTTTCTTGCCTTTGCCGAATCCGAACATGGGTGGCGAAACTCGCTGCGGGGAAATACGGTCTTAGGTTAGTCGCGCCGCCGAACGGCGCGGGCGGTATCCTATCATTTCGGTCCCGCCCTGGGGCCACGGACCATACGAACGAAAGGGTTTCCTGATGCGGACAGCAACGACCTGTCTCCTCGCTGCCCTGCTGTTGCCGGGCGCGGCCCTGGCACAGGTGCACGAGCATACGCTCGATAACGGACTCAAGGTCATCGTGAAGGAAGACCATCGCGCGCCGGTGGTGGTTTCCCAAGTCTGGTACAAGGTAGGCGCAAGCTATGAGCACGTGGGGATCACCGGTGTCTCGCACGTGCTGGAACACATGATGTTCAAGGGAACCAAGGCCCATCCGCCCGGTGAGTTCTCGCGCATCATCGCCGAGCACGGCGGACAGGAAAACGCCTTCACCGGGCGTGACTTCACGGGCTATTACCAGCAGCTCGAGGCCAGCCGGCTGCCCATCAGCTTCGAGCTGGAAGCGGATCGCATGCGCAACCTGCTGCTGCTGCCGGAGGAGTTCAAGAAGGAGGTGCAGGTGGTCATGGAGGAGCGCCGCTTGCGCACCGAAGACAGGCCGCCGGCGCTCACCTATGAGCAGTTCAACGCCGCTGCCTTCGACGTGAGTCCCTACGCCAACCCGGTGATCGGCTGGATGACCGATCTCCAGAGCCTCACGGTAACGGACCTGCAGGCCTGGTACGCGAAATGGTATGCCCCCAATAACGCCACGCTCGTGGTGGTGGGCGACGTGGATGCCAAGGAGGTGTTCGCACTGGCTGAAAAGTACTATGGCAAGCTGCGCCCCAGTGAGCTGACCGCCGTGAAGCCTCGCCAGGAGCCGCCCCAGCGCGGCGAGCGACGCCTTACCGTGAAGCTTCCGGCCGAGGTACCGTTCCTGGTCATGGGCTACAAGGTGCCCGTGCTCAAGAGTGCGGACGAACCCTGGAAGGCCTATGCCCTCGAGGTGCTCGCCGGGGTACTCGACGGTGGCGCCAGCGCGCGCCTCGCGCGGGATCTGGTGCGCGGCAGCCAGGTGGCCACCAGCGCCGGCGCCGGTTATGACCTGTATGCGCGCGACGACAGCCTGTTGTCCCTGCAGGGCACACCGGCGCATGGACGTACCGTGCCGCAACTGGAACAAGCCCTGCGCGAGCAGGTGGCGAAACTGCGCGAAGAGCGGGTGAGCGCCGACGAGCTGGCGCGCATCAAGGCACAGGTAACCGCCGCCAAGGTGTACGAAAAGGATTCGGTGTTCTACCAGGCCATGCAGATCGGCACCCTGGAGACCGTGGGTCTCGACCACCGCGTGGCCGACGAATACGTGGCACGCATCGCGGCGGTAACCCCCGAGCAGGTACAGGCGGTAGCGCGCGAATATCTCACCGACCAGCGCCTCACCGTGGCCGTGCTGGATCCCCTGCCGCTGGATGGCAAGGCACGTCCGGCACCGACCCCGGAAGGAGCGCCCTATGCGCACTAAGCCGTTACTGTTCCTCGTCCTCTTCTTTGCCGCCGGCTTCGTGCAGGCCATGCCCGAGATCGAGCACTGGGCCACGAAGAACGGTGCGCGGGTGTACTACGTGCACGCCCCCCAGCTGCCCATGGTGGACGTGCAGGTGGTGTTCGACGGCGGCAGCGCGCGCGATGAAGGCAAACCCGGGCGCGCGGTGCTCACCAACGCACTGCTCGCCGAGGGCGCCGGCGGCCTGGATGCCGATGCCATCGCGCGCCGCTTCGAGGATGTGGGAGCGAGCTTTGGCAACGATGCCCTGCGCGACATGGCCTATGTGGCCCTGCGCACGCTCACCGAGCCCGCCCTCATGAAGCAGGCGGTGGACACCGCCGCCCTGGTGCTGAACAAACCGGACTTCCCGCAGACGGCCATCGATCGCGAGCGCAGCCGTATCCTGGTGAGCCTGCGTCGGCAGGAGCAGTCACCCGAGACCATCGCCGAAAAGGCGTTCTTCCGTGCGCTCTACGACACGCACCCGTACGCCCATCCCCCGCTCGGCACAGAGGTCAGCATGCAGGCACTGGCGCGCGACGATCTGCGCACCCATTACCGGCGCTACTACGTGGCACGCAACGCGGTCGTGGCCATCGTGGGCGACGTGGATCGGGCGACGGCGCGCCGTCTCGCCGACACCCTGGTCGGCCGGCTGCCCGCGGGCGAGCCGGCACCGGCGTTGCCCGCGGTACCCGCGCGCACCACGCGTGAGGAGGTAAACATCCCGTTCCCCTCGGCGCAGACCCACATCCTGGTGGGCCAGCCCGGCATGCGCCGCGACGACCCGGATTATTTCGCGCTCTATGTGGGCAACCACGTGCTGGGCGGGGGCAGTTTCACCTCGCGTATCACCAAGGCCATCCGCGAGGAACGTGGCTTCGCCTACAGCGCCTACAGCTATTTCAGCCCCATGGCCGTGGAGGGCCCCTTCCAGGTCGGCATGCAGACCGCCACCCGGAACCGCGACGAGGCCTTGCAGGTGCTGCGTGAAACCGTCACCGAGTTCGTGGCCAAGGGCCCGACCGCCGCCGAGCTGGAAGCCTCGAAGAAGAACATCACGGGCGGCTTTCCGCTGCGCATCGACTCCAATCGGGACATCGTGCAATACCTGGCCGTGATCGGCTTCTACGGGCTACCGCTCGATTATCTGGAGAAGTTCAACGCCCGCGTGGACGCGGTCACGGTGGCCCAGATCCGCGATGCCTTTCAGCGACGCATCCGTCCCGACGCCATGGCCGTGGTGAGTGTGGGGGCAAGCCAGTGAGGCACGCCGCACGACGTCGGCCACGGGGGACGGCGGGCAACAACCGGCTGCGCATCATCGGCGGACGCTGGCGCGGCCGGCGTGTGAGCTTCCCCGACGTGGAAGGCCTGCGGCCGAGCCCGGACCGCGTGCGCGAAACCCTGTTCAACTGGCTCATGCCGGTGATCGAGGGCGCGCGCTGCCTGGACCTGTTTGCGGGCAGCGGCGCACTCGGGCTGGAGGCCCTGTCACGCGGGGCCGCGCGTGTGGTGCTGGTGGACCGCGATGCACAGGTGGTTGCCAGCCTGCGCGCCCACCTGGCAGACCTCGGGGCCGAGGGGGCCGAGCTGCGCCAGGCCGACGCCCAGCGCTTCCTGGACGGCACGCCCGAGCCCTTCGACGTGGTATTCCTCGACCCGCCCTACAACAAGGGACTGCTCGCCCCTTGCCTGGTGCGCCTGGGGCAGGGCTGGCTGGCACCGGGAGCGCGCGTCTACATCGAGGCGGAATCCGCTCTCGATCCGCTACCGCTGCCGGAAGGTTGGGTGCTGTTGCGCAGCAAGGGCGCGGGACAGGTGGGCTACCATCTGGCACTGGCACCCTGAGGCACCGGCAGGATTTCTGACAGCAGTGCACTGCCCGTACCCGTACCCGTACATTGCGAGATCGCAAAGGCATAATGACCTGCTTTGCAGCGTGCTGTTTCGCTGTCGCTGCTTTGGTATCATGGCCGCCCCATCCACCCGAGGCGACTGATGGCGGTCATTGCCCTGTATCCCGGCTCCTTTGATCCGATCACCAACGGTCACACCGACCTGGTGGAGCGCGCTACGCGCATTTTCGATCGGGTCATCGTCGCCGTGGCCGCGAGTGCAAAGAAATCGCCCCTGTTCAGCCTTGAAGAGCGGGTGGAACTCGCACGCCAGGTGCTGGTCGGATTGCCTGACGTGGAGGTGGTTGGTTTCGATTCGCTGCTGGTCGATTTCGCCCGCGAGCAGGGCGCCCATGTGATCCTGCGCGGTCTGCGGGCAGTGTCCGACTTCGAGTATGAAATCCAGCTCGCCGGCATGAACCGTCACCTCGACGCCGAACTGGAAACCGTGTTTCTCACCCCGGCGGAAAGCCTGTCGTTCATTTCCTCCAGTCTCGTGAAGGAAATTGCCGGCCTGGGTGGGGATGTGTCGGCCTTCGTACACCCGGTGGTACGGGCTGCGTTGAATAACAGAATGCGCTAATATTCGCCAACTTTGAGAATTATTGCTGGAGGACGTTTCCCATGGCATTGATGATTACCGACGAGTGCATCAACTGCGACGTGTGCGAGCCCGAGTGCCCGAACAGCGCGATCTCCCAGGGTGACGAGATCTACGTGATCGATCCCGCCCTGTGCACCGAATGCGTGGGTCACTACGATACTCCGCAATGCATCGAGGTCTGCCCCGTCGATTGCATCGTCAAGGACCCTGACCAGGAGGAAAGCAAGGAGGAACTCCTGGCGAAGTACGAGCGCCTGCAGAACGCCTGACGCGTCGCCGGCCGTCCACGAAAAGGCCCCCGCAGGGATCCTGCCGGGGCCTTTTTGTTTTGCACCGGCCGGCACCGGTAGCGTCGTTATCAGCGCAAACGACCTGATAAAAACAAATGTTTCCGCCAAGCATGGTATGCATCTGGCCAGGCTCGGGGCCGGCGGCTAAATATTAAACGTCCACAGCCGCTTCGCGAGTTCACCATGGATGGCAAGGTTGCGGAGCATTACCTCGGGGGCTCGGTCGGGCACCTCGAACACATTGATTCGCTGGGTGAGGTCCTCGAGAGTCATTACGATTGGCTCTGGGCGGTCCAGCGTGCCCTGGTATGCGGCGAGCCCGGCGCGCATGCCAAGTGCCGCTTGAGCGACTGGCTGGCGGCGTCGCACGGGTTGCCGCAGGAGGCCCAGGGCTTGATCAGCCTGGTGGTTCACCGCCACCGTGCCGTGCACGGCGCGGCTGAGGCCCTGCTGGCACACCCTCACGACCGTGGCCGCATGGCGGCTGCGCGCTACGATGCCTTTCTCCACGCACGCAAGGCCTTCAAGGAGGCCGCCGTACAACTGGAGCGTGCCCTGTGGAACAGCACATGCCTGCTGGACGCGCTCACCGGTCTGCGCAACCGCCACGGCATGTTCATGGAACTGCGCGAGGAACAACAACGCGCACGGCGCGACGGCCGTCCTTGCACACTCGCCATGATGGACATCGATCACTTCAAGGCCATCAACGATGGCCATGGCCACGACGGCGGCGATGTGGTGCTACGCACCCTCACGCGCCTGGCCACTCTGTGCCTGCGCCCGTACGACCGCATCTATCGCTACGGTGGCGAGGAGTTCCTCCTCTGCCTGCCTGATACCAGCACAGCGCAGGCCGCCGCGATCATTGAGCGCCTGCGCGAGGAGATCGCCATGACCACGGTGTGTGCAGGGCATCAGCCCCTGCATGTCACCGCCTCCTTCGGCATCGCACCGCTGGACCTCCAGCGCCCGGTGGAAGCCAGCCTCGCCCAGGCGGATGCCGCCCTGTACCGCGCCAAGGCGCAAGGGCGCAACCGTGTCGTTGCCGTGAGCTGAGCCCGGGAAGGGCGGTGTCCAACAATCCCTGTGTCGGATTCCTGGTCAGCGCTGGCAGTGCGGGCAGTAGTACGTTGAGCGCTGGCCGGTGATGATCTGGCGGATGGGCGTACCGCAGGACGGGCACGGTTCTCCCGCACGGCCATACACGCGCAGCTCCTGCGCGAAATAGCCGGGCCGACCATCACCTCCCACGAAATCGCGCAGGGTGGTACCGCCTGCCGCGATGGAATCAGTGAGCACCTGCTTGATGCAGCACACCAATGTCTCCATGCGCTTGCGGCTGATACGCCCGACGGCCCGCTGCGGATGGATGCCCGCCAGAAACAATGACTCGCTGGCATAGATGTTCCCCACACCCACCACCACGCTCGCATCCATGATGAACGCCTTCACGGGTAGCTTGCGGCCGTGCGCTCGCGCACACAGATAGTCCGCGTCGAGGTCCGCGCCGAGCGGTTCCGGCCCGAGGTCGCGCAGCAGCGCATGCTGCTGCACATCGCCGGTGCACCACAGGGCGGCACCGAAACGCCGTGGATCGCTGAGCCGCAGGCAGTGGCCGCTGTCGAGCACCAGGTCCAGGTGATCGTGCTTGCCGGGAGGCGTGGCAGCAGGCAGCACGCGCAGGCTGCCGGACATGCCCAGGTGCAGCAGTGCGGTGCCGTGCGCGGTGCGAAGCAGCAGGTATTTCGCGCGTCGCGCCACGGCTTCGATGCGTGCGCCCGTAAGTCCTGTGATCAGGTCGTCGGTGATGGGCCAGCGCAGGCGCCGCTCGCGCACGATGACCTCGCGCACGCGCCGTCCCTGCACATGCGGGGTGATGCCGCGGCGGGTGGTCTCCACTTCGGGCAATTCAGGCATGGCGGTACTCACGCGCCCTCAGGGCGACGGGTCCATGGGCAAGGTGAACAGGCGTTCGGCAGCCTCGGCGGTGAGCCGGTATTCGAGCCCGAGTTCCGGGCGTGCCAGTATCAGCCCGGGTTGGCGAGCCATGACGGCGAAGCTGATCTCGCTGCCATCGGCAAGTTCCACACGCACCGCACCGCGGCTGCGACGTGGCGTGTGCCGGGTGACGTCCAGTGCACGCGTATGCCGCCAGTGCTCCAGCAAGCTGTTGACCGCATCGGCGCTGAAGCCGGCAGGCTCCGGCAGCGCTGCCCAGCGCCCCTCACGCTGCACCACTTCGAGATCGGGCAGGTGCAGCGCGGTGATGCGTGCATCCGGCGGCAGCAGGGCGGTGTCCACGAAGGTCGGATACTCACCCACCAGGTGGTAGTAGCCGCTGCCGTCGATGAGGTGCACCGCCTCACCGATACGCACGTAACGGCGCTGTTCGAGGGCGGCCTGCACACCGACGTCGATGACCGTGTCGTCGTTGTAGACGATGCGCAGTTCGGGTTGATCCAGGCCCAGCACCGTGAGGTCCGCCTCGGCGGCGTCATAGCGGCCGAGACTCGCGGCCTGTGCAATCCTCAGCACCGCCTGCGCCCGGTAATCACTGGCCGGGATCGTCACCGGCGCCACCAGCCACCAGCGGTCGGCGCGTCGCTCGAAGGCCACCATGCTGCCGTCGGGGCGCTCCACGCGCAGGTGCGTGATGTCCCCGGGCTTGAGCGCCGTGATGACGGTCGGCGCCGGATTACGCTCAAGCGCCGGTTCGAACAGGGCGACCGCCGCGAGCAGGAGGATGGCGACAAGCAGGACCAGATTGAGGAGCAGGCGTGAGCGCATGGTCAACGGTCGCGGCGGCGCAGCCAAAGGGTGAGGCCGGTGGCAATCAGCGCACCGGGGATGAGCAGCAGAAAGCCCGCGGCCATGATGACTGACAGCGTGGGTGTCAGGGTCAGCGCCACGTCCGGTGCGGCACGCGGGGGGATGTTGATGAAGGCGTCATCGTGGCTGAGCCAGTTCACCAGACGGTTGCCCAGATCCAGATTGGCGCCGTTGCCGATGAAGGCGTTGGACAGGAAATCGCCGTCGCCGATCACCACCACACGCTGGGTGCGGCGCGTATCGCCGTCGCCCAGTTCACGCGTGAACGCGAGGCCCAGGTCCAGCGGCCCGGCCAGGTCGCTGTCCTTGTCGAAGCTTACCGCGCCTTCCAGGGCGCCGGTTTCCGACCAACTCCGCGCCACCGTGCGCAGCAACGGTGACACACTCCAGTCCTGCGCCGGGTCGGCGCGCAACCCCGCTGCGGTAGGGAAGAGCGTGAGGCTGTCGAGACCTTCCGTGGCCGTGTGCAACGGGTAATCGGCGACCACGGCGAAGGTCGCATTACCGATACCCAGCACCTCTGTGGTGGGGTCTACCACCACGCCCTCGTGGAGCGTCAGGCCCAGGAGTGCGGCCAGCGGCTCGAGCCCGCGCCATTCGCCCGGTTCGAGGAACCACAGCAGGTTGCCGCCCGCCGCCACATGGTCGCGCAGGATCCGGACTTCACCGGGCAGGAGGTTCACTTGCGGGCTGGCGATCACCACGGCGGTGGTCTGCGTGGGGATGGACGGGGTTTCGGCCAGATTCACCCGGTCGAGCAGAAAGCCCTTGTGTTCCAACTGTTGACCGAAACTGCCCAGGTCGTGGTTGGCCCGCCCGCGTGGTTTGCGCTCACCATGACCCTGCAGGAACAGAAACCGGCGCTCGGCGCTGCGTGCAAGGCGCTGCAATGCGTTGGTGAAGGCCTCTTCGGAAAGTGCCTGTACGTTTTCGCGCCGGCCCTCGTATTCAACGACCATCTCGCCTTCCATGGTCACGCCGTGGTCACGCACCTTGTCCGGATGCAGATCCGGATTCACGAAGCGCAGGTCCAGACGCGCATGGTGGCGCTGATAACGCGCGATGAAATCGGCGATGGCGCGGCGCGAGGCGGTGAGCTCGCTCTCACGTGCGAAGGCCGTGACGGTGATCGGCTCGTCCAGCGTGGCGAGCAATGCCACGCTGGCCTCGGCCAGGGTATGGCGGCCGCTGGCGGTCCAGTCGGCCTGCACGTGGTAACGCGTGCTGAGCCAGGCCACGAGCCCGATCGCGACGAGAAACAGTACCGTGAAGACGTAGCCCTGCAGGCGCAACCGGCGTTTACTTTTCCTGTTCAGTTCCATGGCTCAGTGCTGGAGACGGTCGGCGTCGAGGCGACGGATGCTGAACACGACGAAAACCGTGATGAACAGCAGGTAGTAGACGATGTCGCTGGTATCGAAGATGCCACGCAACATGGCCTGGTAATGCCGTTGCAGTGAGAGATAGGCGAACACGCCCGACTGGCCGGCATCGCCCACGGCACGCCCGGCCCAATCGATGATCCACGGCAGCAGCAGCATGCCGAAGGTGCCCACCGCCGCCACCGTGGGCTGGGCGGTGAGCGTGGACAGCCACAATCCCGCGGCCGCGAAGGCACTCAGCATGAGCATGAGCCCGAGCAACCCCGCCGCAAAGGTGCCGAGGTCGAGGCTGCCGGCGAACAGCAACGACAGCGGCATGAGTGCGAGCAGCAACAGCAGGATGCCCAGGAAGGTCATCACGCCCAGATACTTGCCCAGGATGATCTCGGTCATGGAGACCGGCGCCGAGAACAACAGCGGCAGCGTACCCGCGCGCCGCTCCTCACTGACAAGGCGCATGGTGAGCAGCGGGATCACCAGCAGCAGCACGCTGGTCGCGTTGGCGAACAGCGGTGCGACGATCACCTCGGTGACACCCAAAGGGTTCTCCAGCATGGCGAGTCGCGGCTGCAAGGCCACGTATTCCTCTATCTGGGCCAGGAACAGGAAGGCCATGATGAATTGCACCACCGCCAGGATGGACCAGGCAAGCGGTGACAGGAACAGGCTGCGCAGCTCACGCGCGGCAATGTGGCCGATCATGCGGCGGCGGCCTCCTCCGGTTCGGTGGTGGTGATGTCCACGAAGATGTCTTCCAGGGTGCGTCGCTCGGGCGTCAGCTCGAACAGGCCCCAGCCCTCGCGCACGGCACGCTCGGCGATGAGTTCGGCCGGGCTGTACTGGGGGTCGTGGTGTACGCGGATGTGCTCGGCGTCGGCGGCTTCAGCGCACTGCACACCGGCGATGTCCGTGAGCGCTTCCACCGGCGGCGGTGCCCGCAGGCCGATGAGCAGGCTGGAGCTCTGCATGCGGCGGGTGAGCCCTTCGATGCTGTCGGCGAGCACCAGTTCGCCGCGGTTGATGATCTGCACGCGCGAACAGGTGGCCTGCACTTCAGGCAGGATGTGAGTGGACAGGATCACGCTGTGCTCCTTGCCCAGTTCGCGGATGAGCGCGCGGATCTCGCGGATCTGGATGGGATCGAGACCCACCGTGGGCTCATCGAGAATCACCACGTCGGGCTGGTGGATGATGGCCTGGGCGATGCCGACGCGCTGCTGATAACCCTTGGACAGGTTGCCGATGAGGCGCCGGCCCACCTGTTCCAGGCCGCAGCGCTCCTTCGCACGCGTCACGGCCGCGGCAACATGGGGACGTGCGATGCGGTTGAGACGTGCGCAGAAGCGCAGGTACTCATCCACCGTGAACTCGCGGTAGACAGGCGGCTGCTCGGGCAGGTAACCGAGCGCGGCCTTGGCCGCTTTCGGGTGCTCCAGGATATCGATGCCGTTGATGGCCACACGACCGGCGCTGGGTGCCAGGTTGCCGGTGATCACCTGCATGGTGGTGGACTTGCCCGCACCGTTGGGACCGAGGAAACCGAGCACTTCACCGCGCCGGACGTCGAAACTCACGTCCTTTACCGCGCAGGTGGTGCCGTAGTAGCGATACAGATTGCTGACGGAGATGAGACGGTCCATGGCCATGGGGACGTATTATTTTTCAGTGGTCGCGGGATGCCAATACCGGCACAAGGGCTGTTAACCTAGCATTTCGTCACGGTCTATCTCTCCATCCATGGAATCCAGCCTGTTGTTAGGTGCCGATACCGGCGGCACCTTCACCGACTTCGTGCTCTTTGACGGCGAACACCTGCGCGTGCACAAGGTGCTGTCCACGCCAGAGGCACCGGAACGCGCGATTCTACAGGGTATTGGCGAACTGGGCCTGTCCGATCGACTGCACCGCTTGCAGGTGGTGCACGGTTCCACGGTGGCCACCAATGCCGTGTTGGAATCCAACGGCGTGCGCACGGTGTTCGTCACCAACCGGGGCTTCGCCGACCTGCTCGCCATCGGCCGTCAGGCGCGCAGTGCGCTTTATGACCTGCAGCCTCCACCGCCGCGACTGCCTGTGCCCCCGGAACTCTGCCTGGAGACGGGCGGCCGGGTGGGGGCGGATGGCCGGGTGCTCGAACCCCTCGATGACGAGGCGCTGGCGGAACTGGGGCGTCGGCTGCGTGCGCTCGCACCGCGCGCGGTGGCGATCAACCTGCTGTTTTCCTGGCTCGCACCGGAATTGGAGCGTGCCATCCGGCGCCAAGTTCCTGCGGACGTGTTTGTCTCGTGTTCCTCCGAGGTGCTCCCCGAGCAGGGCGAATACGAGCGTGGCGTGGCCACCTGGCTGAACGCCTGGGTGGGACCGCTGGTGCAAGGCTATCTGATGCGGCTCGGTGCGGGACTCGCCCCTGCCCGCCTGAGCGTGATGCAGAGCTCGGGGGAGACTGTGGCTGCAGCCCAGGCCAGCCGCGAGGCGGTGCGCCTGCTGCTGTCCGGCCCTGCCGGAGGCCTGGCCGGCGCCCGCTTCGTTGCGGCCTGTGCCGGCCGTGCACGGTTGCTCACCTTCGATATGGGCGGCACCTCCACCGACGTGGCCCTCATCGACGGCGCGCCGCGCCTTACCCGCGAGGGCCGCATCGGCCCCTGGCCGGTGGCGGTGCCCATGGTGGATATGCACACCATCGGCGCCGGCGGCGGCTCCATCGCGCGGGTGGATGCAGGCGGGCTGCTGCATGTGGGACCGGCCTCCGCGGGGGCCTCGCCCGGCCCGGCCTGCTATGGTCGCGGCGGTCGCCTGGCCACGGTGACCGACGCCAACCTGGTACTCGGGCGTTTGCGCCCGGACGCCTTCCTGGGCGGACGCATGCACCTGGACGTGGAGGCAGCGCGCCACGCCCTGCAGCCCGTGGCCGAGGCCCTCGGCTGTGCGGTGGAGGAGGCGGCACTGGGTGTGATCGCGCTGGCCGACGAGCACATGGCCGCGGCCCTGCGGGTCGCCTCGGTGCAGCGCGGGGTGGACCCGCGCGGACTCACCCTGGTCTCATTCGGCGGCGCCGGCGGCCTGCATGTGTGCGCCCTGGCGGCGGCCCTCGGCATGCAGCATGCGCTGGTGCCGGTGCAGGCAGGCGTGTTGTCGGCCCTGGGCATGCTGGCGGCACCCCGCGGCCGCCAGTGCTCGCGCACCCGTCTCGCCCTGCTGGACCACCTGACGGACGCGGAACTCGAGGCGGAATTCGACGCACTCGCCGTGGAGGGTATTGCGGAACTGGCCGCGGAAGGTCTCGCACCCGAAGCCATCACCCGGCACCCGCGCCTCGACCTGCGCTATCGGGGCCAGTCCTACACCCTGGACGTGGCCTGGGAGGGCGTGGAGCGCAGCCGTGAGGCCTTCCACGCGGCCCATCGCGCCCGCTTCGGACATGACCTGCGCCAGGACGTGGAGCTGGTGAACCTGCGCCTCGGCCTGCAGGGCCCCGCGCCTGAGATGCGCCTGCCGCCGCTGTCTCCACGCCCCGAGGCAATGGCCACGGCACGGGTGACGCTGTGGGGCCAGGACGACCCCGTGGAGGTCTACGCACGGGAGCAACTGGCGGCCGGCCAGGTGATCACGGGACCGGCACTGGTCACAGAGGCCGTGGCCACCACCTACGTGGCGCCGGGCTGGTGCGCCTCGGTGGATGCGGTGGGCAACCTGGTGCTGGACGCGGACTAGCCGGGCATCCGGCACTCGCAACGGCGGCGACAGCGCGCTTCGCGAAGCATGCCCTTGTCAGCCCTGCGAGTGCAGGGCCGACGTGGTATCCGCCACCCACCGCACTGCGTCGATGAAGCTACGGGTGTAGGTGGCGGGGGCAATGCCGGAGTCTTCGAGCAGGTCCCAGGCCGCGCACTCATAGTGCAACACGTGACCGAGGACGTCACCGATGGGCCCCGCGCGGTAGACCAGCGCCGCCTTGACCTCCTTCACCAGCGGCAGGTCCGCCACCACGCGTTCCATGGGCTGATCCATGAGAGCATCCAGCACCGACAGCAGGCCGGCCGTGAAGTAGTGCTCCGGATCGGAGCGGTCTTGCACCCGTGCCAACTGCTCACACATCTTGGCGCGCACCAGCGCCGTATCGAGCAGGGCACGCGGCTTATCCTCCACGCGCGCCAACAGGATCAGACTGGCCCAGTTGCGGATGGTCTCGGTGCCCAGCATGAGCAGGGCCTGGCGTACCGAATCAATCTGGTGGCGCAGGGCGAGCGCGGCGGAATTCACATAGCGAAGCAAGCGGTAGGCGAGCCCCACGTCCCGGACGATGATCTCTTCGAGTTCCTTGAACTCCACCGCCGGGTCCTGAATGCGCGCCAGCAACTGCAGCAGCACCATGCGATTGGCACCAACGCTGCGCGACCGGATCACATGCGGCTTGGCAAGGAAATAGCCCTGGAAGTAGTCGAAACCCAGTGCGCGGCAGAGCTCGAATTCTTCATAGGATTCCACCTTCTCGGCCACCAGCTTGACACCGTGGTGACGCAGGCGCGCCACGTGTTCGCGCAGCTCCTGCTCGCCCAGGCTGAGCACGTCCAGCTTCACGATGCGGGCATGGCGGAGCAGGGGTTCGATACCGGGGCGGAAACGGAAGTCGTCGAGCGCAATGGTGTAGCCCCGTAGCGCGAGTTCTTCGAGGGTGGCGAGCACCACGGGCACGGGCTCCACGTCCTCCAGCACCTCCAGCGCGACCTGGTGGGGTGGAAACGGCAGCGGATAATGGCCATCGAGAAAGCCGGTCGACAGATTGATGAACACCGTGTGTTTGCCCGCGACGGCGTCCAGTCCCATATCCATGACGGTATTGAGGATGATCTGGCCGGTCATGGCGTCGCCGTGCGGCAGCGCCCCACCCGGGCAACGAAACAGGAGTTCGTAGGCGAATACCGCGAGGTCCCGGTCGTAGATGGGCTGGCGGCCCACGTAGATGTCTTCCATTGTCATCCGATTCCTTCAGGAATCCCTAACTCAATCCAGGGTCATCACTGACACGGCAAGTGTCCATCACGTTCAGTGGACACATTGCGAGCGCCTGCGCACCCCGCAGGCTATCAGAAATCCCGTAGCGCGCTCTACGTACCCGGCAGCTATATATCCATGCTGGAACCACGATGTGAGGTAGTTACCCATGTCCAACGGTATGCTCGACTTGCCGCTCGCGGGCTATGTGCTTTACACCCTGTCCGTCACGCACGTGACCATCGTGGCGGTGACCCTCTACCTGCACCGCGCACAGGCGCATCGTGCGGTGGAACTCCATCCCGCGATGAGCCACTTCTTCCG
Source organism: Thiohalomonadaceae bacterium (assembly GCA_041677345.1). Taxonomy (GTDB): domain Bacteria; phylum Pseudomonadota; class Gammaproteobacteria; order Thiohalomonadales; family Thiohalomonadaceae; genus JALOAT01. Next base: position 55,407 of record JBAYQE010000003.1, read on the forward strand.
CTTCTGGCTATGGCTCACCACCGGCATGGTGACCCGCCAGTGGGTGGCCGTGCACCGCAAGCACCACGCCCACTGCGAAGGCACCGAGGACCCGCACAGCCCACAGGTCTTGGGGTTATCACATGTACTCTGGCGGGGCGCGGAGCTCTACCGCAGCGAGGCCGCCAAGCGCGACACGCTGGAGCGATTCGGCAAGGGAACGCCGAACGACTGGCTGGAACGCCACGTGTATGGGCACGGCGGGTTGGGCGTGACCCTCATGCTCGCCGTCGACCTGGTCCTGCTCGGCGTGGGCGGGCTCAGCGTCTGGGGTATCCAGATGCTATGGATCCCCTTCTGGGCGGCGGGGGTGATCAACGGCGTGGGGCACTACTTCGGCTACCGCAACTTCCAGACCCCGGATGCCTCGCGGAACATCGTGCCTGTCGGCCTGCTCATCGGTGGCGAGGAATTGCACAACAACCACCATGCCTATCCCCATTCGGCCAAGCTGTCGGCACAGCGCTGGGAGTTGGATATCGGCTGGTTGTACATCCGCCTGCTTTCGGCATTGCGCCTCGCGCGGATCAGGTCGGTGGCTCCGCCGCCGGCGAAGCGTACGCGTGCGGGACTCGACGTGGAAGCCGCACGCGCCATCGTGGTGGCACGGTTGCAGGTGCTTGCCGGCTACGGACGGGAGGTACTCGCGCGGATCCTCCGGGACGAACTGAGGCGTGTGCCGGATCGGCGCCTGAAGCGCCAGCTCAGGACTGTGCGTCCGTTACTGCTGCTGGAAGAGGCTCTGCTCGACGAGCACCGGCGGCGCGATCTCGATCGGGCCTTGAGCCACAGCCAGGCGCTACGTACCGCCTACGAGTTCCGCAGGCGTCTCCAGGCGGTGTGGCAACAGTCTGCCGCGCACGGCCCCGAGGCCATGCTCAAGGCCCTGCAGGAGTGGTGTCGCCAGGCCGAGGTCACCGGTATCGATGCGCTGTCGGAATTCGCGCGGCGGCTGGGTGGTTACCGCCTGCGCCGGTCCACATGAAAAAGCCCGGCACGGGCCGGGCTCTTTCGTTGCGCCGGAGGCGAGGCGCGATTACTTGATCTTCGCTTCCTTGTACAGCACGTGCTGGCGGACGACGGGATCGTACTTCTTGATCTCCATCTTTTCCGGCATGGTGCGCTTGTTCTTGGTCGTGGTGTAGTAGTGGCCGGTACCGGCGCTGGAAACCAGCTTGATCTTGTCGCGTGCACCCTTGGCCATGGCTTACACCTTCTCGCCGCGGGCACGCATGTCCGCCAGTACGGCGTCGATGCCCTTTTTGTCGATGATGCGCATGCCCTTGGAGCTCACACGCAGGCTCACGAAGCGCTTCTCGCCCTCCACCCAGAAGCGGTGGGTGTGCAGGTTGGGCAGGAAGCGACGGTTGGTCTTGTTGTTGGCATGGGACACATTGTGTCCGGTGACCGGGCGCTTACCGGTCACTTGGCAAACTCTGGACATGGGCTCTTGCCTCCGGATTCTCGAATTCTGACCCGCCGCTGGGCAGGAAGCCGGGTTTTATAACAGAAACCCGTTGGCGGAACAAGCCTGGGGAGCTGAAGAGAAAAGCTTGAACCACGGGGTTAAAGCTTTTCACAACAACCCGCGCTCGGCGAAGGAGACCATGTTCTCGCCGACGATGATGTGGTCCAGCACGCGCACGTCCACCAGGGCGAGGGCGTCCTTGAGGCGGCGGGTGATGGCCTCGTCGGCACGGCTGGGCTCGGCCACGCCGGAGGGATGGTTATGGGCCAGGATCACGGCCGCCGCGTTATGGGTGAGGACCCGGCGGACCACCTCGCGGGGGTGGACGCTGGCACCGTCCACGGTGCCGAAGAACAGTTCCTCGAAGGCGAGCACGCGGTGACGGTTGTCCAGGAACAGCACGGCGAACACCTCTTGGGGGCGGTCGCGCAGGCGGGCGCTCAGGTAGCGGCGGGTGGCGTCAGGGCTGGTGAGCGCATCACCGCGGGCGAGGGTGCTCGCCAGGTGTCGGCGGGCCAGTTCCAGGGTGGCCTGCAACTGCACATACTTGGCTGCACCCAGGCCCGGGCGGGCGCAAAAGGTGGTGACGTTGGCCTCGAGCAGTGGACGCAGGCCACCGAAGCCGGTGAGTAACTCCCGCGCCAGGTCGACCGCGGTCTTGCCGCGCAAGCCGGTGCGCAGGAAGATGGCGAGCAACTCGGCGTCCGACAACGCCTCCGGGCCGCGCTCCAGCAGTTTTTCCCGCGGCCGCTCCGCCAGCGGCCAATCCGATATGGCCATGGGACCTCCGTGTCCTGTACGTGAAGGCCGCATGGTAACGGCTGCGGGGCGGGTCGAAAAGCGGGAGCCGGCCAATCGCGCGCGGAAGGTCGCTCCCGCGGCCCATCGCGGCCACAAGCGCGCTCCCACGGCGTGATAAACTCCGCCGCCATGAACCTGCAGGGTAAGCACATACTCCTCGGCATTACCGGCGGCATCGCGGCCTACAAGACCCCGGCGCTGGTACGCGCGCTGGGTCGCGCCGGCGCCGAGGTGCGCGTGGTGACCACACCCGCCGCCGAGGCCTTCGTGACCCCATTGAGCCTGCAGGCAGTGTCGGGGCACCCGGTGCGCCGCGATCTCTTCGACGCCGCGGCCGAGGCCGGCATGGATCACATCGCCCTGGCGCGCTGGGCCGACCTGGTGCTGGTGGCCCCGGCCACGGCGGATTTCATGGCACGCCTGGCCGCCGGCATGGCCGATGACCTGCTCGCCACCCTGTGCCTCGCCACCGCCGCGCCCATTGCCCTCGCCCCGGCCATGAACCAGCAGATGTGGCGGGCCCTGGCGACCGCGCACAATGCGCGCGTATTGGCCGCACGCGGCGTGCACCTGTTCGGCCCGGCCGAGGGCGAGCAGGCCTGTGGCGAGAGCGGCCCGGGCCGTATGCTGGAGCCCGGCGAACTGGTCGAGCGTTGTACCGACTTGTTGGCGGCCCGTGGCACCCTGGCGGGCGTGCGCGTCCTGGTGACGGCCGGCCCCACCCGCGAAGCCGTGGACCCGGTGCGCTTCCTGTCGAACCGCAGCTCCGGTCGCATGGGCTTCGCCATGGCCGAGGCCGCCGCCGCGCTCGGGGCCGGGGTAACCCTGGTGAGTGGCCCGGTGGACCTGCCGACGCCGGCGGGTGTGGAACGCGTGGACGTAGTGAGCGCCGCGGAAATGGCCGCGGCCGTGGCGGCACGCAGCTTCGATGTGTTCATCGGCACCGCGGCAGTCGCCGACTACCGGCCGGTGCAGAGCGCCGACCAGAAGATCAAGAAGACCGCCGAACGTCTCACCCTGGAGCTGGAGCGCAACCCGGATATCCTGGCGTCGGTCGCTGCCCGGGCCGACCGCCCCTTCACCGTCGGCTTCGCCGCCGAGACCGGGCACCTCGAGGCCCATGCCCGTGACAAGCTGACCCGCAAGCAGCTCGACCTCATCGCCGCCAACGACGTGAGCGCCGGCGCACAGGGCGGCTTCGACAGCCCGGTCAATGCCCTGCGCGTGTTCTGGGCCGGCGGTGAGGTCAGCCTGCCGCTGCAGGACAAGCGCCGCCTGGCGCGACAACTGATGGACTTGATCGTCGAACATTACCGGAGCCGTCGCTCATGAAACGCCATCCCGTGCAACTGAAAATCCTCGATGAGCGCCTCGGCCGCGACTATCCCCCGCCGGAGTACGCCACGGCCGGTGCCGCCGGCCTCGACTTGCGCGCCATGCTGGAGGCGCCGGTCATCCTCGGCCCGGGCGAGACCACCCTGGTACCCACGGGCATCGCCGTGCACATAGGCGATCCGGGCCTCGCGGCCATGCTGCTGCCCCGCTCCGGGCTCGGCCACAAACACGGCATCGTACTCGGCAACCTGGTGGGCCTCATCGATTCCGACTACCAGGGGCAGGTATTCGTGTCCTGTTGGAACCGGGGGAACGATTCTTTTACGATCCAGGTCGGCGAGCGGATCGCACAGATGGTCTTCGTGCCGGTGGTGCAGGTCGCCTTCCAGATCGTCGATAACTTCAATGAGAGTGCGCGCGGTACCGGCGGCTTCGGCCACACCGGACGACACTGAAGCTCGAACGCGCCCGGGTGCATCCACCCATCCGCCGCCTGTCCCCGCCCGCGGCGGCAACGCACAGGTTTGCCAACGGTGCGCCGTAGCGCACGGCGGTCTTCGTCAACTTCGGAGTACCTTCACAATCATGAGCCCCAACACCCCTGCGGCGGTGACCAACGCCCGCATCCTGTCCGAAGCCCTGCCCTATATCCGGCGCTTCTACGGCAAGACCATCGTCATCAAGTACGGCGGCAACGCCATGAACGATGCCGCCGACGTGAGCTTCGCGCGCGACGTCGTACTCATGAAGCTGGTGGGCATGAATCCGGTGGTGGTGCACGGTGGCGGGCCGCAGATCGGCGACCTGCTCAAGCGCCTCGGCAAGGAGAGCCACTTCATCGAGGGCATGCGCGTCACCGATGCCGAGACCATGGACGTGGTGCAGATGGTACTCGGCGGCCTGGTCAACAAGCAGATCGTCAGCCTGCTCAACCGCCACGGCGGCAAGGCCGTGGGCCTGACCGGCAAGGACGCGGACCTCATCCGTGCCCGCAAGCTCACCTTCAAGCGCAACGCCCCCGAGATGAACGCCCCCGAGATCATCGACATCGGCCATGTGGGCGAGGTGGAATCGGTGGACGGCACCGTGGTGGACATGCTGGTGCAGGGCGATTTCATCCCGGTCATCGCGCCGGTGGGCGTGGGCCCGGACGGCGAGTCCTACAACATCAACGCCGACGTGGTGGCCGGCAAGGTGGCCGAGGCACTCAAGGCCGAGAAGCTCATGCTGCTCACCAACACCGCCGGCCTGCTCGACAAGCAGGGCCAGGTGCTCACCGGTCTCACCGCCGCACAAGTGGACGGGCTCATCGGCGACGGCACCATCTACGGTGGCATGCTGCCCAAGATCCGCTGCGCGGTCGAGGCGGTGAACAACGGCGTGCAGAGTGCGCACATCATTGACGGCCGCGTGGAGCACGCGTTGCTGCTGGAGATTTTCACCGACGAAGGTGTCGGTTCGCTGATCCGTAAGGAGTAAGAGCGAATGGCGGAGAAGAGCGAGAAACACTCACGCCGGCAGCAGATCCTGGAGGCCTTGGCGCACCAGTTGGAGACCAGCCCGGGGGAGCGCATCACCACCGCCAGCCTGGCCAAGGCCGTGGGCGTGTCCGAGGCGGCGCTTTATCGCCATTTCCCCAGCAAGGCGCGCATGTTCGAGGGCTTGATCGAGTTCATCGAGGATTCGGTGTTCGGTCTGGTGAACCGCATCCTGGCCGAACATGACAGTGCCGCCGCGCGCTGCGAGCGCATCCTCACGGTCCTGCTGGGTTTTTCCGCACGCAATCCGGGCATCACGCGCATCCTGGTGGGCGATGCCCTGGTGGGTGAGACCGACCGGCTGCGGGTACGCATCGGCCAGTTCTTCGATCGCATGGAGACACAGCTCAAGCAGGTGCTGCGCGAAGGCGAACTGGCCGGAGAGGTACGGCCCGGCACCCCGGTGGGGGCAGCGGCCAACCTGCTCCTTTCCGTGGCGGCAGGACGCATGGGACAGTTCGTACGCAGCGGCTTCAAACGCGAGCCGCTGGAGGCCTGGGAGCAGCAATGGCCCATGCTGGCGCAAGGCCTGTTCGCCACGCGCACCCTGCCCGGCGTGGCCCTCGGTTGACGCCTGCGGCAACGGCCCGCGCCGCGACGCTCCGGCTGAAGCGCGGGCCCTGACGCCAGGCGGGGCAGGAACGCAGGCGCTACTTCCCGCGCATCTCCGTCAGCTCACGGAAACGCAGCAGGTCCTGGTCGTACTTGTGCTCCAGGGCCACCAGTTCCTCCTGCTTCACGGCCACATAGGCCTGCTTGTTCTCGAGCTGCTTCTGCAGCGTGCCCATGTCGTTCTGGAGAGCCGTCGGGACGGACTTGCCGGCACGCCCCAAGCGTTCCGCACGCTTGTGGTATTCGGCGAGCTTGGCTTCCAGCTTGTCGATATTCATGCGCGTATAGGTAAGCACGTCCTTGAGCGCGGAGACCTGGCGCTCGCGGGCCATGATGATGTCCTGCTCACTGGCGAAGGTGGAAAGCAGCACGCGGTCGTTGCGCGCCTGCTCCTCACGCCGTCGCTGCGCCTCGACAGCCTGTGCATCCTGCACCTCCTTCTGTCGTTCCTGCTCCGCGCGCTCTTGGGGACTCATGGCCGGTTCCTGCACCTCGAGGGTCATGCCGTGCTGGTTGAGCACGCGACTCTCCTGTTGCGCGTACTCAGGCGGCACTTCATTGCCGCATTCACGCACGCCGTCGCTGTTGGTCCAGCACTTGATGGCCGCCGGTGTGGGTGCCGCGCCCAGGGCAAGCATCAGCGCAGCGAGTAGATGAGGTGTGATACGCATGACATTCCCGCTTGAGACTCAGGTCGATAGTCCGATGAGCCGTCGCGGCCAGTATACTGCCGTGCCTGTCGTCTCCCCACCGCCCACCCCGAATCTGTGACGCTTTCCGAACAACTGCTGCTTTTCATGGCCGCCGTACTGGCCAACGGCTTCTCGGCCTTCGCGGGTGGCGGCGCCGGCCTGCTGCAACTGCCTGTGTTGATCTTTCTCGGGCTGCCGTTCGCGGTGGCGCTTGCCACCCACAAGATCGCCACCGTGGCGTTGGGCATCGGCGCCACCCTGCGCCATCTGCATGAACGCGCCCTGGAGCGGCGTTTCGTGCTGTTCATCCTCGCCACCGGCGTGCCAGGGGTGGTGTTGGGTGCGAGCGTGGTGCTGTCGCTACCGGATGCGGCTGCACGCATTGCCCTCGGCGTGCTCACGTTCGCCCTCGGCATGTACTCCTTCCTGCGCCGCGACCTGGGCCAAAATCATGCGCCGCGACATCGCGATCGTCGGGGCATGCTGATCGGTGGCGGGGTCCTGTTTCTCATCGGCGGGCTGAACGGCTCCCTCACCTCGGGCACGGGCCTGTTCGTCACGCTCTGGCTGGTGCGCTGGTTCGGACTGGACTACCAGCGTGCCGTGGCCTACACGCTGGTGCTGGTGGGCATGTTCTGGAACGGTGCCGGAGCCCTTACCCTGGGCGTGCTGGGTGAGGTGCAGTGGAGCTGGCTGCCGGCACTCATCGCCGGCTCGCTGGCGGGCGGCTATCTGGGCGCCCATTTCGCCATCGCCAAGGGTAACCGCCTCATCAAGCGCGCCTTCGAAGCGGTCACCCTGCTGGTGGGATTGAAACTGATCCTCGGCTGAGAAGAAAAAGCGCTCAACGCAAAGGCGCAAAGAACGCCGAGGGCGCAAAGGTGTCATGGGCTGACGTCCGCAAGCCAGGACGTCGCCGCCCCATCAACCCGCTCTTTGCGTCCTTTGCGTTCTTTGCGCCTTTGCGTTGGGCTGTGCTCTCAAATGCCGTACTGGGCGCGGTAGGCGCGGATGGCTTCCACGTCTGCGGTGCGGCCCTGTTCTTCCAGGTATTCGATGAGGTCGGCCAGGGCGACGATGCTGATCACCTGAAGGCCGTAGTTGCGTTCCACTTCCTGGATGGCGGAGAGTTCGCCGGTGCCGCGTTCCTGGCGATCGAGGGCGATGACCACGCCGGCCGCCTTCGCACCCGTGGCCTCGATGAGCGCCATGGATTCACGGATGGCGGTGCCTGCGGTGATGACGTCATCGACGATAAGCACGCGCCCGGCCAGCGGCGCACCCACGATGTTGCCGCCCTCGCCGTGATCCTTGGCCTCCTTGCGATTGAAGCAATAGGGCAAATCGCGGTCGTGGTGCTCGGCCAGCGCGATGGCGGCGGCGCTCGCCAGTGGGATACCCTTGTAGGCGGGCCCGAACAGTACGTCGAAAGCAAGCCCGGAGTTGGTGATGGCAGCGGCGTAATAACGGCCGAGGCGCGCCAGCGTGGCACCTGAATTGAACAGGCCTGCGTTGAAGAAATAGGGACTCACACGGCCCGACTTGAGGGTGAACTGGCCGAAGCGCAGCACGCCGCGTGAGATGGCGAAGTCGAGGAATTCCCGCTGGTAATCGTGCATGGAGGTGAACCGGGCCTGGAGTGAGGCGGCCATTATAGTCGCCGCTCCCGATGGCCGGAACCACGGTACCGGCCGTGCGCACAAATCCAGGGAAGGGCCGAGCCTTGCGGCGCTCAGGTTCAGCACACAGCGCACCCACCAGCGCCCAGTCCCGGGTATGGGATTTCACAGCCATTGGGTTATGCTCCCGGCCCCATGAAAATCATCAGCGTCAACGTGAACGGTATCCGCTCTGCCGCGGGCAAGGGTCTCTTCGAGTGGCTCGCGGGGCAGGAGGCGGATGTGGTATGCGTGCAGGAGACCAAGGCGCAGGAACACCAGCTCGACCCCGCGGTGTTCCGGCCCGCCGGGCTGTCCTGCCACTACTTCGATGCACTGAAGAAGGGCTACAGCGGCACCGCCCTGTTTTGCCGCAAGCCGCCCGAGCGGGTGGTTCGGGGCCTCGGTTTCGCGGGCTGCGATGACGAGGGCCGCTACCTGCAAGCAAATTACGGCAACCTGAGCATCGCCTCGCTCTACCTGCCTTCCGGTTCGGCGGGCGCGGAGCGCCAGGCCGCCAAGTACGCCTTCATGGATGCCTTCCTGGAGGTACTCGCGCGGCTGCGCAAGGACGGACGCGAATACATCATTTGCGGTGACTGGAACATCGCGCACCGCAACATCGACTTGAAGAACTGGCGCAGCAACCAGAAGAACTCCGGCTTCCTGCCCGAGGAACGGGCATGGCTGGACGAGGTTTTCGAGGAGTTGGGCTGGGTGGACGGTTTCCGCGTGGTGAATCAGGAACCCGAGCAGTACACCTGGTGGTCCAACCGCGGCCAGGCCTGGGCGAAGAACGTGGGCTGGCGCATCGATTACCAGATCATCTCACCCGGACTGCGAGAGAGGGTAAAGGCGGCCAGCATCTACAAGGAACAGCGCTTCTCCGATCACGCACCGCTCATCATCGAATACGCGGGAGAGCTGTAGTTTCCTATCCTAAGGTTCAGCCAGTGGGAGATTTCACCATGCACCGTGCCCTCACCTACGTCGCCGCCGTCGCCCTGCTGACGGCCTGCGCCACCTCGCCTCTCGGACGCCAGCAACTACGTTTTTTCCCGGAAGGCCAGATGGCGGAAATGGGTGCGGCCGCCTTCGACCAAGCACGCCAGGAAACCCCGCCGACGAAGGATTCGGCGCTTACCCGCTATGTGACCTGTGTGGCGGATGCGGTCACGGCCCAGGTGGACGACGGCCCCGACGAGTGGGAGGTGGAGGTGTTCGACAATCCCCAGGCCAATGCCTTCGCCCTGCCCGGTGGCAAGGTCGGCGTCTACAGTGGGTTGCTGAACGTGGCGAAGAACCAGCACCAATTGGCCACCGTCATCGGCCACGAGATCGCCCACGTCCTCGCCCAGCACGGAAACGAGCGCGTCTCCACTGCCTATGCCACCGAGGCCGGACTGCAGCTGGTGCAGGCGCTCGCGGGCGGCCAGGGCGCGCAGAACGACAACCTCATGGCCCTGCTCGGGCTGGGCACCCAGGTGGGCATCATCCTGCCGTTCTCCCGCACCCAGGAGTCCGAGGCCGATCTCCTGGGCCTGGACCTCATGGCCAAGGCGGGCTTCGATCCGCGTGAGAGCGTGAAGCTTTGGCAGAACATGGCCGCGGCGGGTAACGGAGCCCCGCCCGAGTTTCTCTCCACTCACCCCTCTCACGGCACACGCACCGACGACCTCAACAAGCGCATGCAGCGGGCCATGGACCTGTACAACGAGGCGCGCCGCCAGGGCCGCACGCCGAACTGCACGCGGTAGCGGGGGTGCAACGCGGAGGGGCGCCCCGTCATTGTCTGCCCCGGTCATTACCCGCCGCCGCCGCCTCCGCCTCCGCCGCCACGGCACCGAGCGAGACCTGACCAGCGCCTGCAGCACGCGCCCGGCGCAGGGCCTCGGCGGCCTCCCGCACCAGGGACTCCTCGTCCTGACCCTTGCGCCAGGCCGCTACACCGATGCAACAACTGAGGGCGGGTGACTTGCCCGCCGAACTCGTCACCACCGCCTTACAGAACCTCTCCGCCACGCCGGCGGCATGGGATTGCGCGGTATGGGGCAACAGCACCGCCAGATGCTGCTCATCCAGGACCCCGGCCACATCGGTCTCGCGCAGGCGCCCGGCCACCTCCTTGGCCATCGCCACCAGCGCCGCCTGCTGCGACAGCCCTGTCACGGGATCGGGTGTGAGCAGCAGCAGGCTGAGCGGATCGCCGTAGCGGCGGGTCGCAGCCAAGGCCGCCGTCAGGCGGTCGGCGAAGGCATAGCGCGTGCCCAGGCCCGTGGCCGGGTCGCGGCGCGCCAGCGTGCCGAGGCGCTCGTCAATCTGGTTGAGTCGCGCGTTGCTGCGCATCAGCTGTTCTGCCAGGCGCTGCACCTGCACCAGGGCATTGCGCCGCACGCTCGCCTCCTCTTCCAATCGGGCTGCCGCTTCGCTGAGCTCGCGCCGTTGCTCGGCGATACGCGTCTCCAGTTCCGCGCGCTGGTCCTCGTGTACACCGTCAGCGGTGCCCGATTCCGCAGGAGCTTCCGTGCATTCCACCAGCCAGCCGAGGTGTTGTTCCTGCACGGCGAGCGGGCGCCAGTGCAAGCGCACCCGGTAGGGAGCGCCATCGGTATCCCGTTCCAGGGTGCGTTCCGCCGGGACCTTGGCGTAATCCTTGCCAAGCAGGGACGCCGGTGTCCCCAGGCCACCCTCGTGAGCGGCACCGAGCAGGGCGAGGAAGCGGGGATTCACTTCACTCCAAGCACCCGCCGGCGTGACCACGGCGAGGCCGATACCGGCCTGGCGCATGGCCTCGGTGTAGAGGGCTGCGCGGGTGCGGCTCGCACGCAATTGCTGTTGTTGCTCGAAGGCCTCGCGTGACAGGGTCGCGTTGGCCCGCCGCAGCTGGTTCGGGCTTGGCAGGCGCTGCGCGCGGGGCAGCCAACCGATGAAGACGCCGGCTGTGAGGAGCATCAGCACAGCCGCTGTGGCCTTGGTGGTGCCGCCGCGCTGCGGATCGGGTGACCACAGGTCCCAGACTGCGGCGGCATGGGCCGCGGCGAGGGCGAGCAGCGCAGCGGCGCACAGCCAGAGCAGGCCGCGGTACTCCAGGTCCCGCCTGCGCAAGGCCAGGTACGCGAGACCGGCAGGAAGCAGCACCCCGGCGAAGACGATGCCTGCATCCGCGATGGCATGCAGCAGGACCGTGGTGCGTTCCCAGGTGAGAGGGGAGGCATCCAATGCCGTTTCCATGGCACGCAACAACTGTTGGAGGTATTCCATCCTGGTACACCTCGCTGGTTATTCGGTCGCCCGACAAGGGCATCCGGGAACTGTAGCCAGTGTAGCGGCTCAGCCTGGACGGTTCAGGTCGAGGGAGCGGCGCACCCAGGGCAACAGCAGGTAGGCAGGGAATGACAGCAGGAAGGTAACGAAGAAATAGGCGGAATAACCCAGGCCCTCCGCACCGTAGCCGCTCGCCCAGCCTGCCAGCGAACGGCTGAGGGCGAATACCGATGACAGCAACGCGTATTCGGTGGCCGAATGGTCCTTGTTGACGATGGCCATGAGAAAGGCCAGGAACGCCGCGGTACCCAGGCCGCCGGTGAAGGACTCGAAGCCGCTGGCGCCGTACATGAGGGCTACCTGGGAAATCGGCAGGTCGGCGCCGCTGGAGGCCAAGGGGATGGCGTAAGCGGCGTAGGTGTAAAAGAGGTTCGAGAGGGCCTGAAACAGACCCAGGATCCACAGGGCGTGGAAGATACCGATACGATCGGTGATGGCACCGCCCACCACGCCGCCGACGATGGACAACACCAGCCCCAGGTTCACCGATACCAGGCCGATGGCACTGGCCGAAAACCCCGCGTCCACCCAAAACGGTTTCACCATCAGCCCCATGGCCGCATCCCCCAGCTTGAACAGCAGGATGAAGGCGATCACCGGCAGCATGTAGCGCCGCCGCAGCAGTTCCATGAGGGCACCGAACATGGGGCCGTGGCTGAGCGTTTCGAAGGCGGCGTTCTCGCGGGAGCGGAACAATGTGCTGCCGCCGACGATCGCGGCACCGGCAACGAGGGCGTAGGTCCACAGTTCGGGAAACTGCACCGACCAGCGCGTGGTGCGATCCACCAGCCAGACTGTACCGAGGAAAAACAGCACCACGGCCGTGAGCGCTAGCGGATGGGTAGCGAGCGTGCGCAGTTCGCGCGCGAGGGACAAGCCCTCCCGCGCTATCGCCTGGCGCTCGCGTGGTGCCTGGAGACAGGCCAGGGCCAGCAGGCCCAGCATCACGGCCGCGGCCAGGTAGGTCGCGGGCCAGCCGACGTAATCACTGAGCACCAGCATCACGCCCGAGGCCAGCATGCCCACCCGGTAGAGGGCGATGCGGACGCCGTTGGCGAGTCCCAGCTCGCGCTTGTCCAGCAACTCGATGGTGTAGCCGTCGATGGCAATGTCGTTGGTGGCCGACAGCAGCGCGAACACGCCGATGGCGAACCACGCCCAGGGGCCGAAGTCACCCTGCAGGGCCAGGGCCACGAGCACCGCGCCCATGGCCATATCCACCACCGCCATCCACACCCGGTGGCGGCGGTAGTGGTCGACGGCCGGCGCCCACAGGAATTTGAGGGTCCAGGCCAGACCGATGAGGCCGATGAGACCGATGTCGCGCAGGTCCACACCCTGCTGGCGAAACTGCACGGGGAACACGTCGTAGAACACGCCGAGCGGGAAGCCCTCGGCAAAATACAGCAGGCCGACCCAGAACAGTTTCGACTTCAGGAGCTTGGGGGCGTCTGTGGGCACAGGGAAGATTGGGTCGGTGGATGGCGGCGGTTATGATACACAGCTTGTCCGTTCCCGCCGCGAACCCTTTCCCATGCCACTGGATGCCACCTTCCTTGCAGCCTTCATCGTCGGCTTTACCGGAGGCGTGCATTGTGTCGGCATGTGCGGCGGCATCGTCGGTGCGCTGAGCTTCGGTGTACCCGACACGGTACGCGGGCAGCCGCTGCGCTTCCTGCCGTATCTCCTCGCCTACAACGGTGGACGGGTGCTCAGCTACACCGTGGCGGGGGCCATCATGGGCGGGCTGGGCCTGCTGGCGGCCAACCTCGCGCTGCTGCACCGGGGCCAACTGGTGCTGCAGGTGATCGCCGCCCTGTTCATGATCGCGCTGGGACTTTATCTCGGCGGCTGGTGGCAAGGCCTGGCCCGGGTGGAGCAGGCCGGCAGGGGCATCTGGCGGCATCTCGAACCCCTGGGTCGACGCCTGGTGCCGGTGCATCATCCGGCCCATGCCTTTGGGCTGGGACTGGTCTGGGGATGGCTGCCCTGTGGGTTGGTGTACAGCGTACTGGTCTGGGCGCTGTCCGCGGGCGGGCCCGTCGAGGGCGCGCTGTTGCTGCTCGGCTTCGGCCTGGGCACCCTGCCCAACCTGTTCGCCATGGGCCTGGTGGCGGCCCGTGTGGCCGCCTTCACGCGCAAACCCTGGGTGCGTCATACCGCAGGGCTGCTGGTGATTGCCTTCGGGGTGCTCGAAGCCTACCGCGCACTGGCGTGAGGGTGGTGCGCCTCGCGCAAGCGGCTGCGCGTACCGCTCACGCCCTCACTTCCGCCGGGGCGGCTCGGTGAAGAACTGCTGGCGGAAGCGGAAGGTGTAGGGCTCGGCAAGCTGCTGCGGCTTGACGTTAACCTCGAAGTCCAGCACTTCCTCGTTGCGCACGGGGAAATCCGCCAAGTAATAGATGGCGTCACCTTCACGGATTTCACGCATCTTGAGGGTGCGCAGCTGCTGGTTCAGGGTGAGCGCCTGCGCATCCACCTCTGCGGCGACGTCGGCGGGTGCCTTGGCGGGCTTGCGCTGGATGGCCACAGTAAGCACGCCGCGGTTCTGGCTGCGCTGGATGCCGTGGGACTTGGCGATGGGGGGATGCAGCATGTCCGCCGTGAAGGCGTTGTAGTGGATGATGTAGTTGCCGAATTCCACCGCCTGCAGTGCCTGCGCCGTACCGGTGGTGACGGCGAGCGTGAAGGCGACAGCCAGTGCCGTGCGAATCATGAAAGACCCTCCCGAGCAGTCTGATGAAAACAACTATAGCCGCCTGGAAGAAACCGTCACACCATACCGACCTCAGCCTGTAGCGACCTGCGGCGGGGTGGTTTTTACGAACCTGAGAGGCCGGTTGATGGTTGCCAGGATGGTGCGTACCTCGGCGTACTGCTTCTGCAGAACAGCAGAAGACTTCTCCAGTTCCTCGATGCGTGACGCCAAGGTGTCGCGGGATTCGTTGATCTTGCGCAGGTTCTCCAGGCGCTGCTCCATCTGTTCCTTGTGATCCTTGATCTGCTTCACCAGCGGGCCCATGACGGCCCTGCTCCAGTGCTCGGCGTCCTTGTGTGCCTTGAAGAAGATGTTGCGGGCGTGGCTCACCAGGGAGATGAAGAATTTCTTGATCACGTAGTGCTGCTCCGTGGCCACGGTGAGGGGGCTGTTGCGGAAGGCCTCCGCATCCTGCTTGAGCTGTTCGAATTCCTTCTGGTACGCAGTGACCTTGTACAGCACCGGCTTGATCTCGGTGATGCCGTGCTCCTGATGGAACTTGCGGTAGACGGTGACCACCAGGCGGTTGAGCTGCTCGGTATATTCCGACACCTCGCGCAGCTTTTCCTCCACACCGTCGAAGAAGGTCTTCATGCCGATCTTCATGCCGTGGGTGGTCCAACTGTCGCTCATGTCCCGGCGGGTCTGCGACACCAGCTTGTCCAGTTCCGTCAGGCTTAGCAGCTCCAGCAGCTTCTTGCTCTGCTCGGCGAGGATGCGCTTGTTGGCCTGGAAGCTCTCCACGTTCTTGAAGTACGCCACCTGCTCCTCGCGGGTCTTTTTCATGAGGTGCTCGATCACGTCATTGTTCTTGCCCGAGAGGTCCTTCAGCTCATGTAACTGCTTGGCGGCGGAAGTGAAACGTGAGGCGAGCAGGTCGTGGGACTCCTTCACCATGCCGCCGATCTCGTTCACCACGTACTGGCGTACCAGGCTCTGCTTGTAGGGCAGGATGTCATTGGCGAAATAGCTTTCCAGCTGCAGCATCTGGCAGCGCTCTAGCAAGGGCCGGTCGTGACGAATCTTCGCAAGCAACGCCTTCTGCGCGGACACCGGGAAGATCTTCGACGACTCCACCCCCAGGGTCTGCGCCACCTTGTGCGCCTGCTCCTCCACCGATTTCTGCACCGCCGCAGGGCTCTTGAGCTCGTCCCACATCACATCGACCTTGTTCAGCACCACCACCACACCGATGTCCTTGTGCAGCGCCTTCACGTTGTGATTCCACATGTCCAGATCGGACTTGGTCACACCGGTATCGGCGGCAAGCACGAACACCACCGCGTGGGCGTTCGGCAGCATGCTCACGGTCAGTTCGGGCTCGGAGCCTAGGGCATTGAGTCCCGGGGTGTCGAGGATCACCAAGCCCTGCTTGAGCATGGGGTGCGGGAAGCTGATGAGTGCGTGGCGCCACAGGGGGATTTCGACAGTCTCGGGCATGCTGCCGTCGGGCGAGTGCAGCAACAGGTCTTCTTTGCTGAAGAGACCGAGCTTGCGGGCGTCATCCAGCGGCACGCGCTTGGTGCGCACCACTTCCTGGAAGGCCTCGGCCATGCTGTCCGGCGCATTCAGCTCCAGGGCGATGTGGGTCCAGTGGATGGGCTCGTTCTTGAATTCGGCGATGCTGGTGTCCTGCAGCCGCGTTTCGATGGGCAGCAACCGGATGTACGCCTGTTGCGCCTTGTTGTCCCAGAACAGCTCGGTGGGGCACATGGTGGTGCGGCCCGCCTCGGAGGGCAGCAGGCGGCGGTCGTATTCGGAGAAGAAGATGGCGTTGATGAGCTCGGTCTTGCCGCGCGCGAATTCTGCCACGAAGGCGATGGTGAGGCGATCACCCTGCAGGGTGTCGAGGATCTCGAAGATGCGCAGCTCGTCGTCGCTGTCCACCATGTCGTTCGCCTCGAGCCACTTCTGGTAGCGGAGGATGCCCTCGCGCAGATCGGTCTTCCACCGATCGAAGGCCTGCATTTGCTCGCTCAAACGCTGATTGGACATGGCACGGGTTCTTTATTGGTTGCTGCGGCCGGCGCCGCTCCGCTGCCGGCGCACCACGCAAACGGCTGAACGGACGGGATTTTACCAGCAACGGCAATCAGGGTAACGGCGCCCGGCCCTGCTCCCATGTGATGCCGGTCACATTCGGGAAGGAACGGGGGCATGCGATGCGCAGGCGCTTATCGCGGCCCGTCTCTCCGGAAACCAGGGTGACCGCAGAGGGTGGCACGCCGAAGGCCTTGGCGATGAAGCGCAGCAGGTGCGCGTTGGCCTTGCCGTCCACCGGTGGGGCGGTGATGCGCACCTTCATCTGCTCGCCATGCGGCCCCACCAGCTCGTCACGGCTGGCGCGCGGCTGCACCCGCAGGTCGAGGACCAGGTCTGCACCTTCCCAGCGGATGGCAGGCATGTCAGCCGGCCAGGCGCGCCAGGTCGCGCAGCGGGGGCATGATGAGCATGAGCAGTACCTGCAGGCCGATGATGGCCACCAGCGGCGACAGGTCGAAGCCTGACACCGGCGGCATGAAGCGGCGCACCGGGCGCAGCAGGGGTTCATTGAGGCTGTGCAAGGCGTCGGTGACGGGGTTGTAGCGCCCCGGGTTGACCCAGCTCAGGATGGCCTGGATGAGGATGGAAAAGATGAATACATAAATGGTCAGCTCCACCAGTTCGGCCACGGACAGCAGGAACAGCGTGAGCGGGCCCATGGCGAAGCCGCGCAGCGCGGCCATGAGGGCGAGCGAGACCATCTGCAGCGCGATCATGAGCACGACGGCGGCCAGGTCGAGGCCCCACAGGCCGGGGACGAACCGGCGCAAGGGCTTCAGCGGCGGATTGGTGATCTTCACCAGGAACTGGGAGACCGGGTTGTAGAAGTTGGCCCGTGCCCATTGCAGCAGGAAGCGCAGCAGCAGGGCCAGGATGTACAACTGGAACAGGGTGCCGATGAGAAAGACCAGCGGGGTGGCCAGGTAGTCGCTCATGCCTGATCTCCGAGCAGCCGCGCCAGTTCCTCGGAGCGCTCCCTGGCCGCCTGCAACGCGCGACGGAACAGGCGGCGCAGTTCGCCCTCCTCCAGCACCCGGATGGCCTGCTCGGTGGTACCACCGGGCGAGGTCACACGCCGGCGCAGCGTGGCCGCGTCATCGGATGATTCAAGGGCCATCTTGGCCGCACCGAAGGCGGTCTGCAGGGTCAGCAGGCGTGCCGTGGACGGGCTCAGCCCCTGTTCCTGGGCTGCAGCCTCCAGGGCCTCCATGACCAAGAAGAAATAGGCGGGCCCACTCCCGGAAAGGGCGGTCACCGCGTCCATCTGTTCCTCGCGTTCCAGCCACAACGCGATACCCACGGCACGCATGATGCCTTCCGCCATTTCCTTCTGCGCCTGATTCACGCGTTCATTGGCGATGAGGGCCGTGGCGCCGCTCTGCACCAGGGCCGGCGTGTTGGGCATGGTACGCACGATGGCCGGCTTGCCACCCAGCCAGCGCTCCATGTCGCCCAGCCGGATACCCGCAGCGATGGATACCACCAGCGGATTGCGCTCACGTACTGCGGGGGCGATGGCCTTGCATACCTCGGCCAAGACCTGGGGTTTGACCGCCAGCACCACCACGTCGCAGGCACGCACCAGGGCGGCGTTGTCCTCCATCGCCTGCACGCCGAAGCTCTCGGCGAGGCGCGCGCGCTGCTGCGGGTCGGGTTCCGATACGCAGAGGGTTGTCGGGTCTTTCTGATCGGCCATCAGGCCGCCGATGAGGCTGCGGGCCATGTTGCCGCCGCCGATGAATCCGATGTTCGAGGCTTTCATTGTATCTGGGTGTCGGTTAGGCCGGCTAAAGCATAACGGCTGTCTTGCCGGGCTGCCATGCTGAAAGCGTTAACACGGGGGAACTCTTCCATGTTTGCCCGACTGCAGGAGCGGCTTTATGCCCCGCAGGGGTGCTCAGGCCGCGATTGTGTCCGCCCGGCTTGCCATCGCGGCCTGAG
>JBAYQE010000004.1:0-68982 GCA_041677345.1 Thiohalomonadaceae bacterium
CCGGCTGAGTTCGTGGACGGCTTCCACGAAGGCCTTGGCGCGATCGGGCTCCACGTGCTGGTGGATGCCGTGGCCAAGGTTGAAGACGTGGCCGCTGCCCTTGCCGTAGCTGGCGAGGATCTCTGCCACTTCCTTGCGGATGCGCTCGGGGGAGGCGTAGAGCACGGACGGGTCCATGTTGCCCTGCAGCGCGACCTTGTCGCCTACGCGGCGGCGCGCATCGCCGAGGTCGGTGGTCCAGTCCAGGCCCAAGGCGTCGGCGCCGGTCTCGGCCATGGCCTCGAGCCACTGACCGCCGCCCTTGGTGAACAGGATCACCGGCACCTTGCGGCCTTCGGCCTCACGGGTGAGGCCGGCGACGATCTGCTGCATGTAGCGCAGCGAGAATTCCTTGTAGTCGCGCGGGGTGAGATTGCCGCCCCAGGTATCGAAGATCATCAGCGCCTGAGCGCCGGCGGCCACCTGGGCGTTGAGGTAGCTGGTGACGGAACGCGCCACGGTGTCGAGCAAT
Organism: Thiohalomonadaceae bacterium; assembly: GCA_041677345.1. Lineage (GTDB taxonomy): Bacteria > Pseudomonadota > Gammaproteobacteria > Thiohalomonadales > Thiohalomonadaceae > JALOAT01. The sequence continues at coordinate 512 of JBAYQE010000004.1, forward strand.
TGGTGCAGCAGGGCCGGCTGGTCGAACATCATGGCCTTGATGATGGCAAATTCCTTGGAGGAGCCGCCTTCCACCATGTAGGTGGCCAGGGTCCAGGGGCTGCCGGCGAAGCCGATGAGGGGCACACGGCCGTTCAGCTCGCGACGGATAACGCGCACGGCGTCCATCACGTATTTCAATTCACCTTCCGGATCGGGGACGCCCAGTTTGGCCACGTCTGCCGCGCTGCGCACCGGGTGGGCAAATTTCGGGCCCTCCCCTGCGCCGAAGGACAGGCCGAGACCCATGGCGTCGGGGATGGTGAGGATGTCGGAAAACAGGATGGCGGCATCCAGCGGGAAACGCTCCAGTGGCTGGATGGTGACCTCACAGGCCAGTTCGGGATTCTTGCACAAGGCCATGAAGTCGCCGGCCTTGGCGCGCGTGGCGCGGTACTCGGGCAGATAGCGCCCGGCCTGGCGCATCATCCACACGGGTGTGTAATCGACGGACTGCTTGAGCAGCGCGCGCAAAAACCGGTCGTTTTTCAGTTCGGACATGAAGATTAACCACGGGGAACACGGGGGGACACGGGGGTATGAAAGCCCGCGCCTGCCGCATCGCCGTTCAGAGAAAAATCAGGAGTCCGAGAGAATACCTTAATTCTTCCCCGTGTTCCCCGTGTCGCCCGGTGGTTAACCGTCTTTTTCTTCAAACGCCCAGAAAATCCAGGATGCCCTCGGCGGCCTGACGGCCCTCGTGGATGGCCGTGACCACCAGGTCGGAGCCCCGCACCATGTCACCGCCGGCGAACACCTTGGGATGGCCGGTCTGCTTCTTGAATGTCTGGCTTTCCCCGGCAAGCACGCGCCCGCGCTCGTCGGTGGCGATGCCGTGCTCGGTGAACCACGGTTGCGGGCTCGGGCGAAAGCCGAAGGCGATGAGTACGCGGTCGGCAGCGATGATCTCTTCTGAACCAGGGACCACCTGCGGTGTGCGGCGGCCGCGCGCATCCGGCGGGCCGAGCTCGGTGGTCACCAGCTTCACACCCTCCACCTTGTCCTTGCCCACGATCTCCACCGGCTGGCGGTTCCACAGGAACTGCACGCCCTCCTCCTTGGCGTTGGCCACCTCGCGCTTGGAGCCGGGCATGTTGGCCTCGTCGCGGCGGTAGGCGCAGGTCACCTGGGCGGCGCCCTGGCGGATGGACGTGCGGTTGCAGTCCATGGCGGTGTCGCCGCCGCCCAGCACCACCACGCGCTGGCACTTCATGGAGATGTATTCATCCACGCTGCGCTCGAAACCGAGGCAGTGGTTCACGTTGGAGATGAGGAAATCCAGGGCGGCATGCACGCCCGGCAGGTCTTCGCCCGGGAAACCGCCCTGCATGTAGCTGTAGGTGCCCATGCCGAGGAACACCGCGTCGAACTCTTCGAGCAGGCGCGCGAATGCCTCCGCATCGATCTCGGTGTTGAGCCGGAACTGCACGCCCATGCCCTCGAACACGGCGCGTCGGCGCTGCATCACCTGCTTTTCCAGCTTGAACTCGGGAATGCCGAAGGTGAGCAGGCCGCCGATCTCGGGGTAGCGGTCGAACACCACCGGCGTCACGCCCGCGCGCACCAGCACGTCGGCACAGGCGAGGCCCGCCGGACCTGCACCCACCACGGCCACGCGCTTGCCCGTGGGCTGCACCCGCGACAGGTCCGGGCGCCAGCCCTGGTCGAAGGCGGTATCGGTGATGTAGCGCTCCACGGCGCCGATGGTCACTGCGCCGAAACCGTCGTTCAGGGTACAGGCGCCTTCACACAGGCGGTCCTGCGGGCACACCCGTCCGCACACCTCGGGCAGGGAGTTGGTGCGATGGGACAGCTCCGCCGCGCGCTCGATGGCGCCTTCGTGCACCAGCTTCAGCCAGTGGGGGATGTAGTTGTGCACCGGGCACTTCCAGGAGCAATAGGGATTGCCACAGGCAAGACAGCGGTCCGCCTGGGAGGCGGCGCCCTCCGCGTCGAAACTGCAATAGATCTCGCGGAATTCCTTGACGCGCGCAGCCGCGGGCTTTTTCGCCGGGTCGATGCGCGGCACCTGGATGAACTGGAAATCGTTGGCCATGTTGTCAGAACCTTTTGCCGCGGGCACCGATTGCGGGGTGCCTCTGTGCGCCGTCGGCTGATGCCTACTTACGCCGCCTTCCGCAGGGTGTCGAGCAGCTCGCTCAGGCTCGCCGCCTTGGGCTTCACCAGCCAGAACTTCTCCAGCACGTCGGAGAAATGTTCGAGGAGATACCGACCCCAGGCGGAACCCGTCTCGCGCACGTGTTCCTCGATGGTCTCGCGCAGGTGCGCACGATAGGCGTGCATGGTCTTGGTACCGATGCGATGGATGTCGATGAGCTCGTGGTTGTACCGATCCACGAACGCGTTGTCGAGATCCAGCACATAGGCGAGGCCGCCGGTCATGCCCGCACCGAAGTTTACGCCGGTGGCGCCCAGTACGGTGACACAGCCGCCGGTCATGTACTCGCAGCCGTGGTCACCCACACCCTCGACCACGGCAATGGCGCCGGAATTGCGCACCGCGAAGCGCTCGCCCGCCAAGCCCGCCGCCAGCAGCTTGCCGCCGGTGGCGCCGTACAGACAGGTGTTGCCGATGATGGTGGTCTCGTTGGACTTGAAGCGGCTGCCCTTGGGCGGGGCGATCACCAGCTTGCCGCCGGCCATGCCCTTGCCCACGTAGTCGTTGGCATCGCCAGCCAGGTACATGTGCAGGCCGCCGGCGTTCCACACGCCGAAGCTCTGTCCGGCGGTGCCGGTGAGCCGCAGCACGAGGGGTGCGTCGGCCATTCCCTGGTCGCCGTGACGCCGGGCGATCTCGCCGGACAGGCGCGCGCCGATGGAGCGGTTCACGTTCTTTACCGTGTAGACGAACTCGCCGCCGGTCTTGTGCTCGATGGCCGGCAGGCAGTCGCGCACCATCTGCTCGGCCAGCTCGCCCTGGTCGAAGGGTGCGTTGCGCGGCACCACGCAATACTGCGCCTTGCCGTCCACCTTGGCGACGAGGGGTTTGAGGTCGAGCTTGCGCTGGCGCGGTGTCTCGCCCTCGAGGATCTCCAGGAGGTCGGTGCGGCCGATGAGTTCCGCCATGGAGCGCACGCCGAGGCGCGCCATCCACTCGCGGGTCTCGCGGGCGATGAAGCGGAAATAGTTCATCACCATCTCGGGCAGGCCGATGAAGTGCTCCTGGCGCAGCACCTTGTCCTGGGTGGCGACGCCGGTAGCGCAGTTGTTGAGATGGCAGATGCGCAGGAATTTGCAGCCCAGCGCCACCATGGGGCCGGTACCGAAGCCGAAGCTCTCGGCGCCGAGGATCGCCGCCTTGACGACGTCGAGGCCGGTCTTGAGACCGCCGTCGGTCTGCACCCGCACCTTGTCGCGCAGGTCGTTGGCGCGCAGCACCTGGTGCGCCTCGGACAGGCCCAGTTCCCAGGGCGAGCCGGCGTGCTTGACCGAGGTGATGGGGCTCGCGCCGGTGCCGCCGTCGTAACCGGAGATGGTGATGAGATCGGCGTAGGCCTTGGCCACGCCCGCGGCGATGGTGCCCACGCCGGGCTCGGCCACCAGCTTCACCGACACCAGCGCCTCGGGATTGACCTGCTTCAGGTCGAAGATGAGCTGAGCCAGGTCTTCGATGGAATAGATGTCGTGGTGCGGCGGCGGCGAGATGAGCGCCACGCCGGGCGTCGCGTAGCGCAGCCGGGCGATGAGATCGTTCACCTTGTCGCCCGGCAGCTGACCGCCCTCACCGGGCTTGGCGCCCTGGGCAATCTTGATCTGCAACACCTCGGCGTTGACCAGGTAGGCGGGCGTGACGCCGAAGCGCCCCGAGGCCACCTGCTTGATCTTGGACATCCTCTCGGTGCCGTAGCGGGCCGGGTCTTCGCCGCCTTCGCCGGAATTGGAGCGCCCGCCCAGGCGGTTCATGGCGATGGCGAGGGCCTCGTGGGCCTCCGGCGAGAGCGCGCCCAGGGACATGCCGGCGGAATCGAAGCGTGGCAGGATCTTCGACTCGTCCTCCACCTCATCGAGGTCGATGGGCGTGATGTCCGCGCGCACCTTCAGCAGGTCGCGCAACATGGCCACCGGGCGCTCGTTCACCACCTTGGCGTATTCGAGGTAATCGTTGTAATCGCCGCTGCGCACGGCCTTGTGCAGGGTGCGGACCACGTCCGGGTTGTAGGCGTGGTACTCGCCGTCGAACAGGTATTTGAGCACACCGCCCTGCTGCAAGGGCTTGCGCATATTCCAGGCATCGCGGGCGAGCAGGCGCTGGTCGTCTTCCAGGTCGGTGAAGTCGGCGCCGGCCAGGCGGCTGGTGGTGTCCCTGAAGCAGGTGTTCACCACCGCCTCGGCCAGACCGATGATCTCGAACAGCTGCGCACCGCGATAACTGGTGATGGTGGCGATGCCCATCTTGGAGATGATCTTGTACAGGCCCTTGTTGATGCCCTTGCGGTAGCTGTCGAGCAGCTTGGCAACCGGCTTGCCGCCGATCTCGCCGTTGCGTGCCATTTCGTCGAGGCAGGCGTAGGCGAGGTAGGGATAGATGGCGGTGGCACCATAGCCGATGAGCACGGCGAACTGGTGTGGATCGCGCACGGTGGCGGTCTCCACCAAGATATTGGAATCACACCGCAGGCCTTCGTGCACCAGGCGCTGGTGCACCGCGCCGGTGGCGAGCAGGGCGTGGACGGTGAGCTTGTCCGCGGCGATGCCGCGATCGGACAACACCAGGATCACCTTGCCTGCCTTCACCGCGGCCACGGCCTTCTCGCACACGTCTGCAATGGCCGCTTTCAGCCCCACGGCGGCCGGATAGTTCAGATCGATGCGCTCGCTGGCGTATTCGGGACCACCGATGGCAAGCAGGCGTTCAAACTTGCCGCGCGACAGCACCGGTGAGTCGATGAGCAGGCGCGCGGCATTCTCCGGCTTTTCCTCGAACAGGTTCTTCTCACGCCCCAGGCAGGTCTCCAGGGACATGACGATCTGCTCGCGCAGGGGGTCGATAGGCGGATTGGTGACCTGGGCGAACTGCTGGCGAAAGTAGTCGTAAAGCGGACGTACGCGGCGGGACAGCACAGCCATGGGCACGTCGTCGCCCATGGAACCCACCGCCTCCTGGCCGGCGGCGGCGAGCGGCTTGAGGATCTGCTCGCGCTCCTCGTTGGTCACCTGGAACAGCTTCTGGTACACGGCCAGGCGCGCGTCTTCGAGATCGCAGCCGTCGTCCTGCTCCGCCACCTCATCGTCGAGGCGCCGCACGTGCCTGCTCATCCAGGCCTTGTACGGATGGCGTGACTTGAGTGCGTTGTCCACGTCCTCGGGCAACAGCAGGCGGCAGTCCTGGGTGTCCACCGCCAGCATCTGGCCGGGCTTCAGGCGCCCTTTGGCGAGCACATCCTGCGGGTCGTAATCGAACACGCCGATCTCGGAGGCGAGCGTGATCACACAGCCCTGATAGCCGTCGCTTTCCGGCGCGCCGGGCGTGCGCAGGATCACGTAGCGCGCGGGACGCAGGCCGTTGCGGTCCAGGGTGCAGGCGGCGTAGCGGCCGTCGGTGAGCACGATGCCCGCGGGACCGTCCCAGGGCTCCATGTGCATGGAGTTGTATTCGTAGAAGGCGCGCAGGTCCGCGCCCATGGTCTCCACGTTCTGCCAGGCGGGCGGCACCAGCAGGCGCATGGCGCGGAAGATGTCCATGCCGCCGGCGAGCAACGCCTCGAGCATGTTGTCCAGGCTGTTGGAATCGGAGCCCGTCATGGAGACCAGCGGGCGCACGTCCGCCATGGACAGCAGCGGCGTCTCGAATTTGTGGCCGCGCGCGATGGACCAGTTGCGGTTGCCCTGGATGGTGTTGATCTCGCCATTGTGGGCGAGATAGCGGAACGGCTGCGCCAGGCGCCACTCCGGCCAGGTGTTGGTGGAGAAACGCTGGTGGAACACGCAGATGGCGGTCTGCAGGCGTTCGTCGTTGAGATCGCGGTAGAACACCGGCAGGTAGGCCGGCATCACCAGGCCCTTGTACGACAGCACGCGTGTCGACAGGCTTGCCACGTAGAAGGTCTTGTCGCCCGGTTGCAGCGCCTTCTCGGCGCGGCGGCGCGCGATGTAGAGATGGCGCTCGAAGGCGCTTTCATCGATGTCCCCCGGGGCATTTACGAACACCTGGGTGATGTCGGGCAGGGATTTCAGCGCCTCGGCGCCGCAGGCGGAGGGATCCACGGGCACGGCACGCCAACCCGCCACCGCAAGGCCCTCGGCCTCCAGCTCGCGCGTGAGCACCCTGCGCGCGGCGTCGGCGAGCGCGGCATCGCGGTTCAGGAACACCATGCCCGCGGCGAACTGCGCCGCGGTGGCAATGCCTGCCTCGTGGGCGACGGCACGCAGAAAGCCCTCGGGCTTTTGCATCAACAGGCCGCAGCCGTCGCCTGTCTTGCCGTCGGCGGCGATGGCGCCGCGATGGGTCATGCGGCCGAGGGATGCAATGGCAGTGTTCACCAGCCAATGGCTCGGTTTGCCATCCATGTGCGCCATGAGCCCAAAACCGCAGTTGTCGCGCTCGAATTCGGGGCGGTAGAGACCGCCGCTGAGGTGTGCTGAGTGGTTCATTTGTTCCGCCGTGTCGCTGGTAGACCCGTAAACAGACGGCGTGCAATCGCTGTGCCGCCCGTGAAGACGGATGGTCTTCATGGGCCCCGGACCCTAAGGGGCGCGCAGTATACTGCCCGTTTTTGTGGCGCTTCAAGGAACAATTAGCGCAGTTTGTCAAGCGTTTTTTGCACCGTTTTGATGCGTTTTTTTTGCATTCGCACCATTAGGAAGCATGCCCCCCCTGCGGAGGGGGACGGACAGCGTTCAGGCGCTGACCGGACAAGGGGTTCGGAGGCCGGGATCGGCACCAAATTGAGGCGCGCCGGTTTCGGGACCGGGCCCCAAAACGACAGCCAGGGCGCCGTAATGGGATGGAACAAGCGGATTTGGCGGCAAGAACTGCGTGGGAAGAGAAAGGCGGGTCGACAGGGCGTGCACCCATGCTGATCACAGGATCAGCGGTGGGGACGGGGCCGTCGCCCCGTCCCCCTACTCGATGTATTGCTTACACCGCGCCCTGTTCGATCATCGCGTCGGCGACCTTGCGGAAACCGGCGATATTGGCGCCCAGGACGAAGTTGCCTGGCTCGCCAAACTCGGCCGCCGTCTCGCTCATGGACGTATAGATGTTGGTCATGATGCGCTGCAGCTTGCTGTCCACTTCCTCGAAGGTCCAGGGTTGCATGCTGGCGTTCTGGGCCATCTCCAACTGCGAGGTGGCCACGCCGCCGGCATTGGCGGCCTTGCCGGGGGCGAAGGCGATACCGGCCTTCAGGTACACCTCGATGGCTTCCGGCGTGCTGGGCATATTGGCGCCTTCACACACCAGCTTGCAGCCGTTCTTCACCAGTTCGGCTGCGTCGGCGCCGTTCAGCTCGTTCTGGGTGGCGGAAGGGAATGCCGCGTCGCACTTCACCGACCACACGCTGTTGCGCCCTTCAGGGTACTTCCCGACCGGCGTGTACACCGCTTCAGGATGTTCCTTGACGTAGGCCTCCAGGGAAGTGCGCTCCACTTCCTTGATACGCTTCAGGGTGTCGAGCTTGACGCCGGCGCGATCGTAGATGAAGCCACGTGAGTCACTGCAGGTGACCGGCGTGGCACCCATCTGGTACAGCTTGTCGATGGTGTAGATGGCCACGTTGCCTGCACCGGAGACCGCACACACCTTGCCTTCCAGCGATTCGCCCTTGCCGCGCAGAATGGCGTCGGCGAGGTAGACGGAACCGTAACCGGTGGCCTCCTTGCGCACGAGCGAGCCGCCCCACTTCAGGCCCTTGCCGGTGAGTACGCCGTCATAACTGCCGGTGAGGCGCTTGTACTGACCGAACATGTAACCAATCTCGCGGGCGCCGACGCCGATGTCACCGGCCGGTACGTCGATGGTGGGTCCGACGTGGCGATGCAACTCGGTCATGAACGACTGGCAGAAACGCATGATCTCGCTGTCGGACTTGCCCTTCGGATCGAAGTTGGAGCCGCCCTTGCCACCGCCCAGCGGGAGGCCGGTCAGGGAGTTCTTGAAGATCTGCTCGAAACCGAGGAACTTGATGATGCCGGCGTTGACACTGGGATGGAAACGGATGCCGCCCTTGTAGGGGCCGAGCGTGGAGCTGAACTGTACGCGGTAACCCTTGTTGACCTGAACCCGGCCCTTGTCGTCCACCCAGGTGACGCGGAACATGATCTGACGTTCCGGCTCGACGATACGTTCGATGATGTTGGCTTCTCGGTAACGGGGATCGCGGTCGAGGATGGGGCGGAGGGACAGCAGGATTTCTTCAACGGCTTGATAGAACTCGTGCTGCGCGGGACTGGTCCGCTTCAGAGCGGCCAAGGTTTCCTGGACATACGGCATACGAAGACTTAACCCCCGTGACAAGTGGGTGAGTGATCAGTTTGTGGGCCCCGACTTGGGCAAGGCGCCCAAAAAAGGGGCGGATAGCCTTGCGCATTCAATCACGATGGTCAAGTAGTCGCCCTGGCATTTCCCCGTTTTTGCGCCATACCGCAGAAGATCGCGGCTGTTCGTGCTCTGTTTTGGTGCAAAGCAGCGATGCAATGTCTGCCTCAGGGCTCTGTCTGCACGCAGAACAGACGCTGTTTTACTACGTCCGCGATCACGCGCAGGGCCTGGGCGTGTACGTCGTAATGTGTGACCACGGCGGCAACCTGCGGATCCTCCGCGGCATCCTCCGGCAGCGGCACATGACATCGCTCCGGCAAACGTGCCAGCCAGCTCACGCGGTAATCGCTGTCGCGTTCGCCAGGAAACAGCGCCACGTAGGCGATGGACGTCTCGACCAGGTCCTGGAAAGAATGGGTGCCGAATGACAGGTCCGGCACCATGCCCGCATGCAGTTCCGCTACCTCCACCAACACCGCCACCTGATTGATGTCGGCAAAACGCACCGGCACGCCCAGCTCCGGACTGCTGGTGCCCCAGCGCCCGGGGCCAATCAACATCACGGGGCAGGAGGTGCGGTCCGCCAAGCTGCGGTTCAGCCTGCCCACGAGGCGGGCAACCGCATATTTCTGCTGCACGCGCAGCGCACTGTAGCCGGGGCCGTCCACATGGATGATGCGGGCGATGCGCTGATCGATGTTGCCGCCCATGAAATGGCCGCGGGTGGAGAAAAACAGGTGCTCCGGTGCGATCCGTTCGGGCAGCCTGACCTCGCGCTCGGTGCCTAGCGTGGCGAGCGGACGGCACTGCACGATGTTCAACGAGGCGGTGCCGGCTTCGTCCAGGTGGACCGTGAACTCCATATCCACCGGGTGCTGGTAGGCCGCCTCCAAGGTCGTGAGTATCTGTCGGGCCAGCGGCACGAAGCGGCCGTCGCGCAGCAACGGTACGAAGGTAATGCGCCAGATGGGTGCCTGCTGGCCAAGGGTGCGCGCCTGCTCGCTTGCATCATGATCGACTTCCGCGAGGCGCTGCAGGGGCAGCGTCGCGGCCTGCTCCTGAAGGTCGCGCAGCGCCAACGACTGGTGCCGGTTATCGGTGATGTTCAGTACATCCACCTGTTGCTGCGAGAAACGATAGAGATCGTGACGATTGCCGTAGGGATGCTTGTGCGGTTCATCGAGAGCCACCACGCAAGCGTGATCGCCCTCGATGCGATTCACTGCCCGTGTACCCAGGCCCATGACCAGGCGCAACATGCCTGCGGCCGGATCCATATCCGCATCCCACACGAAGGTGTTGCGGGAAATGCCCACGCCTGCTGCGTCGGGTAAATACCATTGGCCGTGATAGCGGCCGTTCACGCGTTGCAGCAGCAAGGCCATGGGTTCTTCCTGCAGGGCGAGGCCGCGTTGGAGTCGGTAGATCAACGCATCTTCACTCATGGTGGAGGCGTAGACCCTGCGAATGGCGTCTTCGAGCTGACCGAGGCGCTCCTCGGGACTGCCCTGGTTGACGCAGAAGACACTGTCGTACTTGCCTGCGAATGCGTTGCCGAAGCCATCTTCGAGGAGACTGCTGGAACGCACCAGGATGGGGTACTGGCCGTAGTGATCCAGCATGCGTTCCAGCGCCTCCCGCACCTCGGGCGGCAGGCGCCCGTGCAGCATGGCCTCGCGCAGGGCGGCGCCTTCCTTCAGGTAGCCGGCTTCGGAGCGCTGGCGCATCAGCAGCGGCCACCAGCCGTTGTGCACCACATAGGCGTAATAGACGTCGGAACCGAGGTGGAAGGAGTCATGAGGTTCGAGGTGATCACGGCAGATGTCGGGGGCGTGATGGCGCAGGATATTGCGCGCCAGCAACATGCCCACGGCCTTGCCGCCGATATAGCCGCTACCGATCATGCGTGACCGTATGCTCAGCAGGTCATCCAGTGCGAGATAGCGGCGCGCCAGCGCCTGCATGCGCGGCTCACGCGCAACGAGCACATTGAGGATCTGATCGCGCACGATTTCGCGTTCCGCCGCGGCCACTTCACCGGCGACCGCTTGCGCGGCACGCAGGAACAGACGGTCCCAATAATCCAGCAGACGATGCTGGTTGAGTTGTGGGTGGCGTGCCTCCAGCATGGCCTGCAGGCGGCTGGCCTCGCTGCTGTCGATCACCGGCAGGAACTGTTCGCCGCGCTGGCGGTGGGGCAGAAACATGGTGGGCGACTGGCGTCGCCATACCTTGACCGGCTGCACCTGGATATCGTCGCCGGCACGGTGCACGTCGATGAGCACCTGGGTGGTCTCACGGATGCGCGCGAGGGTGCCATGGGAGTGGCTTTGCGGGTGCAAGGCGAAATAGGCGACCGTGTCCAGGTCGAACAGATGCGGGCAGACAACGCGGAAGAAATTGCCGACCATGTCGTCGGTTGCCCAGGCGCCAAGCAGATCGGAGAGGCAATCGCACACGTAGAAGGCGCCGCGCCCGTGATCCGAGATCTGCTGGTAGACCTCGCGGGTGAAGGCCTCGAAGCCACCCAGGGCATCGATGGTGACGGTGCGGACCCCCGCACCGGGTACCAGCAGCGGTGCGTGGTTTCCCCAGCGCAGGTAGATGATGGTGCGGCCCTGCTCCTGCGCCGCATTGATGAACGGCCCCACGAAGCGGCGGTAATCCGCCAGGTCGTCGACCCGCCAGACCACGTTGTCGCCGATGCGCAGACCGTCGAGGATCTCATCCAGGCCGAGGATGCCGGTGGAAACGATGCTCTCTTCAGGGGGTGAGCTCATTGGATGTGCGTGTGACGGGCTGATCACAAGTCTGTCAGAAATCGGTCGGCGTGCACCCACGCCCCGTCATCCTGGCTGCGTGTACCTGAACCACGGGTCAGGCGTGCTCCATGCTGGTGCGACGGTGCGCTACGCGCACCCCGACGAGCCATACGGCACCCCTAGCCCGGCACGTCCTCACCCTTGGCGAACACCACGCGATAGCCACGGCCGAGTTGGGCATCGCGGTGCTGCACCATGGCCTCTTCGGCGGCCTCGCGGGTGCTGAAATGCTCGCGCACCACACGCCCCGATGAGCCCTGGAAGCCCCACTCACGCACCAGGGTCCAGCCCTCCAGCAGATCACATTGCAGGAACAGGTGGTAGAAGCGCGGCGGCCGTTCATCGGTCACAGGGGTCTGCATGTAGATGCGCATCTGCCTTGCTCGTCGCGATGGATATCCGGAGGTTAGGTCAGACCACCCGGATTGAACAGACGCCCATGGACTGCAATGGCATAGCGATCGGTCATGCCCGCCACGTAGTCGGCCACGGCCCGGGCGCGTCCGGCCTCACCGGCCTGCGCCTCCAGTTCGCGGGCATGCTGCTGATGCTGGGGCGGCAACAGACGAGGGGTGCTGAAGAAGGCTTCGAAGAGGTCCTTCATGACCTTGTCGGCCTTGAAAGTCATGCGCAGCACGCGGTAGTGCTGATAGAGCTCCTCGCGCAGAAAGCGCTTCAGGGCCCGATGCTCTTCCGCCTGGGCCGCGCTGAAGCCGATGAGCGGCGTGCTGTGCGCCCGCACCTCGTCCACGTCCGCCGGTGCGGCCTCCTGCAGACGCTCGGTACTGCTCTTGATGAGATCCATCACCTGGCGGTTGATCATACGTCGCACGATCTCGTGGACCAGGCGCCGGCCACCCAGGCCCGGATAACGGCCGGTGACGTCCAGGTATTCGCGCTCGAACAGCGGCAGCGCGCGCAACTGCTCGATGGTGATGAAGTCGGCACGCAGGCCGTCGTCCAGGTCGTGATTGTTGTAGGCGATGGCGTCGGCGATATTGGCGATCTGTGCCTCGAGGCCAGGTTGGGTACGCTCCAGGAAGCGGCGGCCCACATCACCGAGCTCCGCCGCGTGCTCACGGGCGCAGTGCTTGAGGATGCCCTCACGGGTCTCGAAGGTGAGATTGAGGCCGCGAAACGCGGCATAGCGGTGTTCCAGCTCGTCCACCACCCGCAGGGACTGGAGGTTGTGCTCGAAGCCGCCATAGGGTGCCATGCAGGCATTGAGCGCGTCCTGACCGGCATGGCCGAAGGGCGTGTGACCCAGATCGTGGGCCAGGGTGATGGCCTCGGTGAGGTCTTCGTTGAGGCGCAGGACGCGGGCGATGGCACGACCGATCTGCGCCACTTCCAGGGAGTGGGTGAGCCGCGTGCGGAACATGTCGCCTTCGTGGTTCACGAATACCTGGGTCTTGTACTCCAGGCGCCGAAAGGCGGAGCAATGGACGATGCGGTCGCGGTCGCGCTGGAATTCGCTACGGTAGGAGGGCGGCTCCTCGGAGAAACGCCGACCCCTCGACCGCTCGTCGCATGCGGCATAAGGGGCAAGCGCGGGCATACTCATGCGATGCGGTGCGCCTCCAGCGCCGCGGTGATATCGGCGGCGGCGGCCTCGGCGGTGACCACGGAGCGTCCGATGCCCTTGAGCAGCACCAGTCGCAACTGGCCATCCTGCACCTTCTTGTCCACGGCCATGAGTTCCAGGAAGCGGTGGCTATCCAATTCGCCCGGCGCCTGCACCGGCAGGCCCGCACGATGCAGCAACTGCTCGATGCGCCGGGTGTCTTCGTGACCGATCCAGCCCAGTCGTTCGGACAACTGCGCCGCGAGCAGCATGCCGGTGGCCACGGCCTCACCGTGCAGCCAGGTTCCATAACCCATGCCGGTCTCGATGGCATGGCCGAAGGTGTGACCCAGGTTGAGCAAGGCGCGGGTCCCGGCCTCGGTCTCGTCCTCGGCCACGATGGCGGCCTTGTCCCGGCAGGAGCGTTCGATGGCCCAGGCCAAGGCCTCGGGCTCGCGCGCGAGCAGGCGGTCAAGATAGGTCTCCAGCCACTGGAAGAACTCGGGATCATTGATGATGCCGTACTTGATCACTTCTGCCAGCCCGGCGCGCAACTGACGGTCGTCCAGGGTGTTCAGGGTGTCGGTGTCGGCAATGACGCAGCGCGGCTGATGGAAGGCACCGATCATGTTCTTGCCGAGCGGATGGTTCACGCCCGTCTTGCCGCCCACGGAGGAATCGACCTGGGACAGCAAGGTGGTGGGTACCTGGATGAAGGGGACACCGCGCTGATAGCAGGCCGCGGCGAAGCCGGTGAGATCGCCGATGACGCCGCCGCCCAGGGCCACCAGGGTGCAGCGCCGATCGAAGCGGCGTTCCAGCAAGCGATCGAAGACGCTGTTCAGGGTGTCGAGGGTCTTGTAGGCCTCGCCGTCCGGCAGCACGAGGCTGTCCACCTGGTAGCCGTCGAGCCCGGCGTTGAATTTCTCCAGATAGAGGGGGGCCACGGTTTCATTGGTGACCACCAGCACCTGACGGCCGCGGATGTGCGGGGCGACGAGCTCGGCACGGCCAAGCAGACCGGAACCGATGTAGATGGGATAGCTGCGCTCGTCGAGTTCGACGCGAAGTGTCTTCATGGGGCTAAACCTGCAGAATCCCAAGACTATAACGGATTCCGCCAGGCGGCGTCATGCGCCCCGGAGCTTCAGTTCCGATTCGAGGCGCCAGAGGATTTCCCGGATCACCGAGCGGATGGAGCGATCGTCGGTGTAGACCACCACGTGGGCCACGTCACGGTAGAGGGGGTCTCGCACGCTCATGATTTCCTCCAGTCGCGCGCGCGGATCGGCGGTCTGTAGCAGCGGCCGGTTGCGGTCCTTGGCGGTACGGCGCAGCAGCTGCTCAATGGTCGCGTAGAGATAGATGACGATCCCGCGCTCACGCAGGCACGTGCGATTTTGCTCCGCGAGCACCGCGCCGCCCCCGGTGGCAAGCACCAGGTTGTCCTCGCGGCTCAGCTGGTCGATGATCTCGCGCTCACGCTTGCGAAAGCCCTCCTCGCCTTCGATGTCGAAGATGAGGGGTATGCTCGCGCCGGTACGCCGAACGATTTCGTGGTCCGAGTCCTTGAACTCCTTGTCCAGGGCGAGCGCCAGCTGCCGGCCAATGGTCGTCTTGCCGGCGCCCATGGGCCCCACGAGAAACACGCGATTGATTGTCACACTCTTGCCAGGATGTTATTGCAAGTCGGCCTTGAGGCCTTCCTTGAGGATCTTCGGCGTGACAAATATCAGAAGTTCCGCCTTGTCGTCCACCTTCTGAGTGCGGCGGAACAAGGCGCCGAGCACCGGGATGTCGCCGAGCAGCGGCACCTTGTCCACCGACTCGTTGCGCGCCTGCTCATAGATGCCGCCCAACACGACGGTATCGCCGTTCTCGACCAACACCTGGGTCTGCACCGCTCGGGTGTCCACGGAGGGCACACCCGAGAAGATCTGGCCCACGCTGTCCTTGTTCACCTCCAGGTCCATGATCACGCGGTCATCGGGCGTGATTTGCGGCGTGACCGCCAGGGACAACACGGCCTTTTTGAAGGATACGCTGGTGGCGCCGCTGGAGCTGGCCTCGAGATAAGGGATGTCGACACCCTGCTCGATGAGCGCCTTCTTCTGGTTGGCCGTGACGACGCGCGGGCTGGAGATCAGTTCCCCGCGGCCCTCGGACTGCATCGCCGACAGCTCCAGGTCCACGATGTAATCCGCACCGAGAATGGCGAGGGCGATGGAACCGGCGGCCGGCACCGGCAGGTTCACGTTGAGACGGTCTCCGAGACCCGGCACCGCCACCGCGGGATCGAACACGTCGCGGCCGGCGGCCAGGTTGTCGAGGCCACTACTGACGGTGGTGTTCGTACCGGCGGCGCTACCGGAACTGGTCACCAGCCCCCTGCCGCCGTTACGGCCCACGTAGGTCGCGCCGAAACGGGTACCGAGGCTCTTGCTGAAGTCGTCGTTGGCGATCACCACGCGCGACTCGATGAGCACCTGGCGCACAGGCACGTCGAGGCGGGTGAGGACACGGCGGATCTCGTCGAGCTTTTCTGCGGTGTCCAGGATCATGAGCGTGTTGGTACGCTCATCGATGGTGATGTTGCCGCGGCTGGAGAGCAGCGAGTTGCGCTCGGCCTTCAGCAGCGCTGCGATTTCCGAGGCCTTGGCGTAGTTGATGTCGAAGAACTCCGTGCGCAGCGGGGCGAGGTCGGTAAGCTGCTGCTGTGCTTCCAGTTCGAGCTTCTCACGTGCGGCCAGCTCCTCGCTGGGGGCAATGAGCATCACGTTGCCGTTCCGGCGCATGCCGAGGCCCTTGGATTTCAGAATGATGTCCAGGGCCTGGTCCCAGGGGACGTTCTTGAGGCGCAGCGTGAGATTCCCGCGCACGGTGTCGGAGGCCACGACGTTCAGGCCGGTGAAATCACCGATGAGCTGCAGCACCGCACGCACATCGATGTTCTGGAAATTGAGTGACAGCTTCTCGCCGGTGTACTCCTCCTGCAGGCGGGCCGCTTTCTCTTCCGGCGTGACCGGGCGCACGTCCACGGTGTAGACATTGCCCACCTGGAAGGCCAAATGCTCGTAGTCGCCCTCGGGTGTAATGACCAGGCGTGCATGACCCTCGCGGTTCGCACTGTCAATGGTACGCACAGGGGTGGCGAAGTCGGTCACGTCGAGGCGGCGGACCAGTTCCTCAGGGAGCCGTGCGTCATAGAAATCCAGCAATAGGGACTTGCCTCGTGTCTGCAGGTCGGCCGTGACGGCCGGGCTCGAAAGGGTGATGACCACGCGGCCGGTGCCTTTTTCGGCCCGATGGAAGTCGATGTTGGTGATGCGCTTGGCCTCATCCACTGCAGCAGCCGGAGCTCGATCACCCGGAGTGGACGCGGCGGCTTGACGCGCGCCCGCCGGCCCGGTGCCCAGGGCCACGTGAACACGATTGTTTTGTACCCGCACGTCGTAGGGCACTACGCGGTCCAGCCCAACGACCAGGCGGGTGCGGTTGCCGGCCTGCGCCGCGCGCAGGTTGTGGGCGATGCCGCCCGCCAATTGCTGTGTCTTCGGCAGGCTGCCCATGCCGGTGCCGGGCAGATCGAGGGCCAGGCGCGGCGGATTTTCCAGGGTGAACGCCATGGGCTTGGGCGCCGGCCCGGAAAAGGTGAGGGTCAACTGGGCACGATCACCGCCGGTGACGGCATAGCTGACGTCCTGCAGGGTGACGGTCTGGGCCGACACCGTTGACACGCACGCGAGCAGTGTGGCCAGCGCCGCAAGAGCAGGAATCCTGCGGATGAATGCGTGGGCAGTTTTCATTCTTTTATCCTCGAATTCATTCGGTGATCGCGAGGGCTGCATCTCGCTTGATCCAACCGCCCAGACCATCGGGAATGATCTCTTCGATAGCGATCCTGGTTTCGGTGATATTGACGACCCTGCCGTAGTTCTCGCCCATGTGGTTACCCACCTGCACGCGATGAACCAGGTTGTCGGGTGCCTTGACGATCGCCCAGGCGCTGCCTTGCTTTTCAAGAATGCCGACGAACTCCAGGCCGTCGAGGGGGAAGTGCTCGAGTGCTTCCTTGTGCCGGTCCGTGTCGGGACGCAAACCTGCTCCGCCATGGGCGGCGTCCATCAGGGTGGCCTCCCTCTTGGGGGCGAAGGGATCGCGCGCCTCCGTCGAACTGTAGGTGTAACCCTCGTACGCCTCGAACTCCGGCAACGGCGGGATATGAGCGGCGGGCCGTGCCTTCACCGCGGCGACATAGTCGTAGAGGTCGCCATGATTGTCTGTGGAACAGCCGGCGAGCAGGACGCTCGCGAACACAACCGCCGTGCCCAGGGCGGGACCCGTTCTCGGATGAATGCGAAACCGCTTCATAGTGACCCCAATCGGCACTTACCTTCGCCGGCCCTTCTTGGCTTTCGCCGCCTGGGCCTTCTGCGCCGCTGCGATTTCTTCGGCGTCCAGGTACCGATAGGTCTTCGCCGTCGCGTTCATGACCAGCTTGGTGTCCTGGCCCTTCTTGCCGCCGGTGGCAGGCTTCACGGTGATGTTCTGCAGCGTGACGATGCGCGGCAGCGCCGCCACACCACTCACGAAATTGCCGAAGTGATGGTAACCCCCCGTGACCTGAATGGTGATGGGCAATTCGGCGTAGAACTCGTGGGGTGTCTCGCCTTCGGGTTTGAACAGATCGAAGGTAAGTCCGGCACCCAGGCCGGTCTGGGTGATGTCCACCAACAGATCGGCCACTTCATTCTTGCTGGGCAACTGACGCAACATGGTGCCGAAGGATTCTTCCATTTCCTTCATCTGCTCCTTGTAGGCATCCAGCGCCACGGCCTTGCTCTGTTTGCCCTCGAAGTCTTGCTTGAGTCTCGCTTCAGTTTGCTCCGCGCGCACCAGCTCTTCGCGCAAGCCGCTCAGGTGCAGGAAATAGCCTGCCGCCAGCACAGCGGCGCAGATCAGGACGACCACCACGGCCTTGGCCGCCGCCGGCCAGTTGCCGATGCCTTTCAGATCCAGGTGGTTCAGGTTTGAGAGATCGATGGCCATGGCGGTCACTTCTCGGCGGCGCCCGAGGACTGGGTAACGCGCAGCTTGAACTTGCGGCTGCTGTCGGCCTTTTCGGTCTGAATAATCTCAAGCACGGGATTTTCCAGCCACGGCGATGCTTCCAGGTTGCGCATCAGGGCGGAGACACGCGCATTCGATTCAGCGATACCCTCGATGCTCAGAACGGCTTTTTTCTGGGCCACGCTGGTGAGGTACAGCCCATCCGGCGTGACCCGCACCATCTCGTCGAACAGATGCACAATGGCCGGTCGATCGCGCTGCAACTGCTCGATCACCTTCATGCGGGCAACCAGCTGCTGCTTCTGCTTTTCCAAGTCCTGGATCTCCTTGATCTGGGCCTCGACTTTCTTGATCTCGGCCTGCAGGTAACGGTTGCGTGAATTCTGGCTGTCGATGAGCCCGCCGATCTGGAGATGGAAGAGCGCGATCACCAGCACCATGAGCAAGGCGGAACCGCCGGCGACGGTGGCGAACTCCCGCTGCCTCTGCTTGCGCAGCTCCGCTCGCCAGGGGAGTAGATTGATGCGCGCCATCAGTCGAAACTCCGCAGGGCCAAGCCGCAGGAAATCATCAGGGCGGGGGCGTCATTATTCAGGATTTGTGCCTTGATCCGCGGGGCTACGGTCATGTTGGTGAACGGATTCGCGACCGATGTGGCGACGCCCAGCTTGTTTTCGATGAGGTCGCCCACGCCGGGGATGGACGAACTGCCGCCGGCGAGTACGATGTAATCCACCTGGTTGTACTGGCTCGAGGAGAAGAAGAACTGCAGGGAACGGCTCACCTGCTGGGCCATGGCCTCCTTGAAGGGCTCGAGCACTTCGGGCAGATAGTTGTCGGGGAGTCCGCCCTGGCGCTTGGCCATGCCCGCCTCCTCGTAGGACAGTCCGTAGCGCCGCTGGATTTCCTCGGTCAGCTGCTTGCCGCCGAACACCTGTTCACGGGTGTAGATGGTCTTCAGGTCGTGCAGCACGTTGAGGGTGGTCATGGTCGCGCCCACGTCCACCACGGCGATGGTCTTGTCCACGCCCCGGTCGGGCATCTGGTCGGCCAGGAGCGCGAAGGCGTTCTCCATGGCGTAGGCCTCCACGTCGATGATCTTCGCCGTGAGGCCCGCCAGCTCGATGGCCGCGACACGCACGTCCACGTTTTCGCTGCGCGATGCGGCAAGCAACACATCCACGCGTTCTGTATCGTCCTTGGCCGGGCCGAGGACCTCGAAATCGATATTCACCTCTTCGAGCGGATAAGGGATGTACTGGTCGGCCTCGAGCTGGATCTGGGCCTCCATGTCATCCTCGGAGAGGTTGGCGGGCATGGAGATCACCTTCGTGATCACCGCTGATCCGGACACGGCGGCCGCGGCCAGTTTGGCGCGGGTTCCGGATTTTTTCACGGCACGACGGATGGCCTCGCCGACGCCCTCCATATCGGCGATGTTTTTTTCGACGACGGAATTGGCCGGCAGCGGTTCCACCGCATAACTCTCGACGCGGTAACGATCTCCGCTCCTGCTCAATTCAAGCAGCTTCACCGCGGTGGTACTGATGTCCAATCCGAGGATCGGCGGACTCGAGCGTTTTAAGGTGGGAAGGCGGAACATTTTCCCTTTAGATATACGCAGTTAGAAGCCATGTTTGCCGAACTACATTAAATACCAGAGACAACTATGGGTCAACACGTAGTTTGCCGCTAGGCGTGCATAGTGTGATGCCCTTAAACACTTTATACTGGAACACTTTTCTATACTTGGTGACCCAATTCTCAAAGCTGCCAAGATGAGTCCTACCTTCAAATGGTTGCGCGCCGCTCTGGTGGCGCTGTTCGGTTTTGGCGTTGCAGGACTCGTGGTTACGTTGGGTGTCTATCTCTACTTGGCGCCCGAACTGCCCTCCATCGAGGCCTTGCGTGACGTCCGGCTGCAAGTACCGCTGCGGGTTTACTCGCGCGAGGGCGGACTCATTGCCGAATTCGGCGAAATGAAGCGTACGCCATTGCGCTACGCTGAGGTCCCCCCGCAAGTGATTCAGGCGGTGCTCGCCGCCGAAGACGATCGCTTCTTTGAGCACCCGGGCGTCGACTACCAGGGTCTCATGCGTGCGGCGCTGCACTTGGTGCGTACCGGTGAGAAGGGCCAGGGCGGCAGTACCATCACCATGCAGGTGGCCCGTAACTTCTTCCTGTCCAGCGAGAAGACGTTCCTGCGCAAGATAAAGGAGATATTCGTCGCGCTCCGCATCGAGCAGGAGCTCACCAAGGAAGAGATCCTCGAGCTATACCTGAACAAGATCTACCTGGGTAACCGCGCCTATGGCGTGGCTTCCGCGGCCCAGATCTATTACGGCAAGGAGGTGCACGAGCTCGAACTGGCGCAGATCGCCATGATCGCGGGCCTGCCCAAGGCGCCGTCAAGCTACAACCCCATCGTCAATCCCACCCGCGCGCTCCAGCGCCGCAACTATGTGGTGGGGCGCATGGAACACCTGGGCTTCATCGACAGCGAAACCGCCGCCCGGGCCCGCGCCACACCCGTAACCGCAGCACTGCACGCCCAGCCCACGGCGGTGGAAGCGGCACACCTGGCGGAAATGGTGCGCGCCGAGGTGGTGGCGCGCTTCGGTGAGGAAGCCGCCTACACGGCCGGCTACAAGGTGTACACCACCCTGGAAGCCCGCCTGCAGCGGGCGGCCACCACGAGCCTGCGCGCCGCACTGCTCGACTACGATCGCCGTCACGGCTACCGGGGACCCGTCGCCCATGTGGAGCTGACGGAGGAGACCTCGCTCCAGGAACTGCTTGCAGGCCACGGCACGGTGGGCGGCCTGATCCCTGGCATCGTGGTGGCGCTCGAGGAGCAGACCGCACGCGTGTATACCGGTGCCGAGGAGCCGGTGGTGGTGGCATGGCCCGGCCTCGAGTGGGCGCGCCGTTATATCAGTGATGACCGCGTCGGCGACGTCCCCACCAAGGCGTCCGATATCCTGAAGGTCGGCGACGTGGTCCGGTTGGAAGCGGTGGAGTCGGGCTGGCGTTTGGCCCAGGTGCCGCAGGTGGAAGGCGCGCTGGTGTCGCTGCAACCCGGGGACGGCGCGATCATGGCCCTGGTGGGCGGCTTCGATTTCTACACCAGCAAGTTCAACCGCATCACCCAGGCCGAGCGCCAGCCCGGTTCGGCGTTCAAGCCCTTCGTCTATTCCGCGGCGCTGGAGAAGGGTTTCACCCCCGCCACGGTGATCAACGACGCGCCCGTCGTGTTCGAGGACGCGGAATTGGAGAGCGCCTGGCGCCCCGAAAACTACAGCGGCAAGTTCTACGGTCCGACCCGCCTGCGCGAGGCGCTGGTAGCCTCCCGCAACCTCGTCTCCATTCGCCTGCTACGCTCCACCGGTATCGGCTACGCCCGCAACCACCTGAAGAATTTCGGCTTCCAGCCCGACCGGTTGCCCTTCGACCTGTCCCTCGCCCTGGGCAGCGCCACCGTCACCCCGCTGGACATGGTGCGTGGCTATGCCGTGTTCGCCAACGGCGGCCACTTGGTGGAACCCTGGTTCATCCAACGCATCGAAGATGCGGATGGCAACGTGTTGTTTGAGCACCGGCCCGCAGTGGTCTGCCCCGAGTGTGGGGCCACCACCGAGGCGCACGGGACCACCGACGATATCACGGACGAGTTGGTCGACGAGGGCTCCACCGATGTATCGGCAGAGCTTCCGCCGCTGCCGGCGCCGCGCACACTGGACGCACGTAACGTCTATCTGATGACCAGCATGATGAACGACGTGGTCACCCGCGGCACCGGGGCACGCGCGCGCGCGCTGGGTCGGCACGACCTGGCAGGCAAGACCGGCACCACCAATGATCAACGTGACGCTTGGTTTTGCGGCTTCAATGCCGACGTAGTCGCCACGGCCTGGGTGGGTTTCGATACCCCACGCCCGCTGGGTGCCGGTGAAACCGGCGCGAGCGCCGCGCTACCCATGTGGGTGGGCTACATGCGGGAGGCCCTCGGCGGCCTGCCGGAACGGCCCTCGCCGCAACCCGCCGGGCTGGTCACGGTGCGAATCGATCCGGAAACCGGCCTCGCCGCGGCACCGGGGACAACCGATGCGATATTCGAAACCTTCTACAGCGAAAACATGCCCGCAACGGCCGCGCCGGGGCAGGCGGCAACGACCGGAACTGAGCAAGGCTCCGTCACCGAACAATTGTTCTGATATGGGCGCGGGCCGGGAGGGGCAGAACCGGATCCGTCTGGCCCAGGAAGCGGCCAGGCTGATGGCGGACGAAGGTGTGCAGGATTTCGCCGTCGCCAAACGCAAGGCGGCCGGGCGCCTGGGCCTGCCCGTCAACCGGAATCTGCCCACCAACCTGGAAATCGAGGATGCGCTGGTCACCCATCAGCGCCTGTTCCGTGCCCACTCCCAGCCGGCACACCTGCGGCGGCTGCGCACCAGTGCACGGGAGGCCATGCGGCTCATGGCCGATTTCCAGCCCCGTCTGGTCGGCCCGGTACTCGCGGGCACGGCCGGTGCGCATTCGCCTGTGAACCTGCACCTGTTCGCCGAGACACCGGAGCAGGTGAATCTGTTCCTGATGGAGCGGAACATCCCGCACGCCTGGGATGAACGCCTCCTGCGCCTGGACACCGAACGCCAGGAGCGTTATCCACTGTGCCGCCTCGTGGCCGGCGATGTGACCGTGGAAATGACGGTATTCCCCTTGAAGGGCATGCGCCAGGCACCACTCAGCCCGGTGGACGGCCGGCCCATGCGTCGTGCCAACCTGGAGGCCGTCGAGGCGCTACTCGCGGCGGAATAAGCGCGCGAAGGACGCCCGTGGACAGGGGAAGCGCAGCGCCTCCCCCGGGCGTCCTCCGGGGTGACCTGTTGATCTCAAGCCGGGTAGTGTTCCGGGTATTCCGTGCGTGCCACACCGCTCTCAATAGCCGCGCGGGCAACGGCGGGTGGGACATGTTCGATGAGGCGGCGATCGAAGGGCTTGGGGATGATGTACTCGGGTCCAAAGCTGAGATTCTCGGCGCCGTAGGCGCGCAATACGTCCGCCGGCACCGGTTCGTGCGCCAGGGCACGCAGGGCGCCCACCGCCGCTATCTGCATTTCCGTGTTGATGGTTTTGGCGCGCACATCCAGCGCCCCGCGGAAGATGAAGGGAAAGCCCAGCACATTGTTCACCTGGTTGGGGTAGTCGCTGCGCCCTGTGGCCATGATCAGGTCGCTGCGCGCCTGATGCGCCAATTCCGGACGGATCTCCGGATTCGGGTTCGACAGGGCAAACACCACCGGCCGCGGCGCCATCGCCTTGATCATCTCTGCGGACACCAGGTCGGCACCGGACACGCCGATAAACACGTCGGCACCGTCCATCGCATCCATCAGGGTGCGGCGTTCGGTCTCGAGGGCGAAGGCCCGCTTGTACTCGTTCAGGTCGTCACGTCCCGCGTGGATGATGCCCTTGCGGTCCACCAGCATCATGTTCTCCTTGCGCGCCCCCAGCGCCACCAGCAGGTTCATGGAGGCGATGCCCGCCGCTCCCGCGCCCAGGCAGACGATGCGCGCGGACTCAAGGTGCTTGCCCTGGAGCTCCAGGGCATTCAACAGACCGGCCGCAATGATGATGGCGGTGCCGTGCTGGTCGTCGTGGAACACGGGGATGTCGAGACGCTCGCGCAGCGCCTTTTCGATGACGAAGCAGTGAGGTGCGGCAATGTCCTCGAGATTGATGCCACCAAACGTGGGCGCGATATTGGCCACCGTTTCGATGAAGGCCTCGGGCGATGCGGCGGCGACCTCGATATCGAACACGTCGATATTGGCAAAGCGCTTGAACAGCACCGCCTTGCCCTCCATCACCGGCTTGCTTGCCAGCGGCCCCACGTTACCCAGGCCGAGCACGGCCGTACCGTCGCTGATCACCGCCACCAGGTTGCCCTTGCCGGTGTACAGGAAGGCCGCGTCGGGATTGTCGGCAATGGCACGCACAGGTGCGGCGACACCCGGCGTGTAGGCCAGGCTCAGCTCGGCCTGTGTCTCGCAGGGCTTGGAGATCGCGGTAGCGAGCTTGCCCGGGTGCGGACCGGCGTGATAGTCGAGGGATTGCTGCTGCAGGTCGAGGGTGTTGCTGCCGTTGCTCATGGATCGCTCTCGGCGAGGACGGTATCAAAAGGGGGCGCCATTATCGGCCTTTGCGGCCGGTAAAGCCACGTTCAGGGGACGACGGTGATGGCGCCGGGGTGGCGGATGCGCAGGTAGGCACGCCGCTTGCCTGGGTGGACCTCGCCCTGTACCTGCACGCGCACCCCTTGCAGCCCTTCCGGAGCCAGGGCCACGAGGCCACGATCCGCCCGTGCCACGTGCACTGCCAGGGTCGGGCCGAGGTGCAGCCACAGGTCACCCTTGTGTTCGCTCACGCGCGTAATCCTGCCCTCGATGCGACGAAAACCGCTGCTCCGCGCCGTGATGTCGGTGGCTGGCACGCTCTGGTATTCGGGCAAGTCCCACAGCCCGCGCCTGCCGAGCTGGGCGGCACGCTGGTACGCGCTGCGGCATTGGGCATCGTGGAGATTGGGCGGCACCACCAAGGTCACAGCAAGCCCTTCGGCCAGCAGGCGCGCGGCCACGCTGTCGCCATTTTCCAGATAGGCGTGGGCCAGCCGGCGTCCGTAGCGGTCCTCCACCTCCTTGTCGTGGCGCAGCAGGAGACGTGGGGAGGTCGCGAGCCAATGTACGAGCGCAGCCCGCGCCTCCGCGGCGAGAGGTTCCGCGGCCCGCCCTTCCCTGCCCAATTCGGGGGTATCCACGCCGATGAAGCGCAGGTCGCGGCCGTCGCGCAGGCGCACGGTATCGCCGTCGTGTACATGGGCCACCGCCACGCGCTCGTCGATGCGGTCGGCCGGGCACAGTGGCGCCGCCGCAGCCGGCAGGATGCACACCAGCCCCACAAACACGAAAGGGGCGACCTTGCGGTACGCCCCCCGGTGCAGGCCGTGGCCTGGCATGCTTACTTCTTGAGGCCGTACTTCTGGCGGAACTTGTCGACGCGACCGGCGGTATCGACAATCTTCTGCTGGCCGGTGAAGAAAGGATGGCACTGCGAGCATACGTCCAGGTGCAGGTCGTGGCCCGCGGTGGAACGCGTCTTGAAGGAACTGCCGCAGCTGCAGGTAACGGTAACTTCGGTGTAATTCGGATGGATATCCGGCTTCATGGCGACCTCCAGGGCGCGCCGCCACCGACCCCCGTGGCCGGCACCGCGCGCAAAGACGGCGGATCATACGAAAAAGCATCGGGGGGAACAACAGCCGTCAATTTCCCCCCCGAAACGGTAGGACCCTGGCCCGAGGCAGAGGTTTCGCCGCGTCGCCGCGCATGGCCTCCAGCAGGCCGTGACGGCCTAGCAGGGATTCCCACATCATGGCCGAGAGGGAGAGGCAGGCACCCATGGGGGTCCGCGCCCGGCGTCGGGTGGTGTCCACCCGCCACTGCAGACGGCGCAGGCGCTCCTGCCGGTGCGAGGGCGCCCGGCGGATGTGCTGCTCGATGGTCCGCCGCCGCATGCGTTCGAAGCCATCCGGGTCCGTGGCCGCCAGATGCACCCAGTCATCGAAGGTGCGCGGCATGTGCGGAGATTCGTCCATGCGAGCCCTCTGGGGCATCCCTGCACCATAGCGTAAGTGCTTTCTGTGTATCCTGAATGTAGCAAGCCGGGATGCGGCCGAACCCGGTGCGCCTGTACAACAAGGGACGGCACATGCAACAGCGCTCCATGCGGGACATCGAACACGACCATCAGGGACTTGATATAGCCTCCATCAAGCACTCGATCGCCAACCGGATGGTTTTCACGGTGGGCACCCACAGCCTCTCGGCCAGCGAGCGCGACTGGTTGCATGCCGCCGCCTACGCCGTATGCGACCGGCTCATCGAACGCTGGATGGACACCATGCGCGGGTATTACGAGAGCGACAGCAAGCGCGTCTACTACCTGTCCCTCGAATTCCTCATCGGACGTACGCTTACCAACAGCCTGCTCAACCTTGGCTTCCTCGAGGAATTCAAGTGCGCCCTCAACGACCTGGGCCTGGACTTCGAATCCCTGCGGGAACTGGAATTCGATGCCGCGCTTGGCAACGGCGGCCTTGGCAGGCTGGCGGCCTGCTTCCTCGATTCCATGGCCAGCCTGCAGCTGCCGGGCTACGGCTACGGCATCCGCTACGAATACGGGATGTTTCGCCAAGCACTGGAGAACGGCTGGCAGGTGGAGCACCCGGACAACTGGCTGCGTTATGGCAACCCTTGGGAATTCCCCCGCCCCAGCGTGCTGTACAAGGTGAATTTCAACGGCCGCGTGGTGCGCTCCCAGGTGGCCAAAGGGGTGGTGCGGCATACCTGGGAAAACACCGACGATGTGATGGCCATGGCCTATGACACCCCCATCCCCGGCTTCCGCGTCGATACCGTGAACAACCTGCGGCTGTGGTCTGCCAAGGCGAGCCGCGATTTCGACCTCAACTATTTCAACCAGGGTGACTACATCAAGGCGGTCGAGGACAAGACGGTTTCCGAGAACCTGTCCAAGGTGCTGTACCCGGCCGACACCACCGTCATGGGCAAGGAACTGCGCCTGCGGCAGCAGTATTTCTTCGTGAGCGCCTCCTTGCAGGACATCGTGGCGCGCTTCCTGAAAACCCACAGTGACCTGACGCTGCTTCCCGAGAAGGTGGCCATCCAGCTCAACGACACCCACCCATCCATCGCCATCCCGGAACTCATGCGCCTGCTGGTGGACATCCACGGCGTCGAATGGGACCGCGCCTGGGACACCACGGTCAAGGTGTTCGCCTACACGAACCACACGCTGTTGCCCGAGGCGCTGGAGACCTGGCCGGTGCCGCTGTTCGAACGCTTGCTGCCACGCCACCTGCAGATCATCTACGAGATCAACCACCGCTTCCTCGATGCCGTGGTACACCGTTACCCCGGCGATCTGGCCCGCCTGCGCCGCATGTCGCTGATTGACGAAGAAGGCGAGCGACACATCCGCATGGCCCACCTCGCCATCGTGGGCAGTCATCGTGTCAACGGCGTCGCCAAGCTGCACGCCGAACTGCTGCGCCACAGCATGTTCCCGGACTTCGATGAATTCTTCCCCGATCGCTTCATCGCCATCACCAACGGCATTACGCCACGTCGCTGGCTGAATCAGGCCAACCGCGAGCTGTCAGCCATGATCTCGGCACGTATCGGCACCGAGTGGATCACCGATCTGGAGCAACTCTCCAGGCTGGCGCCGCTCGCCGACGATGCGGAGTTCTGTGCCCAGTTCCGGGCCGTCAAGCTCGCCAACAAACACGAACTCGCAGCGAAAATCGAGCAACGCCTCGGCCTGTGCGTGGACCCGAACGTGATGTTCGATGTGCATGTGAAGCGCATCCACGAATACAAGCGCCAGTTGCTGAACGTGCTGCACGTCATCACCCTGTACAACCGCATTCGTGAGGGCCGCGCGGGTGATCGGCCGCCGCGGCTGTGTCTGTTCGCCGGCAAGGCCGCACCCGGCTACGGCATGGCCAAGCTCATCATCAAGTTGATCAATGATGTGGCCGACACGGTGAACCATGATCCCGCGATCGGCAATCGCCTGAAAGTGGTGTTCATCCCCAACTACGACGTCTCCACCGCCACCGACATCATCCCCGCCGCGGACCTCTCCGAGCAGATCTCCACGGCCGGGACAGAAGCGTCCGGTACAGGGAACATGAAGCTGGCACTCAACGGTGCACTTACCATCGGCACCCTGGACGGGGCGAACATCGAGATCAAGGACGCGGTCGGCGAGGAGAACATCTTCATCTTTGGTCTGACCGTGGAAGAGGTCAACGCGTTGCACGCGGCGGGTTATCGCCCGGCGGAGTACTACGAGCGCAATCCCGAGCTCAAGAAGGTCATCGACATGATCGGCTCAGGGTTCTTCTCACCGCGAGAGCCGGACCGCTTCAAACCGATTGTGGACAACCTGCTGCACGGGGACCGCTACATGCTCATGGCCGACTACGCGCTCTACGTAGAGGCCCAGGAGCGGGTGGACAGGATGTATCTGGATGCCGAGCAATGGAACCGCCGCGCCGTGCTGAATGTTGCCCACATGGGCCGCTTCAGCTCCGACCGCAGTATCATCGAGTACACCCGGAAAGTGTGGAACGTGTCGCCGGTGCGGCGCACGCCGCGCGGCTGAGGAGGTCCGTCACGCGGACGCCCACACCCGTAAGTGCAGGCGTCCACGCCGGCATCAGCGCTTCATGGAATCGAAGAACTCGGTGTTGGTCTTGGTGCCGCGCAGCTTGTCGTGCAGGAACTCCATGGCGGCAAGTTCGTCCATGGGATGCAGCAACTTGCGCAGGATCCACATCTTCTGCAGTTCGTCCACCTTGGTGAGCAGCTCTTCACGGCGTGTGCCCGAGCGGTTGATGTTGATGGACGGGTAGATACGCTTCTCGGCGATGCGGCGATCCAGATGAATCTCCATGTTGCCGGTGCCCTTGAACTCCTCATAGATCACATCGTCCATGCGCGATCCGGTGTCGATGAGGGCGGTGGCAATGATGGTCAGCGAACCGCCTTCCTCGATATTGCGCGCCGCACCGAAAAAGCGCTTCGGACGATGCAGGGCGTTGGCATCCACACCACCGGTCAGCACCTTGCCGGAGGACGGGATGACGGTGTTGTAGGCGCGGGCCAGGCGGGTGATGGAATCGAGCAGGATCACTACGTCGCGCTTGTGCTCGACAAGACGCTTGGCCTTCTCGATGACCATCTCGGCGACTTGCACGTGACGCGCCGCGGGCTCGTCGAAGGTAGAGGAGATTACCTCGCCGCGCACCGAACGCTGCATCTCCGTCACCTCTTCCGGGCGCTCGTCGATGAGCAGCACGATGAGGTAGCACTCGGGATGGTTATGGGCGATGGAGTGGGCGATGTTCTGGAGCATCATCGTCTTGCCGGTCTTGGGCGGGGAGACGATGAGACCGCGCTGGCCCTTGCCGATGGGTGCCACCAGGTCGATGACGCGGGCGGTAATGTCTTCGGTGCTGCCGTTGCCCAGCTCAAGGGTGATGCGGCGGTTGGGATGCAGCGGCGTAAGGTTTTCGAACACCACCTTGTTCTTGGCGTTCTCAGGCGGCTCATAGTTGATCTCGTCCACCTTGAGCAGCGCGAAATAGCGCTCGCCTTCCTTGGGCGGCCGGATCTTGCCGGTGACCGTGTCACCGGTGCGCAGATTGAAGCGCCGGATCTGGCTGGGCGAAACGTAGATATCGTCCGGCCCCGCCTGGTAGGAATTGTCCCCCGAGCGCAGGAACCCGAACCCATCCTGCAGGATCTCCAGTACACCGTCACCGGAAATCGCCTCGCCGCTTTTCGCGTGCGCTTTCAGGAGTGCGAATATGACCGCCTCTTTGCGAGCACGGGCCATGCCTTCAATACCCATGGACTCGGCAAGCTCGATAAGCTCCGAGGCGGGCTTCTTCTTCAGTTCTGTCAGATTCATGCTAGTTGGTACCGTGGGGCGGTAGAACTCGGGGGGTTGTGCGCCTGAGAAGGCATTGCGCCTGCAGGCCGGGAAACATGCGGAGGAGCCGTTGGACGGCGGAATTCGTTCAGATAGGGGGATTCGCCAGGAAGATTAGCACCAAGGAAACGGCGCGTCCAGAGTTCTGGGCGCGCCGGAACCGGGTTCAGAGATTGCTGTCAATGAAGGCGGTGAGCTGGGATTTGGAAACGGCCCCGACCTTGGTGGCCTCCACGTTGCCGGCCTTGAACAGCATCAGGGTGGGAATGCCGCGGATGCCATACTTGGGGGGCGTGTTGGGGTTTTCGTCGATATTCAGTTTGGCGACCTTGAGCCGGCCCGTGTATTCATCGGCAATCTCGTCCAGGATAGGAGCGATCATCTTGCACGGGCCACACCAGTCGGCCCAGTAATCCACGAGCACCGGACCATCGGCCTTGAGGATCTCGTCCTCGAAGCTGTCGTCGGTTACGTAAACGATCTTGTCGCTCAAAGTAGCAGCCTCCATGTGCACCGCCGCCCGTTACGGTAAACGGTGTCTGTTGAATTGTTCCATCATTTGAGCCGAATCGCCGGCCTATTTCAAGCCCAAGGGGAGGGATTCTGTTATCCTTCGGTTAGTATGAGTGAACAACATCTTAGCGATACCTCCTTCAGCGATTTCGACCTAGTCCAGCCCCTGCGGCAGGGCATCGATGCCGCGGGTTTCACCCGCTGCACACCCATCCAGGCCGAGACGCTCCCACTGGCACTTGCAGGCAAGGACGTTGCCGGCCAGGCGCAAACCGGCACCGGCAAGACTGCAGCCTTCCTCATCGCCCTCTTCAATCACCTGCTCACCCACCCCGCCCCCGCGCAACGCCGACTCAACCAGCCACGTGCCCTGGTGGTGGCGCCCACGCGCGAACTCGCCATCCAGATCCACAAGGATGCCGAACTCCTGGGGCAGTTCACCGGGCTGGCCCTTGGCCTCGCCTACGGCGGGACCGATTACGAGAAACAGCGCAAGCATCTCGAAGCGGGTGTGGATGTACTCATCGGTACGCCGGGCCGCATCATCGATTTCTTCAAGCAGCGGGTGTTCGACTTGCGCACCGTGCAGGTGATGGTACTGGATGAGGCCGACCGCATGTTCGACCTGGGCTTCATCGCCGACGTGCGCTACCTGCTGCGGCGCATGCCACCACCGAACCAGCGCCTGGGCCTGCTGTTCTCCGCCACGCTCGCACTGCGGGTCACCGAGCTGGCCTACGAACACATGAACAATCCCTCGCTCATCGAGGTGCAGCCTGAGCAGGTCACGGCTGAGCGTGTCACCCAGATCATGTACCACCCCGCCAGCGACGAGAAGATTCCGCTGCTGCTCGGCCTCATGCAGCGCATGCAGCCGCCGCGTGCCATGGTGTTCGTCAACACCAAGCGCGCCGCCGAGGAGGTATGGACCTACCTGGAAGGCAACGATATTCGCGCTGGTATCCTTTCGGGCGACGTGCCCCAGAAGAAACGCCAGCACCTGCTCGCACAGTTCACCTCGGGCGAGCTGCCCGTGTTGGTCGCCACCGACGTGGCCGCGCGCGGCCTGCACGTGCCTGACGTCACCCACGTGTTCAACTTCGACCTGCCGCAGGATGCACAGGATTACGTGCACCGCATCGGCCGCACCGCGCGCGCCGGCGCCAGCGGCACCGCGGTGAGCTTCGCCTGCGAGGACTACGCCTTCTCCCTGGTGGAGATCGAGGAGTACATCGGTGCCAAGATCCCCGTAGCCGCCATCACTGCGGATCTGCTGGTGACGCCAAAGCCGCCTGCGCCGCGCGACACCAACATGCTGCACCGTTCCCGGCCGCACAGCGGCAACCGCGGCGAGAAGCGCGGCGGCGGACAGCGCGGCCGTGGCCGCTCACGCAGCCGGAGTCCGGCCTAGCGTTCAAGCCCCACTAGAGGCAAAACAGAGGGCGCAAAGGTCGCAGAGAAGGAGTGTATCCGCGGCCGCGCGTAGTGGCCCGTGCCGGGTAAATCAGCGTAGGCTTGGCCGAAACCCATAGGTTCGCGTACTCCACGCCTGTATTGAATTGCCTCTTCAGGACGGGCCTGGCACGCATGATCAAGGCGTTTGCAGGGTGCTCTGTTAGAATCGGAGCATCATCGTTTTTCCTGCCCTTTCCATGACCACCATTTCCCTGCCCACCGGGATCCGCATCACCCCGGAGAACAAATGCGGCTTCTGCAAAGGCTCCAAGTGCTGCACCTATGTCACGCAACACCTGCCCACGCCCCGCTCCATGGACGACTTCGACCTCCTGCTGTGGCAGATCGCCCACCGCGGTGTGAGCCTGTACAAGGACAGCGACGGATGGTTCCTGCTGTTCGAGGCGCCCTGTACGCACCTGAAAGCCAACGGCGCCTGCGGTATCTATGAAAACCGCCCGCAGATCTGCCGCGACCATTCCAACGACTACTGCGAATTCGATGCCCCGGCGGAGGAGAGTTTCGATCTGTTCTTCCCGGATTACGAAGCCCTGCTGGCCTATTGCCGCAAGCGGTTCAAGGGCTGGGATCGCCGTCGACGGGCATGATCTCGTCGAAGCGCTGGATGGCCGGGAACTCGTCAACGGGACGCGCGGGCCGCTGACTGCTGGGTCGGCTGACGGCGAGCAGGTGCCGCACACCGAAGGTCCTTGCGGCCCGCAACACGGGCAGTGAATCGTCCACCAGCAGGGTGTATTGCGGGTCGAAGGCCTCGCGTGCCGTGAGCAACGACCAGAACGCCTGCGATTCCTTCGGGTGGCCGAATTCATGGGAACACACGACGGCATCGAAGTGCCCTGCCAATGCTGTCCGTTCCATCTTCAGGCGCAGGCTCTTCATGTGCGCGTTGGTCACCAGCACGACCCGCCGGCCGCTACGGCGCAAGGCCTCGAGAAAGGCCACCACGTGCGGATGCACGCCAATGAGGTGCTCCACCTCACGCTTCAGCAACGCCACATCCAGGCCTAACACCCCACTCCAATAGTCGACGCAATACCACTGGATGGTGCCTTCCATGCGCCGAAAGTGCGGTTCCAGCTCACCGCGTGCGGCGAGCAGGTCGATGCCTTTGCGCTCGGCATAGCGCAGGGGGATGTGCTCACTCCAGAAGTAGTCGTCAAAATGCAGGTCCAGCAAGGTCCCGTCCATATCGAGAAATACCGTATGGATACTGTGCCATTGCACGGCAGTGGACTGCGATGGGACTGACATGGGCGACCTATACTCCGGAAAAGCGGCAGCGAGAATTGCTTATGTGTCACAGGATGGCGGTGTGGATGCTGGCCATTGTACCTCTCGGGACCCTGCTGTCGTCGTCCCTTGCCGACGAGTTCGATGACGAGCTGGCGCGCCAGGATGCGCTCGAACGCGAAATCGGTGCCGTCAACGAAGGGCGCCTTGAGTTCCTGCTGACCCCCCCGCCCGGGCCGCCCATCCACCACCAGCACAACCGTGTGCTGTTCGAGCGTGACAGCCTGGAAAGCGGCTGGGTGGTCATGCAGCAGTGCCATGAGAACCTGGATGCCGTCGCCAGCACCGAGATCGTGTTCCACCCCGACCGCGTCACGGACCTGCGGGTGGACAGCCATAACAATATCGGCGGTATCGTGGTGGACGGCACACGGGTCCAGCTCGAGAACGTGGGCGCAGGCGCAAGTCTCTGTATCAGTGCACGCAGCCACGCCCTGCACCGCCATGAAAGCGGGTACATCCTGCGCAATGGGCCGTTCATGCGCCGCTTCCTCGACGGCTATTACCCGTTACACGTCACCATGGAGGTATGGTGGCCCGCGCAAGACCTGCGCTTCGTCCGGGCCTCGCCGCAGCCGCAACCGGGGTTCAATGTCATCGCGGGTACCGATACCCTGCACCTCGATACGTTGTTCAAAGGCCGGCTGGTGACGGAACTGCGCTTCGAGCCCGCCTGAGTCGACGGATGTCGGAGCGGCAGTGCTCGCGCTATCATCTGACTTCTGTCAGATGCGGTATGACGCATGCGCGAGAAACCCCGAATCCTTCACACAGAGACACTGGCCCGTACCCGCCTGTTCCATGTACAGCAGGTGGATCTGCGTTTTTCCAACGGTGTCGAGACCCGCTACGAGCGCCTCGTGGGCTCGGGGCGCGGCGCCGTGCTCATCGTGCCGCTGCTCGATGACGATACCGTACTGCTCATCCGTGAATACGCGGCAGGCACCGATCGCTATGAGCTCGCCCTGCCCAAGGGGCGCATCGAGAACGACGAGGATCTGCTCGACGCTGCCGATCGCGAACTGAAGGAGGAAGTGGGTTACGGCGCACGCCGTCTCACCCATCTGAATTCCATGAGTCTCGCCCCCGGCTATCTGGGACACTTCACCCACGCAGTGCTGGCACGCGACCTGTACCCGGACCGGCGCGAGGGCGATGAACCCGAGGAGATCGAGGTCGTGCCCTGGCGCATGTCGAGACTCAACGAGCTGATCACACGACCTGATTTCACCGAAGCCCGCAGCATCGCGGCCCTTTTTCTCACCCGGGAACACCTGAACTATGGCAAGGAATGATACCACCGCGGATCCCTGCGAACTGCTGCACGTCGCCATCGACGTGGCCATCAGCGCCGGCCGCCGCATCCTCGAGATCTACGAACGCGGCTACAGCGTGGAACGCAAGGACGACGCGACGCCACTTACCGAGGCCGACATGGCCGCGCACGCCATCATCGACGACGGGTTCGCCGAGCACACACCCGACCTGCCGGTGCTCTCCGAGGAATCGGCCCACATACCTTTCGAGCAACGCGCCACCTGGCAGCGTTATTGGCTGGTGGATCCGCTGGACGGCACACGCGAGTTCATCAAGCGCAATGGCGAGTTCACCGTGAATATCGCTCTCATCGACGGCCACGAGGCCGTGCTCGGGGTGGTGTATGCACCGGTGCTCGGCGTGTACTACTACGCCTGTCGCGGCCAGGGCGCCTGCAAGCGCGAAGGCGTATCCCCGCCGGTTCCCATCCACACCAGACGGCGCAGCATCGGCCCGGTAACCGTGGCCGGCAGCCGTTCCCACCGCGGCGATTCGCTGGAACGTTTCCTGGCCAACCTGGGTGACTACGAGACCGTCATCATGGGCAGCGCCCTCAAATCATGCCTGGTGGCCGAGGGCAAGGCGGACGTATATGCACGCCTGGGCCCCACCTCCGAATGGGATACCGCCGCGGCGCAATGCATCGTCGAGGAAGCCGGTGGCCGCATCACCGATACCGCCATGCGCCCGCTGCGCTACAACACCAAGGAAGAGCTGTTGAACCCGCATTTTTTCGCCTTCGGCGACCCGGACGTGGATTGGTCGCAGTACCTCTGAACCACCTCGCGACCGACCCGAAAAAGCCACAACCGCGGAGGCTGCGGAGAAAAGAAATCAGTCCGCTTCTCCGCGGCCTCCGTGGGGTTAATGCCTCGCCTTACCTCCGCGCGCCTTCAGTCGCAGGATTGCGCGTTCGGGATCAGCGTGCGTCGTACACCGCCATGATGGTCTTGAGTTCTTCGAGGATTGCGCGGCGTTCCTCGCTGGGGAGGCCGCGCACCTGTGCGACGTCCTGTCCCTGTTCCAGCGCCTGGATCGTGGCACGCACAGCGGCGCAGCCGCTACGACACAGGGCTTCGATGCATTCGTTGTTCATGGGTCGACACGCTTTACCACTTTCAGGTGAGCATAAGCACACCGGCAACGCAGTCAACCTGCCCTAACGGGCTAGGGCTGCCCGTTACTGCGCCACCAGCTCGCCCGGATCCAGGTAGGGCGAGGCATCCAGGTTCTGCGCATCCATCATGTGCGCCACCCGCTGCAAGGACGCGATGACGAGGTGTTGCTCCCAATCGGGCATGGCGGCGAACCGCTGCACGAAATGCTCTTGCAACAGCGTAGGCGAGGCCGCCAGCGCCTCCTGTCCCGCTGCCGTGAGCGCCACCAAGGTGCGGCGGCGGTCTTCCTTGCTGCGTTCCCGCACCACCAGGCCACGTTCTTCCAGACGGTCGAGAATGGCTGTCACGGTCGCCTGACTGAGACTCGCACGACGTGCCAGTTCGCCCGCCGACAGCGGGCTGCCGCGGTCGATCACCTGCATGACCACCAGTTGCGGGCCGCTGAGGCCGGTGCGCTGCATCAATCGCTTCGAGTGCAGGTCCACGGCGCGAATGATGCGCCGTAGGGCCACGAGAACTTCTTCATGACGCTCCATTGCTTCGTGCCCTTAATATCTTTATGCGGCAACTGCCCGCTGGATCCGATTGAGATTGGGGTAGATCGTTTCGTGGACGAACGAATATAATGCGCCCTCTCATGGACAGCAATATCCGACAACGGCTCATTCTGAGAGCACCGAGGCGGAACGACGGCATCGCCGTCCACCGACTGGTGGGTGCCAGCCCTCCCCTCGATCTCAACTCCGCCTACAGCTACTTCCTGCTGTGTGACCAC
The DNA here is from genome assembly GCA_041677345.1 of Thiohalomonadaceae bacterium. Classification (GTDB taxonomy): domain Bacteria; phylum Pseudomonadota; class Gammaproteobacteria; order Thiohalomonadales; family Thiohalomonadaceae; genus JALOAT01. The sequence continues at coordinate 36,578 of JBAYQE010000004.1, forward strand.
TTTGCCGAGACATGCGTGGTTGCAGAGCAAGACGGCGCCTTGGCGGGCTTCATCTCGGCCTATCGCCTTCCCCGGGATGCCTCGCGGCTGTTCGTGTGGCAGGTGGTGGTGGATGCCAAGGCCCGCGGCCAAGGCCTGGCCGGGCTCATGCTGGACGCATTGCTGGCACGCCCGGCCTGCGCCGGCGTGCGCTATGTGGAGGCCACCGTCAATCCCGATAACGCCGCCTCGCGCCGTGTATTCACACGGCTCGCGGCGGCGCATCAAACCGGCCTGGTCGAGGAGATGTTCCTCACGGCGGCCGATTTCGGAGACAAGGCGCACGAAGCGGAGGTGTTGCTCAGGGTTGGCCCGCTACTTGAGGGGAACGCCTAGATGCGTATTTTTGAAAGCCTGGAGTCTGAAGTACGGGGCTATGTCCGCGCCTTTCCGGCCATTTTCGACACCGCGAAGGGCTCGCTACTGTTCGACGACACGGGCAAGCGCTATATCGATTTCTTCGCGGGTGCCGGCACGCTCAACTACGGCCACAATCACCCGGCCATCAGCGAGGCGCTGATCAGCTATTTGCAACGCGACGGCATCGTGCATGGCCTGGACAAGGCCACGGTGGCCAAGAAGGCCTTCCTGCAGAAGTTCTACGACACCATCCTCACGCCGCGCAAGCTCGAGTACAAGGTGCAGTTCACCGGACCCACCGGCACCAACGCGGTGGAGACGGCGCTCAAGCTGGCGCGCATGGTGAAGCGGCGCTCCAACATCATTGCCTTCACCAATGGCTATCACGGCCTGACCATGGGCTCGCTCGCGATCACCGGCAACAACTTCTACCGCGACGAGTTCTTCGGTATGCGCTCGAACGCGGTCAGTATGCCCTTCGATGGCTACTTCGGTCCGGATGTGGACACCATCGCCTACCTGCGCCGCTATCTGGAAGACGCCTCCAGCGGCGTCGATCTGCCCGCGGCCGTGGTCGTAGAGACGGTGCAAGGGGAAGGTGGCGTCAACGTGGCCAGTGTGGCGTGGTTGCAGGCGCTGTCGCAACTGTGCCGTGAATTCGACATCTTGCTGGTCATCGACGACATCCAGGTGGGCAACGGTCGTACCGGGCCGTTCTTCAGTTTTGAGCGTGCCGGTATCGTGCCCGACATGGTGACCTTGTCCAAGTCCATCGGCGGCGGCATGCCGCTCGCCATGCTGCTCATGCGCCCGGAACTCGACCAATGGAAACCGGGCGAACACACCGGCACCTTCCGCGGCAACAATCTCGCCTTCGTCGCCGCCACCGAAGCCCTGGGCTTTTGGGATAACGAAGGCCTCACCCCTGCCGTCGAGTACAAGGGTGGGATCATCGAGGTGGCTTTGACCGCCATTGCGGCCCGTTATCCGGAGCTGGATGCGCGCGTCCGCGGCCTTGGGATGATCCAGGGTCTGGATATTCCATCACGCGGGTTTGCGAAGGAAATCTCGCGCGAGGCCTTCAATAGGGGCCTGGTGATCGAGCTCGCGGGTGCGGAAGACAACGTGGTGAAGTTCCTGCCTGCCCTCACCATCGAGGAGGAGTTGTTGCAGGAAGGCCTGGAAATCATTGACGCGTCGGTTGCCGCGGTATTGGGGCGGCGCGGGGACCGCATGCGGGGAGCTGCCTGATGATAGTAAGACGTTTACAGGACATTGTTGGTGGGCCGCGCGACGTGCGCGATCCCAACGGCCATTGGACCAGTCGCCGGCTCCTGCTGCGCGATGATGGCATGGGCTTTTCCATGCATGACACACTCATTCATGCCGGCACGGAAACGCTCATCTGGTACAAGCACCACCTCGAGGGTGTGTACTGCGTGGGCGGCGAGGGTGAGATCGAGAATCTTGCCACCGGAGAGATTCATCCCATCACGAATGGCACCTTCTACGGACTCAACCTGCACGACAAGCATCTGTTGCGCGCCCATTCGGAGTTACGCCTCATCTGCACCTTCAATCCGCCCCTGCATGGCGCCGAGGTGCATGGCGCCGACGGCAGTTATCCGCCGCCATGAGGAGCATGTGCGGGCCTCCTGGGGAGGCCCGCACGTCAGTGCCGGCCTGCCTGCGCGCCTTGGCTGTTGCCGCGAGACAATGGAAAAATGGAGCCGGAGAAGGGGCAGGAGGATTCATCCCCGGCATGCATGGATTGATGATGACGATACCGGCTGCCGTTCCGTGCATCGGCGGAACATCACTGCCGGTGTCTCCCTGGTAACCACCTCAAGTCGCCCTCAATGACGAGCAGCGCTCGCAATCCTCCGCACAAGGTCCCGTGGTTCTTGATGGGAAGTCCTTGGCTTTTGGCATCATAAAAAGACCATCCTTGGTCCGTGCCTCGTCCCTGAACCGTCCACTTTCACCGTGGTTACGGCTTGCGGTGAACGATGGATTGAGTGTAGCAAACAGTTTTTTTTCACGTAGGCAAGCGACAAATTTTCTTGTGCCGACGTCACGGGCGCTTCCATGCACGTGAATCGGTTCGGCTATGATGAACGCGGCGGAATGGCTCCGTGATGTAGCCCGCTTCCTCCTGCAGTTCGTTGTCGGCACGGGAACCATGACCATGCGCGTCCTGCTGCTTTCCGATACCCATGGCTTCCTGGACGCGCGCATTGCCGCGCTGGCGAGGACGTGCGACTACGCCGTGCATGCGGGAGACATCGGCAATGGGGCGGTGCTTGCGCAGTTGCAGCCGCGGCGACGCACTGTTGCAGTACGTGGCAACAACGACACACCGGGTCAGTGGCCGGATGACGAACTCGATTGCCTGGCAAACCTGCCGACCAGCGCGCGGCTTACCCTGCCCGGTGGCACACTGGCGGTGTTACACGGTAATCGCGCCGGTCCCGTGTCGCGGCGCCACGAGCGCCTGCGCGATGCGTATGGGGACTGTCGCGCAGTGGTGTACGGACACAGTCACCGACTCACACTCGACACCGAGTACAGACCGTGGGTGCTCAATCCCGGTGCGGCGGGTCGCGCGCGCACCTATGGCGGACCAAGCTGCGTGCTGCTGACGGCGCACGCCTCAGGTTGGACGGTGGAGGCACACCGCTTCACTCCCGCCTGAACAGTGTTCCGGACGTAAGGCGCTCTCCGGACCATCGGCACAGAGGCAACGCGCAATGAAAGCACGCCCGGGCGAAGATCCTTGACCGGCGCCAGAGGTCGAACGGGTGCATTTCCTGCGCCTGTGCGGCGCGCGATGTCTTCCCGCCCCACGCGGGCCTAACAGCTATGAGCCTGCGGCCTCACTGTGACCACCTTGCTCGCGCCGCACGATGTCATAGGCAAATTTTGCCAGCGCGCCGGCAAGGAAATGGGGCTCGAGGCGGGTCTCGGTGGGCTCGCCACTCCATTCGGGGTCGGTATGCCAGTCGAATTCCGCACTGGGATCCGCCTCGTAACGCAACCGTGCGAGCAACTTCTCGGTGGGTGCAGCGAAGACGCTTTCCACCGCCCCCGGGCTGATTCCCAGAAATCCCGCTATCTCGGCGATTTCGCGGTGTTCTTCATCGCGCAACACCAGGGCATAGGCCGATTCAACCAGCGCAGGGAGAATGCTCTGCTGCCCATGGCGTACCATCTCGGCCGCACCGCCCAGTTCTTCAACCGCGTGCATGACCACGCGCCGGGCGCGCGCATCCACTTCCGCGGAGACTTCCAACCGGCTCTGATCGTTCATGTTCGGCTCCTCAACGCGGGGATTGGGACCAAAATGGCTCCCCGGGGGCGCCTCGCGAGGCTGCCGCCGGCTCGCCCACCGTGAGCACGCCGGTGGCCCCCGCCTCCCTGTGACCCGGCGTGCTGCAGAAATAGTCGAAGCGTCCGCGGCGTGTGGCGCGAAACACCAGGGCTGTCCTGCTCCCGGCTTCTTCCTGTGCTTCGGTGGCCAGCTCGAGATCGGGGATCACCAATTGGTGCCTCTGGTCATCACCGTTTTCCAGCACAATGCGGACCACGGCGCCCTGGCGCACCGTCAGTGCGGGGTTGACGACGCCGCCGACCACACCGTCCACGCCCTCGAACCAGTGCTGATCGGGCATGGTCCTGGCGCGCAGCGTGACATTCAGGTCCGGCTTCAAGACGACCAAGCCCCGCGGCGCAGCCGGCAGGGTGCTCGCACTCAGGCCAAGGATCATCGCCATGCAGACCCGCCAATGGACGATCGACAAGGTCAGCCTCCGTAGGCATTTCCTATCTTTGAAACTAGCCCCGGGTCACGCTACGCGCATGCACCCAGGCCGCAATCCGCGGTTGCGGGCAGCCCCGGCGGAGGGTTGGCACAGATGCAGGGGAGCCACGGCGGGCTAGGCGAGGTCGCGGCGCACGAGGGTCTTGTTGCAGGAGAACGGCGGCTTGCGCGGGTCGCCGAGATCGATCGTGGTGTGGCCAGCGGCCAGGTGCAGGCCATGCCCCGCGGCAAATGCCGCCAGGCGCTGGAGGGCATCATCAACGGTGTCCATGGCCGCCGCATGCAGGGTCTGTAATGCCGGCACTTCCGGCAGTGGCCTCAGTTCGAGGCGCGCCACGGTGATATCGGCCATTGCGGCCTGTTCGGACGTGACCAGGGCGGCATCGACCACCGGCGGCTGGAACAGGAGTACGGTCCAGTTCCGTGCGGCATGCCGCTGGACCTCCAGCGGCATGCTGCTGAAATCCAGGGCCATGGGCCCACGCTTCAGGCGCCGGCGCAACGCCTTGTCCAAGGCCCGCAGCGCAGCCACCGCCGCACGGAATGCCTTCGTGTCGAGGGGGCCCTCGCCATCGATGGCCAGGCAGCGCCGTGGCGGCACCACCACGCGCGCCACAACATCCCGGGGTGGCACGTACACCTCCCGGAACACGTGGCGGTAGTCGATGCGATTCACGGGGACGGCACGGCACCCCGGCTGCTGTCGGGGCGCGCATGGATCATTGGGCCTGCGCCTTCAGCATCATGGCCTTGCCCGCGGCCTTGGCGGCCACGAACTGGGTGAAATCGATGGGGTTGTCATAGCCCATCTTCACGGCATACTGCGCCACGGCGTCGATGAGCTTGCGGGTTTCGGCGATTTCCTCGTGACTGCGACCGCAGCCCTGGCAGTGGGTACCGTCCTGGGTGCAATTGTCGCCGCCGCGGCAGGGACTGAATTTCATGGGATGCTCCTCGCTTGCGAATGCCCAATGGGCCTGGGGTGCGGATCTTACGCAGTTTCGCCGGATGCATAAACGCGCGAAAAAGTGGGGTATTCGGCGCCGCAAAGGGAGCACGACGGCGCACTTGCAACACCTGTACGTCGGGGATTGCGCACCGTAGCGCCCGGGCTACCGTATGCTCAGCGGTAACGACCCATTCACGATGACCACGGCATGGCCGAATACCTCGACCCCGACACCAAGGCGCAGGTTAGCGCACTTCTCGCCTCGCTACCGGCGCCAGTGCGCCTGGTGTATTTCACGCAGGCGCAGGCCTGTGGCGCCTGTCGCGAGCAGCGTGAATTGCTCGAGACTATCGCCGGTCTGTCCGACAAGGTCGTGCTCGAAGTCCATGACCTGCTGGCCGACGCGGAGGCCGCCCGCACCCTTGGCATCGACAAGGTGCCCGCCACCACGGTGATCGGCCCCGGTGGAGAACCCGGCATCCGCTTCTATGGTCTCACCGCCGGCTACGAGTTCGCATCACTCATCGAGGCCATCACGCGTGAGGCAGAGGGGCAGTCCGGCCTCGCACCCGAGGTGGAGGCGCTGGTGCGGCTCATCGACGTCCCGGTACACCTGGAGGTGATGGTCACGCTCACCTGCCCGTTCTGCCCCCGTGCCGTGCACCTGGCGCATCAGTTTGCCCTGGCCAATCCGCTCATCCGCGCGGATATGGTGGAAGCAGCAGAATTCCCACACTTGGTGCAGCGTTACCGCGTACAGGGCGTGCCCCGGACGGTGATCAACGGCGTATACGGCCTCGAGGGCGCGCTACCCGCCGGGCAGGCCGTGATGGAGATCCTGCGCTTCGTGAAGCCGGCGGTGCACGAGCGGGTCGAAGCGAGCCAGCGTGAACTGCGTGGTGAGCGGCGGGTGGCGGTGCCTTCACCCGACCACCTGTTCCAAACTGCCATCGTGGGTGCGGGACCGGCGGCACTCACCGCGGCCCTTTACGCGGCACGCAAGGGGCTCGACGTTGTGCTCATCGGCGATCACGTGGGCGGACAGGTGGCGGACACTGCCACGGTGGAGAACTGGCCGGGGGTGGCGCGCAGCAACGGACGCGAACTCGGCGAGGCCTTCCGGCAGCACGCCGAGCTCTATCCCGTGGCCGAACGCCTGCATGTGCACGTGACCCGCATGGAACGCACGGAAGATCGTTTCCTGCTGCACATCGATGGCGACGAGCGCCTGCAGGCACGCACCGTCATCTGGTGTGCCGGCAAGCAATACCGCCGCCTGGGCGTGCCGGGTGAGGAGCGCTTTATCGGCCGCGGCATCGCCTTTTGTGCCACCTGCGATGCACCGCTGTATCGCGACAAGCGCGTGGCGGTGGTGGGTGGCGGGAATTCCGCGTTCACGGCGGTTCGCGACCTGCTGGGATTCGCGCGCGAAATCCACCTCGTCCACATCGGCAATCGCTTCACAGCCGATTCCAGCCTGCAAAGGGAGGTCATGGCCACGCCACGCGTCACCTGTCACCGCAACCTGCGCGTCACCGCCTTTCTGGGCGACGAACATCTCACCGGGGTACGCGTACAGGCGGTAGACGACAGTGAGCGCTTCGATATCGCCGTGGACGGCGTGTTCCTGGAGATCGGCCTCACACCCAATGCCGAGCCGGTGCGTGACCTGGTGGCACTCAACGCGGCCGGCGAGATCCCGGTGCAGCGCGATCAGTCCACCTCCCTGCCCGGCCTGTTCGCCGCAGGCGATGTCACCGACGAGCCAGAAAAACAGATCGTGGTGGCCGCAGGTGCGGGTGCCAAGGCGGCCCTCGCCGTCTACCGCTATCTCACCGACGGACCCGGGTGAACACGCCACCACGCCATCGCCGGATTCTGGTCATCACGGGCGATGCCGCCGCGTGCCGTGGGGCGGCCGCGCGCCTGGTCCGCGGCCTGGATGCCCTGTGGATCACCGACGCACACCTCGCCGATACCGATGCCCTCCCCGCCATGCGTGCCCATGCCCTGCTCGGGGGTGAACGCACCGCACTGGTGTTCGACGGCCATGCCGGCTTCGACGTGGAGGCCTTCGGTGCGTGCACGGGTGTGGTACGCGGCGGTGGCCTGTTCCTGCTGCTCGCGCCACCTCTTGAAGCCTGGCCTGCACTGGATGCGCAGGAGAAGGCCCGTATCGCCGACTACCCCCACACACCCGCGGCCGTAGGCGGGCGTTTTCTGGAGCGGCTGGTCAGGCTATTGCGCGCGGCCGGCGTGCCGGTACTGGATGCAACAGCCCCCCACCCCGAAATCATGCCAGTGCCGCCGGTGCCCACTGGCAGCACCCCCGACCAGGAGGCAGCCATCGCTGCCATCCGCCGCATGGCACAGGACCCGAACCCGCGACCGCTGGTGCTGCTGGCGGACCGCGGACGCGGCAAGTCGGCGGCACTCGGCCTGGCCAGTGCGATGCTGCTGACGGAGGGGTATGGCCGCGTCGTGGTCACGGCACCACGCCCAGCGGCGGCGGAAACGGCGCTCACCCATGCACGGGCGGCGCTGCGACAGGCGCGTCATCACGAGCGCATGCTGGTGCTGGGCGATGCCAGCCTGGCCTTCGCCGCGCCTGATGCCCTGGCTGCGGGTGAGGTGCCTGCGGACCTGGTGCTGGTGGACGAGGCGGCGGCCATTCCCGCGCCGCTGCTCGAGCGGTTGCTGGTGCATTTTCCGCGCATCGTGTTCAGCACCACCGTGCACGGCTACGAAGGGACGGGACAGGGCTTTGCGGTGCGCTTCGCACGCGTGCTGGAGCGCCGCACCCCCGGGTGGCACCAGCTCACGCTGGATACCCCGGTACGCTGGGATGCCGGTGATCCCCTGGAGGCACTGGTGTTCCGCGCCCTGCTGCTGGACGCCGAACCGGCGCCGCGCGAAGCCTTCGCGGGGACGGTGGCTCACGGGCAGGTCGTACGCCTGGACCGGGACATGCTGGTGAACGACGAAGCCTTGCTGCGGGAGGTATTCGGCCTGCTGATACTCGCCCACTATCGCACCAGCCCCCTGGACCTGCGCCAACTGCTGGACGGCCCCAACCTGTCCGTCTTCGTCCTGAACGCCGCGGGCCACGTGGCCGGCGTGGCGCTGGTGGTCGATGAGGGCGGCTTCGCGGCCGACCTTGCCCACGCGGTGTGGGCGGGACGACGCCGGGTACGCGGCCACTTGCTGGCCCAGTCCCTGGCCCAGCACGCCGGCATCGAACGTGCACCGCGGCTGTGCGGGCGCCGCATCGTGCGTATCGCGGTGCATCCTGCCGCGCAAGGACGCGGTCTGGGACGGCAGCTGGTTGCCGGGGTGGTGGAGGCCGCACAGGGTGCCGATTACGTGGGCAGCAGTTTCGGCGCTACGCCCGCTCTGCTGCACTTCTGGGCGCGCTGCGGCTTTCGTTGCGTGCGCATCGGCATGGCGCGGGATGCCGCCAGCGGCCTGCCTTCGGCCATGGTGATGCAGGGCGTGAGTCCGGCCGGTGAGGCCCTGCTGGCAGAGGCACGGCGGCGCTTCGCCGATGCCCTGCCCCACCTCCTGGCCGATCCGCTGCGCGATCTCGAACCTGCGGTGGCGACGGCGCTGCTGGCCGATGCCGGCCCTGCCCTGGGCGCGGGCGAGCTTTCCAGCGACGACTGGTCGGAACTGCAGGCCTTCGCCCAGGGGGCACGCGACCTGGCCTACGTGCTCGCCCCCCTGCACCGCCTGACCGCGCTCGCTTTCGCCAACCCGCGGGCATGGGCCGCACTCACGCCCCGGGCGCGCGACGCGCTGGTGTTGAAGGTGGTGGAAGGGCGCAGCGTGAGCGAAACCGCCGCGCGACTCGGCCTTGCCGGCCGCCGCGCCGTCACGGCCGTGCTGCGCGAGGCCGTGCAGGCACTCATGGGGTCAGAGTCAATTGATCCTCGAGCCACTCACCGGAGTTTCAAATGACTCTGACCCCACTGGTGTTCACTTCTCGAAAACGATGGTCTCCGGGCTGGCGCCGAGTTCGACCAGGGCGGCGTTGATCTCGCGCACGAACACCTTGGGCCCGCAGGTGTAGAAACGCTGGCCGAAGTCGCCGATCCTCTCGCGCAGCAGGTCCTTGTCGATGCGCCGCGCCTCGCATCCGGGGGCGGTGGCGCGGGTGCAGAGGAAGGTACAGCGCTCGCCCAGGTAATGGCGGAATTCCTCGGCGCAGATGATGTCTGCCGGGGTCTTGTTGGAAAACAGCAGTGTACAGCCATCCAATTGGCCGTCACGCGCCAGCCGCCGCAGGATGGCCATGAACGGCGTTATACCCGCGCCACCGGCGATGAAGACACCGGGCCCTTCGTAACGGATACTGCCCCACGGGTCGGAGACGAGCAGATGCGCACCGGGTTCCAACCGGTGCAGTGCATCGGTCACCCCTTGGTGATCCGGGTACCGCTTGATGGTGAACTCCAGCACCCGATCCTCCTCCAGGGAGGTGGGTGTAAACGGGCGCGTCTTTTCGCTCCACTCCGGCGTGGCGATGGCGAGGTCCACGCCTTGGCCCGGCGTCACGTCAAACCCGGGTGGGCGCGTCGTAATGAAGCGTTTCACGTCGTGGGTTACGAATTCCGTCATCAATAATTCGATTTCGTGCGCCACGGTCATCCTCCTCGTGTCTTTACCCTCACGGAAAAGGCTAGACCGCCTGCACGGTGTTGCATGCCGGCGCCTTCGAACCCGGGCACACGAGCCACGCCACGGACGGCATCGTGACGAGGGCGGCCGACGGTACGCGAAGTGCTTTTCCAGCGCTGCTAGATTGAGCTTATAGGACGACGGAGGAGGAACATGCCATGCGTATGATCGTCAAGCTCGGCGCCGCCACCTTGTGCGGCGCGCTGGTGAGCACCCAGGCCCATGCCGTGCTACCGGGCTTCTACATCGGTGGTGCCGCGGGCCAGACCACGGTAGAAGGTGATTTCAACGGCTTCGACTTCGACGAGACCGACACCAGTTGGAAGGCCTATGCCGGTGCCCGTTTTGGGCTGCTCGGCATCGAGGGCGGCTACGTGAATCTGGCCGACTCGAGCGATGACGATGTGGACATGGAGGCCACTGGCTGGGACCTGTTCGGCACCTTGAATATCGGCACGGGACCGATCACGGTATTCGCCAAGGCCGGTGCCATCATGTGGGATGCGGAGGCGGAAGTAGCCGGCATCGACATCGATGACGACGACACGGATCTCGCCTACGGCGTGGGCGCCTCGTTCAACATCACGCCGTTGACCGCCATCCGTGCCGAATGGGAACGCTTCGAAATCGATGAATTGGCCGACACCGCGGATATCGACCAGGTGGACATGATGTCGCTGGGCGTGGACATCACCTTCTAGCCCCCCACAGGCGCCGGAGCCTGGCTCCGGCGCCGCAGAGCGTTGTCACGGCGATGCACCCCGGCGCCGTGCGCCGTACAATAGGCGTCTCTTTCGCCGGAGCACCGTTTCGTGAAGCTGAGCGTCGACGCCTTCCGCGCCTGGGAAAACAAGCGCATCACACTGTTGGGCATGTCGGGGGTGGGCAAGACCCGCCTGTCCAATATCCTGCGCCGGGGCAACTGGTTCCATTATTCGGGTGACTACCGCATTGGCACTCGCTACCTGGATGAGGCCATCCTCGACAACATCAAGCAGCAGGCCATGACCATCCCGTTCCTGCGCGACCTGCTGCGCTCGGATTCCATCTACATCCGCAACAACATCACCGTGAATCACCTCAAGCCGGTATCCACCTTCATGGGCAAGCTGGGTAATCCGGAGCTCGGCGGTCTGTCGCTCTCCGAATTCAAACGGCGCCAGAATCTGCACCGTGAGGCCGAGATTGCGGCCTTCAAGGATGTGCCGGAGTTTATCCGCAAGGCACAGACCATCTACGGCTACCAACACTTCGTGAATGATGCCGGCGGCTCGCTATGCGAGCTGGATGACCCGCAGGTGCTGCGCATCCTGGATGAACACACGCTGATCCTCTATATCAAGGCCAGCGAGAAGGACGAGCGTGAGCTCATCCGCCGCGCCGAGGCCGACCCGAAGCCGCTGTATTACCGCGAGGCCTTCCTCGATGAGCAGCTCGCGATCTACATGCGCGAGCGCGGCCTCCATTACGTGGCCCTCATCGACCCGGACGACTTTGTACGCTGGGTGTTCCCGCACCTGTTCTATGCACGCATCCCGCGCTACGAGGCCATCGCCGCGACCTACGGCTATACCGTAACCACCGACGAAGTCTCGCAAGTGCAGAGTGAAGACGATTTCCTCGCGCTCATCGAACGCGCCGTGGCGCGCGGCTGATTCATTACCGAGGGCACTGCCAATGCCACTGGTCGCCAACACCCCCTTGCCGGCCTTCGATCGACTCAAACAGGAAGGCCAGACCGTGATCCCGGGCGAGGCTGCCGTACGCCAGGACATCCGCGAGCTGCACGTCGGGCTGCTCAACATGATGCCTGACGCGGCGCTGGAGGCCACCGAGCGCCAGTTCTTCCGCCTGGTGGGCGAGGCCAACCAGATCGCGCAGTTTTACATGCACCCTTTTACGCTCAAGGAGCTCAAGCGCGGCCCGGTGGGCCAGGCGCATGTGGAGCGTTTCTATGAGAGCTTCGAGCAGGTGAAGGAACAGGGACTGGACGCACTCATCGTCACCGGTGCCAATGTCTCCAGTCCGCACCTTTCGGAGCAGCCGTTCTGGAAGCCCCTCATCGAGGTCATCGACTGGGCTTACGAGAACGTCACCTCCACGCTGTGCTCCTGTCTCACCACCCACGCCGTGATGGAGTTCCGCTACGGCCAGCCGCGCCGTGCACTCGGCTTCAAGCGCTGGGGTGTGTATTCTCACCGCCTGGTAGACCGTCACCACCCGCTGGTGCAGGGCGTGAACACACGTTTCGACGTGCCCCATTCGCGCTTCAACCAGATCGATCGCGAACAATTCCTCGCCGTCGGCTGCCGAGTGCTGGTGGAGAGCGCCGCGGCGGGCGTGCACCTGGGCACCAGCGAGGACGGGTTCCGGCTGGTATTCCTGCAGGGTCATCCTGAATACGACACGGTGAGCCTGCTGAAGGAATACAAGCGCGAAGTGGCACTATTCGCCGCAGGCAAGCGTCCCGATTACCCGCCCTTCGTGGAAAACTACTTCACACCGCAAAACGAAGCCGTGCTCGAGGAGCACCACGAACGTCTGGTGGCCGCGCTCGCCGAGGGACGGCCCGCACCTGAATTCCCCGAAAGGCTGGTGGCCGCGCAGCTCGACAACACCTGGCATGACACTGCCGAGGCCGTGATCAACAACTGGATGGGCATGGTCTACCAGCTCACTCACCTGGACCGCAAGAAACCCTTCAAGGACGACGTGGACCCGTGTGATCCCCTCGGCCTGGGCGATACGCCCGCCGGCTGACGTGGGCCTGTTCCCGCGCCTGGCAGGCCGGAAGCGCAAGCCGCGGCGAGGCAGGACCTGGCTGCGTGGGGTGCTCGCGGCAGCATTCCTTCTCCTCATCGCCGACGGCATCTACCTGGCACGGATCTGGCCCGACTGGGAGCCGCTGGCGCGGGGTGCCATCCCCAAATCGCGCTTCATCCACCGGTACGAAGCCGCGCGCGCCCAGGATCCCGCGCTGCCGCCGCTGCGCTGGCGTCCGGTATCCCTGGCACGTATTGCGCCCGTGATGCGCCGCGTGGTGGTGGTGGCCGAGGACAGCCGCTTCTGGCGGCACGCGGGCGTGGACACGGTCGCCCTCCGCGGCGCCATGGAATACAACCTCGAGCACGGCCGCGTGGCCTACGGCGCGAGCACCATCTCCCAACAGACCGCCAAGAACCTGTTTCTCTCCGACGCGCGCGACCCGCTGCGCAAGTGGCACGAGCTGTTGCTCACGCTCGCCATGGAACGCAAGCTGCGCAAGGCACGCATCCTGGAGATCTATCTGAACGTGGCCGAGTTCGGACCGGGGGTGTTCGGCGTGGAGGCGGCGGCACGGCTGTATTTCGGCGTTACCGCCGCAGAGCTCGCGCCCGACCAGGCGGTGAGCCTGGCGGCCAGCCTGCCGAGCCCCAAGCTGCACAACCCCGCCACCGCGACACGCACCTGGGAGAAACGTCGCGAACGCATCGGGCGCCATCTCACCACGCTGGGACGGCGCTCCTGATCAGCGCCGCCGCCGTCGGCGTGTGTCTTCGAGGGTACGCAACTGGGCCATGGCCTTGAGCAATTCCGCCTGGGCCAGGTCGCGATCGCTGTAGAGCGTGGCCGTGCGCATGGCCTCCTCGGCGGCATGGCGTGCCTGTTGTGCCGCTTCTTCGTCGATGTCGTCGCCACGCAGGGCCGTGTCTGCAAGGATGGTCACAAGATCGGGCTGGACCTCCAGGAAGCCGCCGTCCACATAGATGTACTCCTCCTCCCCGGCGTCCGTACGGATGCGCACCTCCCCCGGTGCCAGAAAGGTCATGAGGGGTGCGTGGCGGGGCAGGATACCCAGTTCACCGGTGACCGACTGCACCGATACCATGCGCGCCTTGCCCGAGTACACCTGGGCCTGGGCGCTCACGATCTCCAGCCTGAACGTCTTGTCGGAAAGTGGCAAGTCAGCCATTGCGTTCCTTCTCGGCGGTATGGAAACCCATGGCGTGCATGGCGGTGAGCACGAAGTCCGTGGCCGCGTCCCAGTCGTCGAGTTTGTCCGTGTTCAGCACCAGATCGAAGGTATCCGCCTCGTGCAGGCGGTGGTGTACCAGCTTGAAGGTGAACTCGTCCCTTTCCTTGTTGACCTCGCGCACACGCTTCAATGCCGCCTCGGTGCCGATGCCTTCGCGCACTGCGATACGCGCGGCGCAGCGCGCCTCGCTTCCCACCACGCGCAGGCGGAAGACCTCGCGGTTGCTGAGCACGATATGCGCACCACGCCCCACCACGACGCCACCGTCCTGGGCGATGCAAAGCAGCACATCGAACAGGTGGTGGCGGTAGGACGAGAGGAAGGTGCTCTGCCCCGAGAGCAGGCTGAACAGCCAGGTATCGCGTCCGTCACGTGCGCGCTCGTCCAGGCGCGCCATGAACTCGCGATCCACGTTGGCTCGTTCGGCGATGGCGTCGAGGATCTCCTGGTCGTAGAACAGCACCCCGAGGCGTTCGGCGAGACGCCGGGCGATTTCGTAGCCGCCTGCACCCAAGTCGCGTGACACGGTGACCACCGGGCGGTAGCCCGGCTCCGAACGCCGCTTGCGGTCGGCGTAGTACTCGGAGGTGATGAGCATCTGTATGACCTTCTGGATATCCATGCTTGCACCTTCGCGACGTTAGCGGAACCATACCCGCTTCCAGACTCCGGTCAAGCCGTCCATGCAAAAGTTCCCACCCTTCACCTTCACACCCGTGGGCATCGTGCATTCGCCGTACAAGGAAAAGTTTGGCATCCCGCGCCAGCCCGGACTGGTGCCCGAGGCACGCGCCCGCCTGGAACTGTTCGCCCCCTATGACCGCGAGGAGGCGCTGCGTGGCCTGGAAGGGTTCTCGCATGTGTGGCTGGTGTTCGTGTTCCATGCCATTCCACGGGGCACATGGAAGCCCACGGTGCGACCACCGCGGCTCGGGGGCAACGAGCGCATGGGTGTATTCGCCACCCGCTCCATGTTCCGCCCCAACCCTATCGGCCTGTCGGTGGTGGAGCTGGATGGCTTCGGGCGTGAAAACGACCGCCTGGTACTGCGCCTGCGCGGTGCCGACCTGCTGGACGGCACACCCGTGCTCGATATCAAGCCCTACCTGCCCTATGTGGATGCCATCCCGGACGCCCGCGGTGCATACGCCCAATTGGCCCCCGCCACCCTGCCCGAGGTGGCCTTCACGCCCGAAGCCGCCACAACCTGCGCCGCCCTGGAACCGCGCCACCCCGGCCTCACGCGCTTCATCACCGCCGTGCTCCTCCAGGATCCGCGACCGGGCTATCGCACCGAAGAGCGGGGTGAATACGGCATGCGGTTACTGGACTTCAATGTGCGATGGCGGGCAGAGGACGAGCGGATTACGGTGTTTGCCGTCGAAACCTGTCGGGATGACGACAGCCCGTGACCTGCCCGAAGCTCGACGGCATTGTCTCCCGGCGCCTGAGCGCCGGCGGCTCCAGGTGCCCGCTCAGGTGACAGGGCCTCGTCCTGTGTCCGCGTCGAGGTTGTAGCGCTTGATCTTGCGCCACAGGGTGGACTTGTCGATGCCGAGGATTTCTGCGGTCAGGCTGCGGTCACCCTGGGTCTCCGTGAGGATCTTGCGGATGAACCAGGTTTCCAGTTGTTCGAGGCTTTGTGGCGGGACGTGGCCTGTCTCGGGTGATGGCGCCTCGGCCTGTCCACAACCGATACGGGGCGGCAACAACTCGGGCTCGATCTTGTCGCCTTCGCAAAGGATCACCATGCGCTGCACCACGTGCTCGAGTTCACGCACGTTGCCTGGCCAGTCGTGACGCATCAGTGCGGCGAGGGTCTCGGTGGTCAGGCCGTTGACTGACTTGGCGTACTGGCGGGAAAACTTGTTGACGAAAAAGTATGCCAACAGCGGAATGTCCTCGCGCCGCTCGCGCAGCGGCGGGATGGCGATATCCATGACCATGAGGCGATAGTACAAGTCCTCACGGAACTGCCCTTGCGTGATCATGTCGCCCATGGCGCGGTTGCTGGCAGCGAGGATGCGCACATCGACGAAGTGGGGTTCGGTCTCGCCCATCGGGTAGAAACTGCCGTCCTGCAAGACGCGCAACAGCTTGGCCTGCAGCGAGAGTGATGCGTTGTTGATCTCGTCCAGAAACAGTGACCCACCGTTGGCGACGTCGAACAGACCGGGCTTGTTGCGCTCGGCGCCGGTGAACGCACCCTTGCGGTACCCGAACAGTTCACTTTCGATGAGGTGTTCCGGAATGGCTGCGCAGTTGATGGCCACGAACGGCCTGTCGCAACGTTTACTGCACGCGTGGATCTGGCGTGCCACCACTTCCTTGCCACTCCCGCTTTCACCACTGATGAGGACGCTGCAGTCATAGTTCGCGGCGGCGTCGATCATCTGGCCGACCCGTTCCATGGCTGCGGACTGGCCGATGATGCCGCCCTCCTCATAGACGCGGCTGGTCGCCCGCAGACGCCGGTTTTCGGTACTGAGCCGGTGGTACTCCAGCGCACGCTCCACCGTGCAACGCAGTTCGACGTTTTCGAACGGCTTGCGCAGGTAATCGAAAACGCCGTTCTTGAAGGCCTCCACGGCGGAATCGACGGTCGCGAAGCCGGTGATCAACACCACCTGGGTCAACGCATCACGGGCCTTGGCGAAGGCGAGCACCTCGAGTCCATCGCGCCCGGGCATCCGCAAATCGGTGATCACCACACCCACCGCACGGTTTTCCAGTACACCTATCGCTTCCTCGGCGTTGCGCGCACAGACCACCTCCGCCTGATCATTGAGCGGATCCAGCACGCTGGCGATGAGCGCGCGCATGTTGTCGTCATCCTCGGTGACGAGAATCACGGTGCGCGGTGCGCGTTCCTGTATTGCCGGCGATTTCAACACCGCGTTCATGCCACGACCCTCTCCATCTGTACGGCGGGCAGGCGCAGCACGAAGCGTGTGCCGGCGGTGTAATCCGGGTCATGGCGAATGAAACCGCCGCGGCGCACCATCATGGCCTGGCTGACGGAAAGACCGAGACCACTGCCTTCGCCCACGCGCTTGGTGGTGAAGAACGGGTCGAAGATCCGGCTGCGCAGCTCGGGAGGGATACCCGGTCCCGTGTCCTCCACCTGGATGGTTACGCAGCCGCTGCCGTCGTCATAGGCCGCGATGCGGATGCGTGGATCCTGGATGCCGTCCAGCGCCTGAATGGCATTGAGCAGCAGGTTCGTGAGTACGATGTCCAGGTAGTTGCAACCGCCGTCGATGCGCAATTCGCCCGGTGGCAGATCCAGTACCACGGGGATCTTGTAGCGCTTGAGCTTGCAGGTAATGAAGGTGTCGATGAGTTCCCGGATGAAGGCATTGATATCGCAGGTGTCCCCGTTGCACGGGTCGCGCCGGGCGTAATTGAGCAGATCATGAATGATGCGCGAACAGCGCTTGGTCTCGTCACCGACGATGGCGGCGTAACCGGCCAGCTTTTCGTCCCCTGCGGCGGCTTCGCGCAGCAGTTGTGAATAACCGAGAATATTCCCCAGCGGCGTGTTGAGTTCATGGGCGACACCCGCTGCCAACTGGCCCATGGCCACGAGTTTCTCGCGGATGGCCACGCTGTCCTGCAGTTGACGATAGCCGGTAATGTCCTGGACGGTGATGACGGCGCCCATATCCGCCTCGTTCTCCGTAAGGAAGGCGAGGTTAAGGCTCAGCCAATGTTCGGAACCGCGAACCGATACACGAATCTCCTGGTTTCTGAGCCGATGTTTGTACAGGAATGCATCGCGAAGCACCTCCCGCTCGTCCTCGCCGGGCTGCAGCAGGTCAAACACGTTCTGGCCGAGGATCTGGTCCTGGCGCAGGCCGAACATTTCCTCGGCAGTCTTGTTGGCACCGGAAATCTGCAGATCGTCAGCAATGTGCAGAAGTCCGCCGGGAAGGCTCTGCAATATGGCATTGATCTTGTTGCGCTCGTTGAGCACACGTGCCTGGCATTCCTCCACGGTGGAAAACATGCGGCGCAGGATGACAATCATGCGGTTGTAGTCATCCGTGACCTCGCGCAACAGCGTGCCGGCGTAAGGCTGTACCGCCACAGTCTCCAGCAGGCCTTCCTGTGCGCACTGAATACTCGCCTGCAAACGCCGCAGGCAGTGCCGTTGGCGCAGGAAAAACAGCCCTGCGATGAGCAGGGCTATAAAGGAGGAGGCAGAAAGGAAGACGGAACCGGAGATTGCATTCCAGCCTGAGGCAGACAGGGCGAAGCCGCCGAGGCCGGCTGCAAAAACGGCCATGGGCAGCCATTCCCGCCCATGGCGGTGCGGAGCTGTTCTCAACATTGCGCCTGCATACCCCCCCGAGTGCAAGCGGACCGGGGCGGTTCATCCGCCCCGGTGCGGTGGTTGTGCTAGAAGATCATCTGGAAGCCCAGTGTCACCTGTTCGTGATCGCGCAGCGCAGCGCTCAGGGGATGGTCCACATCGAAATCCACCGTCATATATTCGCCGGTGAACTTGAGTTTCTGGCCATCCAAATAGTAGTTAAAACCCACACCTGTTCTGTTGTTATCGAGTGTGCCGTCTGAAAGATTGTAGTCCGCCTCGTCGTGGCGGGCAAAGATCTGAAGACGGCCGGGCCCCACTTTGTCGGGAAGCAGATAACCACCCTTGACGTAATAACCTTCCAGTTCCGTCGTCGCCGGCAAGGAAGGGTCCGGATCGTCATTGATCGCATCGCCCACGCTGTAGTCGAACGCCGCGGCCGATGCGGTGAACGTGCCGAGCGAGGTGGGATATTCCACGAATACGTCTGCCGTGGTCGCCTCATAATCCTTGACGTCGCTGCGCGTCGTGAAATTACCGTAGGCGACATCCGCCTGGGTGTCATAGCTCACGCCCACGGTGAAGACCGTGCGGGTACCCAGGTAGGTGCCGCGATACCCATAGTCGTACTCCGGTTCGAGCGGGCTCCAGTGCACGCGTGCGGTCAGCCGCGGTGAGTCGGTGACTACGTCATCGTTCTCGCGGCCATCCGCAGCCATGAAACGGTACTGGAAGGCACCATCCGCCAAGTTCCCCCACAACGCCACACCTGTGTCGCGGGTGCCTCCAAACGGTGTAAACGAGATGTCGCTGCGATCCAGCGTCAGTGGTTCCAGACACGCCTCCAGGTTCTCGCGGGAGAAGGTCTGCTTGAAGCGACCGGCGATGAGCCGCATGGCATCGGAGTAGTCGAGGGTTACATAGGCATCGCGATAGAAGACCTCCCGATCGTCCAGGCCATCCTTGCTGTCGCTGCCGGCCTCGAGCTGCGCGTAGAAGCCCACGTAATCGTTGTATTGGCCGGTGAAGGTAAGTCGGTTGCGACGCAGGAAAAAATCCGTCTGATCGCCGTCATCGCCCGAGGAAGTGAAATCCTGCTGTTGTGCCCAAATCTGCAAGGCGTAGTTCACTGAGATATACCCCTGCTCACCGAACTGGATCGAAGGTCCAGCCAGGGCGATGGCCGGCAGGCCGGCCGCGAACACGCCGGCGGCGACAAGACTGCGGCGTGGCTTGTTGTTTCTGGTCATCATGCTACTTGCTCCCCATCACGCTCAAGTAACGAGTCAACTTCGATTCCGCATCCCCGGAGTGGCAGCTCGCGCAACTTTCCGCCGGCTGCATGCGCGGGTTGGCGATCAATTTGTTGTGCGCCATCTCCTTGCGGATGATGCGCGGGTTGCCGTTATGACAGCCGGCGCAGGAGTTGTTGACGGTACGGTGTTCCGCATGCCACGGCCCCGTGGCCGGATCTTCGTTGGGTGCATCTGCGCGACTGCCGTTATGGCACTTGAAACAGCTGGAGGCACCGAGGCCGCAGGCATTGGCCACACCGATGATGGAAAAGCCGCTGACACCTTCATGGGCCTCCGCGAGGCTTTCGGCGCCCCACCCCGTCTCGGGTTCGAGACCCGCCATCGAGCGCGGCACGGATTCGAACACGGCGACGCCGACGCCGATCACGCACAGGGAAAGGAATGCCAGGCCTGCATTGCGCAGTCTGCGTGCCACAAGTTTAATCAGGGCTCCCATGTCATTCTCCTTTGGTCTTGTCATCGGATGATGAGGGGCGCGATTTGTCCCCTGGTGGTAAAGTCCATGCGCGCCGGTGCTCGGCTGCGCGGATTGCCTTTTCGTCCAGTCCGTCATTGCACATGCAGGCCGGACCGTTGCGGAACTTGAGGCGGGATTCCCGACCCGGTTCATCACCGGGTCGGGCCGATGCCGGCCATGACGCCATCAGCAGGACGGCAATGAGCACACCCTCAACAGTCCGCATCGCCGTCACACATCGCCAATGTGTCCACAGGTTGTATGCGCAGGTTTTCCAGTGATCGCGAAAGCCGCAAGGCGTTAAAGCGCGTAGCAGCTGCCTCGCTTAACGCTGCACGAAGCTCGGTGACGGTCCCAGTGTCCATGAGCGATGCCTTTTGCAGGCTGTCCGCGAACACCCGCTCGTAGTGTTCGCGCGGCGCCACATCCAGGCTGAGCTCGATACGCCAGCCCGCTTCCGTCGGCAACGGGAAATCACGCTCGAACTCGAAGGTGCCCCCGGCGGGGATGCGCCGGTCGAACTGCTCATCGGTAAGGCTAACGTCCACCTGCCAGCCGATGATCTCCTCGGCTACCGGGCGTGTTTCTCCATCGGGCCCGAGCAGTGCCAGCCGCGCATATACCTTGGGCACCATGTAGGTCGGGAAATGGTGTCCCGCGCCCGTATTGCTCAGCCGTACCCGTGCCACGGCGCGTCCGTTTTCGCGCAGAGGGATCAGCTCCACGGTGAGTGCCTTGCGCACCATCTCCGGGTCGTGGATACCGCGAAACAGGTGTTGCCGCTCGGGCATGTGGCACTGCTGGCATGACTGCTTGCCTGCAAAGGGACTGGCCTGCCACTGTGCCAGCGTATCCTCCTGCAGCTTGCCGGCGACGCGGGGGCCGTCCTCCGGAAACTGGTGGCATGTGGCGCAGAAGCGGCTGTCCTCGAACGCATCGTGTGCGGTGAAGCCGCCGTGTGCTGTTCCCTGCAGCCGGGTCTCTGCTCGCGCCGGCGGACCAAAGCGGTCGTGACCCCGCACGTGACATGCCGCACATGCCACGCCTTGCCGGTGCAGATCGGCGGGGACGTAATCGGGACGCGCCTTTGCAGGTGCGGCCGACCACCCGCGCTCCAGTGCTACGAGGGCCTTCTGCTCGGCCAGTGGCGCATGGCAGCGCAGGCAGCGATTGCCTTGTTCCTGATTCATCAAGCGCAGTTGCCACTGGATGCCGGGGCCCATGGTGCGGCTGTGCAGACTGCCGCCCCAGGCCTCCCACTGCGCGGTGTGGCACTGTGCGCATGACGCCGCATCGAGCGATGCCTCCAGGGCGGGACGATCGACCACTGGTGCGCCCTGCGGCGGCAGGGGGTGGTTCCAGTGGTTGGTAAGAAAACTTTCCACGGACTCCTCCGCAACCGGTAGGGTGGAGACGCGGCCAAGCCATGTTTGCCATGCGAACACCGCCAGGCCCACGCTCACCACCATACCGATCAAGAAACGAAGCATAGGTTTGGATTACCACGGACCCTCAGGCGGCCCGCTGTTTGACTAACCGCCGCAAGGATTCGGAGGCAGCAGGCTGCCGCCGCCGCTGCCACCCGCGCCACCGCCTGCATCCGCACCTTCCTGCGCCGGAGTCTTGTATGCCCTGTCCGCCATGACGATCGCATCGGCGGAGGTCGCGAAAGCGTTGGTGATCGTGCGGGGTGCAATGGTTGGGGCCGCATCATCCGCGTAGCGGAAGAAAGAACGGCTCACCAAGTCTGTCCTCCACGGTGATCCCACCGGAAGGATGTAGTCGCCGTTGACGCTCGCTTCGCGGGTCTGCTTGTAAGCCAGCGAATTCCATTCGATCATGGCGCCGTCGTAAAAGCGCGTCGGATACCCGAGGATGGCGGCACTGGCGAAGCCGGTGATCATGGCGCGGAAGGTGGTTTCACAATAGGTGTAAACGGTATCGCCGGGTTGGTAGGCGTTTCCCTCTCCTAACGGCGCATACATACCGTCCACAAAACCGATACCGCCAACGGTCTTTCCCTGCATGTAGGCTTCCAGTTCGGCCTTGGTCCGGTACGCGAAACCCTTGGTGGAATCGAGAAGGCGCGTGAACTGCAGTTGCACTGCTCCGTTTGGATGACCCTGCTTGGAGCCGGCGTTCTGGAAGGACTTCATGTAGTCATAGCCGGCTTCCGGTAGGCAATAGGCCGCTGCGCATGCGGTCGTACCCGTGTTCTCACCGTTTTCCATCTGCTCGCCGGCGCTGTACTGGCTCAGGTTGCGTGCATCCCAAAGAAATACGCCGTCCGCTGTGTTATTCCTGTCTTCGACGGTGACAATGGACATCATGTCACTGAGGGTTGCCTGCAGCGCGGTGTTATCCACCTTCAGGTCACGTACGCTGGCGGTTCCCTGGTAGGAAGGCACATCGGCACTGGCCATGAACAGATCAGGGGTCCAAGGGGTCTGCTCTGCATCGCCTGCCGCCAGGAACTGGTTACCACCATTGAGTGCAGCCAGGTTTTTGTTCGCGACACCCCAGTAACGCAATGCGTACCAGCAGCGCCCCTGCGCCATCGCGTTTCCGGTGCTGCCCGTACCCATGGCGCATACGATCATGTCATTCTGCGGATCGATGTCGTGCGCTTGCAGCAAGGCATCCATCTTGGCTCCATCCGGCACCATCTGCGTGGTTTGAATGACGCCGTTATCCCTGGTTTGGGTCCACCAGCCGGTGATGTCGTTGCCGCTTGGCACGTGATATGTGAACACATTGGCCTTGTCGGACTTGATGAATTGCGCGCCACCCGGGCCAGCACTGAGCTGAAGGATTATTAGCTTGCCGGTGACACCTGCGGGACGTTCGTTTTCCCAGTCGGCAATCCAGCGCCGGAGGGTGTTACCGGTGATGAGCCCGTTCTCGTTATCGTCATAATCAAGTGCTGAGGCTTGCGCGATCTCCGCCGCGGTATTCACCTTCACCGCCGTCAGGTCACCGTTGTTACGCAGGTCAGCAGATGCGCTGTCTTCCGTACCGCACGCGCTCAGAATCATCGTGGTTATGCAGGTCAGCCCGACAGCGATACCGCTGCGCCAACCCATGGGATGTGATGCCTTTCCGGTCATGTTTATTCCACTCCTCCACTTGCGTGTTCGTAGCGGCAGGGTTGCCGCAACCCTTCAATCGACGGCGGCCTCCTTGAAAACCACCGGTACGGCGCCGGCTACGAGGGCGTCCAACAGGCGTTCCACGTCTCCGGCGCTGGCTTCCATGACGTGGCAATCGAGCGATCTGAGTGCCTGTTTCAGACGTTCCTGCAGTTCTCCGTGGGTCCCTGCCTCGGTGCTGATCCAGAGAATCGGCCGCGCGCTCATAGCACGTACACCGCGTCCGAGGTGGCGATGGATTGCGCGAGGCCATGAATGTCTTCGCTGCGCGAGAGATCGGCATGTTCGACCGCCACGTCAGCGAACTCCAGCGCTTCGAGTTGCTCGTCGGCGTCGGGATCCAGCGGGCCGCACACCTTCACCCTGACCTGGTCATCCAGCAGGGTCAGTCCGGTGGCCATGCGCAACGCCTCGGTGCGTTTGTTCAAGGCCACCACAAGGATCGTCTTCTGCATGAGTCCTCCTCAAAACACCGCGACGCGATCGCTCCAGCGCACCAGTTCTGCATCCTGGTACTGGCCGCCCACCACGACCTGCGTGTCGATGGGCTTGGGCACATGAATCCCGTAACGTTCCATGCTGTGCTCGCACACCGCGAGGGTGGTGCAGCGCTCTGCCACGAGTTTTTGCAGATGGGGGTCGTGCATTGCTTCCACACCCGAATCGGAAAGGAAACAGCGCAGTTCAATGCCACGGTCAGCGGCCATGCCCATC
This sequence comes from Thiohalomonadaceae bacterium, assembly GCA_041677345.1. Taxonomy (GTDB): domain Bacteria; phylum Pseudomonadota; class Gammaproteobacteria; order Thiohalomonadales; family Thiohalomonadaceae; genus JALOAT01. The sequence goes on from JBAYQE010000004.1 coordinate 60,389, forward strand.
AATGCCAGGGCCGGTGCGGTGAGTCTGTTTTCAGTAATGACGATTCCGAGCTTCACGATCACGCCTTCTGGATCTTCCAGGTAAATGAGCCGTTGATGTCCTGACGTTCAACGATGTCGTTGCCCTCGTTCTCACACATGGCGGCGATGGATTCGCCGGAAGACGGGTTGTCGAACACCAGGGTGAGCACGTCGCCGGATGCCATCTTCTGCAATGCCTTCTTGGTGTACATCTGCGGATGTGGACAGCTGTAGCCGCGCACGTCGAGGGCGTAACTGCCGTCACCGGTCTGTTCGAATTTGACTGCCATGGGTCGCTCCTTGTATTGCCAGGGGGTTCAGAAATCACATTCGCCAGCGCGGCTGGAGCGCCATTCAAGCCAGGTGTTGAACGCCTTCACGCCCAGCCAGCCGCCGCCCACCATGCCGGCCAGGAACACCCAGCCGGAGAGATCGCCGTTGGTGACGGTGGCAAAGAAGGCGCCGATGTTGCAGCCCATGCCAATGCGCGCGCCGATGCCCATGAGGGTGCCGCCTATCAGGGCGAATACGGCGGTCTCGAGGCTCGGCAATTTCCATTTGAATTCCCGGCGCAGGTGCGCCATCACGGCGGCACCGAGAATGATGCCGATGGACATGAAACCGGGCGCGTTGAGCAGCGGGTTGGGAAGGCCGTTGTCCAGGCCGAAGAAGATGTTGTCCAGGTTCTCGACGCCAAGCTGGTTCAGTATCCAGCCGCCCCATTGGGCTTCTTGCGTGGTGATGTACCAGTAGCCCGGATCGAACACGGTCCCCTGCAACGACAGGCCGTTCTGATAGCCCATGGCCTCGAGCAGTTCGCCGAAGTTGAAGATGCCGTAGTGCTCGCGCAGGGCACCGGTGATCCACATCTGCATGCCTGCGAAGAGGCCCAATCCAGCGCCGGCGAGGGCGGTACTCTTCGAGGAGGTGATCATGGCCCACAGGCCGTCGAGGTGATTGCCCAGGCTTGGCGTGGTGATCTTTTCGCGACGCAGGTAGTTGCGGCGGAAGTAGAACACGTAGATCAGTACGAGCAGCGCGAGTGCGGGCAGGATGGCGGAAAACAGCGCATTGGCGATGAAGGCGCCTGCCAAGGTACCTTCCATGCCCATGGTTTCGGCGACGGTCGTGCCCTTCAAATCCCAGATGTAGCCGGCGGTGAACAGGTCGAACCAGCCTTCGGTGGCCGTCAACTCCGGCGGCATGTCCTTGGCCGCGGCGGACACCTGCCACGACGCGGGCGCCAGTGCATCCACCCAGCCGCCGGCGGTGACGATGATCGCCTGCGAGAACGAGATGGCGAAGACCACCAGCATGGAACCCACATTGCCTTCACCGGCTTTATACAGCGAGCCCGAAGCGCAACCGCCGGTGAAGACCATGCCAAAACCGAAGATCAACCCACCCAGGATGACGTGCCAGCCCAAGGGATGGGGCGCAAAGGTGCTGAATCCGGCTGCCTGTACCGTGGCTGCGGTGAGTGAAAACAAGGCCACGGCGATGAGCATGCCCACCGCCATGCGCGGCACGCCTACCGCAAACAAGTCACGCACGGCGGAGGCCATGCAGAATCGCCCGTATTGCAGCAGCAGCCCGTAGATGACGCCGAACCAGGCGTATACCAGCAGGTATACGAAACGTGTATCGACGCTGAGCGCCGCCACCGAGCCCAGGGCGACCAACCCGACGATGGTCATGGCCGGTCGGAGGTTGCGCTCCCGGGCGCGGTCCACGAACAATCGTTTGGCCTGCAGTACGCTTTCTTCGTTCATACCCGTCCTTCGCTTGGTTTGTTCTCGGGGGTAACCTGGAGGCCCTTGCACATATAGACCCGCCAGTGGTCCACATCCTTGACCGTCGCCATGTGCGTGCCACCCACGGCAAACATGAGCGCGGGAACCGTCTCGACGGTGGCCGGGTTGTCGGAGAGCAACTCGATCACCTCGCCTTCATGCAACTGTTCCATCACCTTCATGGTGAGGAGTTGCGGCCGCGGACAGGCCGCACCCAGGCAATCGAGCGTGCGCGCCACCGTCACACATCCGGTCGGCAACACCACCGTGACGGAGTGGTTCGTTACCGAGGACTGCGGCCTTTCGATCAACCAGCTCCGCCACCAGCGCATACCCATGGCCACCCTGCCGTGTAGTTACGTCAGGTTAGAGGCAGCTTTCGTGCCACGAGTAAAATTCCCGGGATATCATCAGGATGAGTTTTTTCTGTGCGAACAGCGCAATGCAAAGTGCAATGCCGGATCAGCTCTGCGGAGGGTTCATTGCAAAATGCAATCGGCGGAACAAACGCAAATGACCGCGACACAGGAGTCGGCAGCGACGCCTGTCGCTAATTAGGCGTCATGCAACACACGCGCTTGTTTGGAGTAGCAAGGGCAGTGCTATGGCAAGCGTTGAAGACCTTATGAATCAATCATTGGCACTGAAGGAGGGGAATCAGAAGGCGCTGCGGCAGCGGAGGAACGCACCGTAACGCACCGCGATGCATCTCACAGCCTGCACCGCAAACCGGAGCCGTGGCGGGATTCAGGCAGCGTTCGTTACGGGGATATCGGGTGAAGCAAGAGTGGTGTTCAAGGCCCTGCTCGCCTCCACCCGCGCTTGCCGCAAGCGATAGCGCAGCAGAGTATGCGTGTCTTGGCCACTGACTCCTGGCTCAGCAGTTTCTGTGACGCATCCGACCAGTCTCTTTGAGCATGTCGTTAGCGAAATCGGGGCCACCCAGCGTGATTGCGCCTGCATTGTGGGCTGTGCTAACGTCACCCGCCTCAAGGAAAGTTACGTCTGCCAACACCGGGAAATGGCGCCTAACGCCTCATGCTTGCTCGTCTGTTCGCCTCCAAGCAGCCCCCCGATTTCAAACGCTCCCGTCGCTGGGACACGCTGAGCCTGGACCTCTCCGGTTGCCACTTCGAAATCACCCTGCCACCGCAGGATTTTGATTTTCCCGAAGACCCGATCAATCCCAAGATCGATGTGTTTGATGAAGCGTTCTATAACGACAACACCGAACCGGACCGGAACGGATACCCGCCTAATGGTCAAGGTGTCAGTAACTCAGGGCTGTTTAGGCGAAATTGGTTTAGCTATGGTCCAATTTGGCAGACCAGTCATATCGGCATACTCCAGTGCTCCTCAGTCATCTGCGACACATCACGCATGACGTCGAAGCTGAATTGTTTCAATCCCGAGCACCTCGAGCGGTTGATTGTCCATGGTTTGTATTACAGTGATGGTCCCGGCTTTGGACTGAACGAGCACACCACGCCAGTCAACTGGCAGGTCAGATCGCTAGAGGGTAACGACTGGGTGTACCTGGAGTCGTGGGATCGGGCAGCAGCCTGGGAGGCACACCCCAGCCCTTATGATGATGCCCATGTCTCCGTGTGGTTAACGACCCCTCTGTTCGCAGACAAATATCTGCTCGTATCTTTCAGTGCCCTCGGCTCACTCCCCGCGGACGCCAGCAACCGGGCGATGTTCGAGCGCATCGAAACCATCATCGCCTCGATGAAACTCCGGTTGTCTCCGAAGGCACTGCGGCAAAAGAGGGAAGCAGAGCGGGCGTACCCCGATGCACATTACAGCCCACACCGCGAGCCAGAGCCTTGGCGGTATTACGGGAGCTTTCGCTACGGTGAGGCGGGTGAATCACGGGTGGCCTTCGAAGGCACCTGCTCGCCTCCACCCCCGCTTTCTTTCGACTTCACCCAAACCAAAAGGACTTGGCCATGATCAAGCGATCCGACTAGACAAAGATCTATACGGGTTATCACGGGGCCGGCCGTGACGTGTATGTGCCGACCCGTTATCACGCAGTGTTCAACAAGATCCTCCGCGAACACCGCAGCGACTACCACATGACCACGATCCTCCGCCGGATCGTGTCCCTCAATGCCGACCCGCTGCAGGGCAGTCGCCTCAATCCGGCCGGCGACATCTGCGAGACCCGCAGCGGTCACATCACCATGCAGTACAGCCTCCACAACGGCGCGGTACTGATCGATTATCTGGGCATCGGCACGCCTTCGGTTGATCAACGTTTTGGTCTTTTCCCGGTCTTTTGGGTCGAGCGCAACAGGCGCTGGGCACCGGCAAAGGAAGCCGTAGACACTATCGACAAAGACCATCAATGGCGAAGCAAGGCGGGCAAGGCCCACTATGCGGCGGTGGCAGGCCGGTTTGACGATAAGGAAAGCGCCGGCCACTTGCTCTCGGAGCACGTGATCGGTGCTTATCAAAAGGCCGATTACCTCACCAGCACCGATTCCCGGGGGCCGTTTTCCATGTACTGGATTCGGAAGGGGCAGCATAAGTCCCCCGAGGCGGCGCAGGCGCTGGCCTCCATCATGCAGCAGTGCAGCGAGACGAAGCGGGCGGTGAATTGGCTGGTACACGATGCCGCCGCTGATACCTTCAAGGCCGCCGAGAAGATCCTCAGCACGCAACCGCTGGCGGACACGAAGACTCGCGCACTGGACAAGAAAGCCGGCACGGTTCAGGACCAGAACGTCTATTTCTCCAATCCCAACACCAGTTCGACCCAGGCGCTCGAGAAGCTCTGCAAGGAAGCGGGCCTGAACTATGTGGGCATGAACTCGAACAACCGGGATCTCCGCCGCGCGAGCACCCTCAAGAATCTGGGCGCGGAACTCGGCAAGTCGTTGGTTGTGGGTACAGCCACCGCCGGTACTGCAAGTGGCGCCACGGCGGCCTTGGACATGTTGGGCGCCGACAAGGTCGAAAACGTGATCAACAACGGGTTGGACGCACTGGTGAATGGAAATTACTTCGCCGCCGCCATCGCGGTCGTGGCCGGGGGTGTGATTGCCATTGGCGTGAAGAAACGCGTCAAGCCCATTGCCGCCACGATGTATTGCACCTTCGGCAAGGGCAATCAGAAGGGTATGCCGGCGACGCGGCACTGCTTGGATGAGGTAAAAACCGGGGCTGCCCGGTGCGGACGGGTGAGGGATTCGTTCCCCGTCATCGACGCACAGCCGTGGCTCCAGTCCCGGGCTACTGGATCACGAAATCAGTGAAATACACCGCTTCGATGGCGGCTTTCTGCTTGGGTGTGGTGGTGGTCACTTCGCTAACTACCCCCTGCACGGCCGTCAGCGCCTCCTGGCGCAGGCCCTCACGGCCTTGCAGGGTGCGCAGCGCAGCGGCGTCCTGGTGGGCAAACAACATGATGAGGCGGTCGCGTACGGCGGGCATGTGCAGAGTGACGGCCTCCTGCACCGTCGGGTTGGATGCCATGACCTGCATCTTCACCTGCATGAAGCGCACGCGGGTTCCATCCTTGAGGTTCACCACGAAGGGATCGAGGGCCACATAGGCGGCCCCCACGTTCTCGCCACCGCCCGAGATGCTGGGGGCGGCCGGAGCGATACCGGAGACAAATAACAGCAAAAAGGCCAGGAAGCGCATGGCGGCGGTCAGGATGTGGCAGATGGTTGCATGATGCCACAAGCGCGCAGCGCTTGCCCCATGCGACCAACACGCCCCTCAGTCCTTGCGACGCCGTGCGCGTGGGTGAGCCGCGTCGTAGACCTTGGCGAGGTGCTGGAAATCCAGGTGGGTATAGACCTGTGTGGTGGCGATATCGGCATGGCCGAGCAGTTCCTGCACGGCTCGCAGATCCCCGCTGGATTCCAGCAAGTGGCTGGCAAAGGAGTGGCGCAGGCGGTGGGGATGCACATGGGTGGGCAGCCCTTGACGGCGCGCCAGCCGAGCGAGGCGTGCCTGTACCGTGCGCGGCGCGATGCGATGCCCGCGCGTGCCGACGAACAGCGCGCGCTCCCCTGGCGCAGCCAGCTGGCCGCGCACCCGGTGCCAGCACGCAAGGGCCTCCAGGGCCAGGCGGCCCACGGGCACCACCCGCGACTTGGCGCCCTTGCCCAGCACCCGAAGCGTGCCGTCCGCTTCATCGATGCTGTCCAGGTCGAGGGCGACCAGCTCGGCCAGGCGCAGGCCAGAGGAATACAGCAACTCGGCCATGGCGTGGTCGCGGATGTCCTCGGGTGCCTCTGGCCTGTCCGAGAGCAGGGCCGCGGCCTGCTCCACACTGAGGGTCTTGGGGAGTTTGCGCGCTGTGCGTGGCGCCGGTACGTCGGCGGCGGGGTTATGACCCACCCGCTCCTCACGCAGCAGGTAGTTGAACAGGCCGCGGATCGAAGACAGGGCGCGCCGCAGGCTGGTGCCGGACAGCCCGGCATGGTGGCGTTGTGCTACGAAGGCGCGCACCGCGGCCGCATCCACCTGCGTGAGGTCCAGGCGGCGCGCGTCACAGAAGGCGGTGAACCGGGCAAGGTCACGCGCGTAGCCGGCGACGGTGTGCGGAGAGGCGCGCCGCTCCAGGCGCAGATGGGTGAGAAAACGTTCGACCAGGGCGTTGCTGGCGCTCACCGAGCGGCCTTGGTGCGAACGATACGCGCGGTCACTGCGGCCAGGTGGCGCAGGAATACCGTGCCCATCTCGGCATGAAAACGCTTGGGGTCGTTGCTGCCGATGGCGATGAGGCCAAAGCACGGCGCTTGGTCGTTTTCACACAGGGGCAGGAAGGCGCCGGAGGCTGTGGCCGGTGCGTTCTTTCCGAATACCACCGATGTCTGGTCAGGGCGCAACTGGCCACATACGGGCAGGCGGTTCGCCACGATGCTGCGCAAGGCGGCGAGCTGCGGATGTTCCTGTGGGATGGCACGCGGCAGACCGTCCTCGAAGGTCCAGATCACCACGGCATCGGCGTGGAAGTCGCGACGCAGGGCCGCCTCCGCCACATCCAGTGCCGCCTCCGCGCTGGGACTGTCGATGAGTGCCAGGATCAGGTGCTGCAGTTTCTCCAGCAGGTCCTCGTTGCTGCGCGCCACTTGGGCGAGGTGTTGCAGCTTGTGCTTGAGCTCCAGCTTCTGCTCACGCAGCAGGCCCACCTGACGCTCCAGCAGTGACACGGCACCGCCCGAGACCGGATGGGGAATGGTCAGGTAAGGCAGCAGGTGCTGATGACGCAGAAAGAAATCCGAATGGCTGCCCAGATAGGCGACCAGTTGCTGTTCCAGTTCGCTGTCGGGCAGTGCGGAGACAAGGGTTTCGCTCATAGGGTGATGCTTCCTTCAAAAACGGTGGTGACAGGTCCGCTCATCCACACCGGCTGGCCGGCACCGGCCCAGCTGATAGTGAGCTGCCCGCCCGGCAGCTCCACCTCCACGGTGTCACCCAGCAGGCCCCAGCGGATACCGGTCACGACGGCGGCGCAGGCACCGGTACCGCAGGCAAGGGTCTCACCTGCGCCGCGCTCGTAGACCCGCAGGCGGATGCGGGTGCGATCCACCACCTGCATGAAACCCACGTTCACACGCTCGGGAAAGCGCGGATGGGCTTCGATGGCCGGGCCCAGTTCGGCCACGGGTGCGATGTCCACGTCCTCCACCTGCAGCACGGCATGGGGATTGCCCATGGACACGGTGCCCACGGTGTAGGGCTGGCCGGCCACTTCCAGGCCGTAGCGGTCGCATTCCTCTTCGGCGCGGAATGGGATCTGCTCCGGCGCGAAGCGCGGCGCACCCATGTTCACGCGGATCCGGCCGTCGGCTTCCACATACAGGATGATCACGCCCGAGGCGGTCTCCACCGTGATGACATCCTTGGTGGTGAGGCCCTGGTCGCGCACGAAACGGGCAAAACAGCGGGCACCGTTGCCGCACTGTCCCACTTCGGTGCCATCGGCGTTGAAGATGCGGTAGCGGAAATCCACATCCGATTGCAGGGGGCGCTCCACCAGCAGCAGCTGGTCGCAGCCGATCCCGAAGCGGCGATCCGCCAGCAAGCGTACCTGTTCGGTGCTGAGGTGGACGGCCTGACGCATCGCATCGATGACCACGAAGTCGTTGCCCAGGCCGTGCATCTTGGTGAACTGGAAGTGCATGACGGCAGGTTACCGGGTCCCCCGATCGATGGGAAGCTCGGCAGAAATACCGTGCGCCAGGCAGTCGCGGTAGATGCAGCGGTCCATGACCACAGTGATGCCGGCGGCGCTGGCGCGCAGAGCGGCCGCTTCATTGATCACCCCGTCCTGCAGCCACAAGGCGGGCACCTTCAGCGCGATGCAGGCGTCTACGATGGGGTCCACGTGCGCCGGGGCGCGGAACACATCCACCAGGTCGATGGGACCGGGTACGGCATACAGGTCGGGATAGGCGGTCACGCCCAGGACGCTCTCCGTGGCCGGACGCACCGGCACCATGTCATAACCGAAGCGCTGCAACTCGGCGGCGACGAAGTGACTCGGGCGCTCGGCCTTGGGCGACACGCCGACGACCGCGATACGGCGCACACGGTGCAGCAGTTGGCCGATGGCGCCGTGCGAGGGATTCTGGAAATTCACGGGAGATCCTCTCAGGCTGTGCGCTTGCAACGTAAAGGGCTCTGCGTCCTCTGCGCCCTCTGCGTCTTTGCGTCTTTGCGTCGGGCTACTCTCGCCTTTGGCGTCCCGTAAACCGCTCAGGGCAACAGCCGCTCCCCGGCGAACAGGTCGGCGATACGCTCACGCTCGCGCACC